>JASHTS010000112.1 GCA_030040425.1 Acidobacteriaceae bacterium | reverse complement strand
CGCCCGGCCTCGCCGTCGCGCTGCTTGAGCCCGTCGCCCATCCCGTCCTCGAGCTCGTCCGCCGCTACGCGCGCACCCACGGTCCCTTCACGCTGCTCCAGGCGGCCGACCGCTTCGCCCTCGATCCCGCCGCGGTCGAAAGCGCGCTGCGCCATCTCGCCGCCGAGGGCCGCGTGCTCGAAGGCGGTTTCCGTCCCGGCGGTCTTCACCGCGAATGGTGCGACGCGGAAATCCTCCGCCTCATCCGCCGCAAATCGCTCGCGCGCCTGCGCCGCGAAGTGGAGCCCGTGGAGCAGCACACGCTGGCGCGCTTCTTCACCCATTGGCAGGGCGTCCTCTCGCCCCGCCGCGGCCCCGCGCAAGGAGGCCCGAATCTCGACGCGCTCCTCGACGCCGTCGAATCGCTGCAGGGCGCGCCCATCCCCGCCACGCTGCTCGAGTCGTCCATCCTGCCCGCGCGCATTGCCGGCTACACGCCCGCCGGCCTCGATACGCTCATCGCCGCAGGCGAGGTGGCCTGGGCAGGCGTGGAGCCCATCGGCGAGCACAACGGCCGCATCGCTCTCTTCCTCGCGGATAAACTCCCGCTCCTCGCGCAAGCGCGTCCTCTTATCGAACCCTTGTCCGAGCGCGAAGAAAAAATCCTCGCCGTGCTCGCGTCCACCGGCGCCAGCTTTTTCGATTCGCTGCATCAGGCCGCAGGCGGCGGTTATCCCGGCGAAACACTCGACGCGCTCTGGAGCCTGGTCTGGCGCGGGCTCATTACCAATGATTCGCTGCACGCCCTGCGCGCCTACATCACCCGGCCTGACAGCGCGCGCGCCCCGCGCCGTTCCCACATTCAATCCTTCCGCTCGCGCCGCACCACCCCGCCCACCGCGCAGGGCCGCTGGTCGACATTGCATGCGGCAGCCTCTCTCAGCGGAACCGGCGAACCAAGCGCCACGGAGCGCAGCCACGCGCTCGCCCTCCAGCTCCTTAGCCGTTACGGCATCCTCCTGCGCGAGTCCGTCGCCGCGGAAAACGTCCCCGGCGGCTTCAGCGCCGTCTATGGCGTGCTCAAGGCCCTCGAGGAGGGCGGCCGCATCCGCCGCGGCTACTTCGTCGCCGGCCTGGGCGCAACCCAGTTCGCTCTGCCCGCAGCCGTCGATCTTCTGCGCCAGTTGCGCGCCGATCCGCCCACAGAGAAACCCGAGTTCGTTCTCCTCGCCGCCGCCGACCCCGCCAACCCCTACGGCGCCGCGCTGCGCTGGCCCGACTTGCCCGCAATGGATGACGACGCGGAGACAGCTCCGCGTGTTCTCACCCGCGCCGCTTACGCGGAAGTCGTCCTGCGCAACGGCCAGCTCGTCGCCTGGATGCGCCGCGGCAATCCCAACCTGCTCGTCTTTCTGCCTGCCGACGAGCCCGAGCGCGCGCAAACCGCGGCGGGTCTCGCGCATTTCCTGTCGACGCGCGGCCAGGCGCAGCTCCATGGCGGCGGCCATTCAGGATCGAACTACGGGGGCGCGCTCATCACCACCCTCAACGGCCAGCCCGTCGCTGCGCACTTCATGGCACGTTTCTTGATGGACGCCGGCTTCCATCCCGGCCCCCTCGGCATGCACCTTCGACGCATTCCGTTGCCGCTCGCCCACGGCGAGACACACAGGCCCGAGGTGCAGTAAAAAAATGCCCGAAGGCGATACCATCTTCCGCACCGCGCGCTCGCTCTCCCGCGCCCTTGCCGGCAAGCCCATCACTGGCTTCCATAGTGTCTTTCCCACGCTCACGCGCTTCCACGATGAAACCCCGCTCACCGGCCAGCTTGTCGACAGTGTCGACGCGCGCGGCAAGTGGATGCTCATTCATTTCTCCGGCGGCCTCACCCTGGCCACGCACATGCTCATGAACGGGAGCTGGCACATCTATCGGCCCGGCGAGCGCTGGCAGAAGCCGCGTTTCTACATGCGCATCGTCCTCGAGAACGCGAACTACCTCGCGGTCGGCTTCAAAGTGCCTGTAGCCGAGATGCACACCGCGCAGTCGCTCGCCCGCGACCGGCGCATTCCGCAGCCGGACACCGACGTCTTAAGCGCGCAGTTCGACGCCGAAGAAGCCGTCGGCCGCGTCGTCGCCCGTGCGGGCGAGGCCATCGGCGATGTACTTCTCGATCAGAAAGTCGTCGCCGGCGTGGGCAACGTCTTCAAATCGGAGATATGCTTCGTCACCGGCGTTCATCCTTTCGCGCCGGTGGCGTCGCTCGCGCCCGCGCAGATTCACGCGATCGTCGCCGCCGCGCAGAAGCTCGTCGCCGCGAACGTCCTTGAAGACTCCGGCAATCTCATCGTCACGTACCGCGGCCTGCAGCGCCGGACGACCCATGCTTCGGACCCGCGCGAAAGCCTCTGGGTCTACGGCCGTCACGGCGAGCCCTGCCGCCGCTGCGGTGAACCGGTGCGCCGCCGTCTGCAGGGTGCAGACGCGCGCGTCACCTTCTGGTGCCCGCGCTGCCAGCTTATGCCCGGCGACGTGGATGTGGATGGATAACTCGTGAGTTCTTGGATTCACTTCGAGCCGTGGGAAAGTACGAATTGAAGCTGCTTGCTTCTCAGCTCGAACTAAAAGCCGCTCTTGCCCAGCCCGAAGATCTTTTGCAGGATGTTGCGGTGATCGGCGGGGTGATCGCATGTGTCCGTGGGCCCGGTGCCGGCCAGAAATGCCGCGCTGTAGGCGTCGGGGCAAGCGTTGTCGCTGAGCAGATTCGTGACCTTGTCGATCTGTTCCACCTGCACGCCGTCGGGCGGAGTGAATTCGTGCGTGTCTGAGTACTGCGGAAGCTGGACAGCCTGCCGCATGAAAGCCGCCCAGATGGGCGCCGCCGCCTGCGCACCCTGGATGCGGCCGCGGTTCTCCGGATCAAGCGGGGTATAGTCGTCGTTGCCTATCCACACCACGCAGATCAGGTTGCTGGTGAAGCCGGCAAACCACGCGTCGTGATCCGTGCCCGTTTTGCCTGCGGCCGGCGCCTCAAAGCCCATATCGCGCACGCCGGCGCCGGTTCCGCAGAGGTCGCGGTCCCCAACCTTGCAGCCATCGGGACCGTTGCCACGCAACACGTCTTCCATCATGCTTGTGGTCAGGTAAGCCACGCGCGGATCGAGCACCTGCCGCGAGGTCGGCGTGTAATCCGTCACCACGTCGCCCATGGGCGTGCGCACGCTGGCCAGCATCCACGGATCGAGATGCACTCCGCCGTTGGCGAACACCGTGTACGCGCCCGCAACATCGAGCGGCGTCGCGGCATAGGCGCCGATGGCCACCGAGGGCGTGCCGCGCGCGCTCTTGATGCCGGCATCGCGCCCCAGCGCGGCCACCTGGTCGAAGCCCACCATGCTGGCCAGGCTGATGGTGGCATTGTTGTCAGAGCGCATCAGCGCGTAGCGCGCCGTCACGTCTCCGTAGTACTCGCCCTGGAAGTTGTGCGGCGTGTACTCGTTCGGTGTGCCCTCGCCATAGGTCTGCTGCGCATCGTTGATCATCGTTACCGGGGAGAAGAGCTTCGTTTGCCCGGGCAGCATGACGCCTTCCACCGCCGTCTGGAAGGCAGCGGCGTACACAAACGGCTTGAACGTAGAACCCGTAGGCCGCATCGAAACCGCGTGGTCCAATTGCGATTCTCCGTAGCTGCGCCCGCCCACCAGCGCCAGCACCTGGCCGGTATGCGGATTGAGCGCCACCAGCGCCACCTGCGGATAGACATAGGGCTTGCCCAGCTTGCGGTCGCGCGCATGGATGCGGTCAATCAGCTTATCGACCTGCGGCATGGTGGAATCGACCGCTTCGGTGGCAATGCGCTGCAGATCGGGATCGAGCGTGGTGTATATCCGCAGCCCCTCGCGGTTAAAGTCCCGGTCGCCCAGCCTCTGCACCAGCTGGTCGCGCACCAGGTCTACGAAATACGGCGCCTCGCTCGCATCCACGCTGGCCGGCGCCAGATGCAGCGGCTCCGCCTTGGCCGCCTCCGACTGTTCCTTGGTGATCGCGCCCGTCTCCACCATCGCATCGAGCACCAGGTTGCGCCGCTCAATGGCGCGATCCGGATGCCGGAAGGGGTTCAGCCGGTTGGGACTCTGGATCATCCCGGCGAGCAGCGCGCACTCGGCCAGGTTCAGTTGCCGCACATCTTTGCCGAAATACGCCTGCGCCGCCTCACCGAAGCCGTCAATCGAGAAACTGCCCCGCTGCCCCAGGTTGATTTCGTTCGCGTACATCTGGAAGATCTGCTTCTTGGTGAAGCGGTGCTCCAGTTGAAAGGTGATGGCAATCTCCGCCACCTTGCGCATCAACTTGCGTTCCGGCGAGAGGAAAAATCCCCGCGCCAGCTGCATGGTCAGCGTCGATCCGCCTTCCACAAACCGGTGTCCCGGCGTCAAATCGTTGCGCAGCGCGCCGAGGATGCGATAGTAGTCCACGCCGCTGTGCTCAAAAAAGCGCCGATCCTCGATGGCCACCACCGCGTTCACCAGGTTCGCGGGAATCTCGTCGTAGGTAAGCAGCCGCCGCTTGATGCGGTTCTGGCTTTCACTCAGGCCCGTAATCAGCAACGGCTCCAGCTCGTAGCTGGCCAGCTCCTGCCCGTGCTCATCTTCGATCGAGTCCACTTCACCCTGGTCCACGTGGATGGTCGCGCTGTCCGGCGCGTGATAAGACTCGGGCCCCGGATGCACCGTGATCTGCTGCGCGCTCTGGGTGAAGGTTCCCAGCGGTGAAGGCTGCGCCGCGCCATCGGTGGTGTAGCCCGCCTCGCGCAGCTCGTTGGCGATCAGCCGCACGGAAATCTTCTGCCCCGGGCGCACCTCGCGCGGCGCCGCGTAAATCTTTGCCGTATCGGCAAAGATGGGCTGGCTCAAACGCGCATCCACAATCGAGTGATACTTCACGTAGTAATAGCCGAAGATCGTGAAGCCCACCAGCACGCAGAGGGCGAACGCCGCTGCTGCACAAAGCGCAACCAGCGTCAGCACCGGATGCTTGCCCCCGGGCATCGCGAATCGGATCTTCAACGCCATTCCTGCTCCCTCAAGACGTCTGCCGCCTTCCTTTGGCCTCCGACGTTCGCATCACAAGCGCTGCTATCCGATACACCGCTGTCATCCTGAGCGAAGGTCGTCCGCCGCGGCGGACGACCGCAGTCGAAGGATCTGCGGTTGTCTCTTCGCAGGCGGTCCGCGTCTCTCATTTCGCTACAACTGCCTCCAGGAGCAGCTCTTCGTCCACGCGCCTTTTGACCAGCGCCGCCACTTCATCGAGCGCCACATCCTCACTGTACGCGCGGGCCCGCGTCACCAGTTCCACTTTCCCTTCCGTAACCTTCTTCCCTACATTGATGCGGTAGGGAATCCCGACGAGGTCCGCGTCTTTGAATTTGACGCCGGCGCGCTCGTCCCGGTCATCGAGCAGCACATCAAGTCCTGCGCTTTCAAGCTCTGCAGCGAGCTTTTCGCCCGTCTCCCTGAGGGCCGCGTCGGCAACATTGGTGATGGTCACCACCACCGTGAAGGGCGCAATCGACGCCGGCAGCCAGAACCCGTTCGCATCGTTCGACTGCTCGATGGCCGCCGTCAGGATGCGCTCGATGCCGATCCCGTAGCATCCCATGACGGGTGTCACTTCCCTGCCGTTCTCGTCCAGGACCCGCGCGCCCATCGATCGCGTGTATCTGTCGCCGAGCTTGAAGATGTGTCCCGTCTCAATGGCCTTGCCCACCACCAGCCTGCCTTCGCAAGGTTTGCCGTCCTGGCCTGACGGGCATCCCTCGCCCTCGTTCACGCTGCGGATGTCGGTCATCAGCGTCCAGCCAAAATCGCGTCCCGGCGTCACGTTGCGCAAGTGGTAGTCGAGCTTGTTGGCGCCGCACACCATGTTCCTGCGGCCCTCGAGGGCCTTGTCCGCCACCACCGTCAGCCCATCCCCGAGCGGCTGCGCATCCACCTTCAATCCCACCGGACCCAGGTACCCCGCCGGGCCGTTGAAATAACGGCTCAGCTCCTCGGCCTGCATGGTGCGCAGCTCCGCAGCGCCCAGCGCGCCGGCGAGCTTGGTCTCATTCACCTGGTGGTCGCCGCGCAGAAAAGTCGCCACGCCATGCCAGCTCTCCGGCCCGCCGTCTTTCTTGGCGCCGTCTTTCCCGGCTGCCCCGCGTTTCAGCGCCATGTACGCCACGCACTTGATGTCGCATGCCGGCGAAATCCGGAAGAACGCGGCCACATCGGGAATGGCCGCGCACCCCGGCGTGTGCACCAGCTCCGGTTTCCCGTCCCCGGTAGCAACCATCTCCTCTAAAGGAGGAAGCAACGAAGTTGCCTTCTCGAGATTCGCCGCATAACCGCAGACCGGACAGCTCGCAATCAAGTCCTCGCCCGCATCCGAGTACACCATGAACTCTTGCGACTGCGATCCGCCCATCGCGCCCGAATCCGCCTCGACCACCACAAACTTCAGCCCGCAGCGCGTGAAGATGGCGCGATATGCCGCGTCGTGCAGGTTGTAGCTCTTGTCCAGCCCCGCCTCATCCATGTCGTAGGAGTACGAGTCCTTCATGATGAACTGGCGCACGCGCAGCAATCCCGACTTGGGCCGCGGCTCGTCGCGGAACTTGGTCTGGATCTGGTACCAGATCTGCGGCAGTTGCTTGTAGCTGCGCAATTCGCTGCGCGCCATGGTGGTCATGATCTCTTCGTGCGTAAAGCCCAGGCAAAGGTCGGCGCCCTTGCGATCCTTGAGGCGAAACATGCTCTCGCCGATCGCCGTCCAGCGCCCGCTCTCTGCCCACGGCTCTTTGGGCAGAAGCGCAGGCAGGAAAAATTCCTGGCCGATCTTGTTCATCTCCTCGCGCACGATCGCAATGATCTTGTTGAGCGACCGCTGCCCGAGAAAGATGTAGTTGTAGAGGCCCGCGCCCAGCTGGCGAATGTAGCCGGCGCGCACCAAAAGCTTGTGGCTGGCCACTTCGGCGTCCGCCGGGGCCTCGCGCAGTGTGGGAATGAACAGCTTCGACCATCGATACATAGAAAAAGACGTACTTGCTTTCTCCTCCGTTTGCATTGAGCGCGTGGGAACTTGGAATCGCGCGGTGGAACGCGGACGCAGGACAATAGAATGGTCCAGATTCCATTCTAAATGTTTGCGGTCTCGCCGGCGCTCACGCGGCTTCTCGGCCGTCGCCCCCAATGCACGCCACGTTGTGACTGAGACCGCCGTCACCTCTCGCCTCCTGGTCTGCCTCTGCCCGGAAAGCAATGCAGGTGGAGGGCCAAATCTCCCGTGACTGAAAACAAAGGCTCTCAAGAATGAGCCGTGGCTCCCGCCGTGTCACCCGGCACACGCATGGGTCAACGCTGACACGAGTGGCTCCGCTCTGCGCTCGCAATCAAAATGAAATTGTCATCCTGAGCGAAGTCCGCCGCGGCGGACGAAGTCGAAAGAGCTGCGGTTGGTTCTTAACAAGTGCCGGGCAAGCCGGTCTCCCTGATCCCTGACCACTGACCACTGACCGGTCAGATCATCTCCACGCCCCACAGATCGTGCAGATGCACCACGCCTTCCACGCGCATCTCCGCGTCCACCGCCACCAGCGATGTGATCTTCTTCTCTTCCATAATCGCCAGCGCGCGCGCCGCCAGCTCGTCGCCGCCAATGGTCTTCGGGCGCGCATTCATCGCCTCGCCCGCCGTTTTGCTCAAGGCCGCGCCGCCCTCGCGCTCCAGCAGCCTGCGCAAATCACCATCGCTGATCACGCCACGCAGTCGGCCATCTTCCTGCACCGTCGTCATACCCAGCTTCTTGGACGACATCTCATAGATCACATCGGCCATGCGTGTCGCGGGCGCAACCACCGGCACATCCGCGCCGGCGTGCATCAGGTCACGGACCTTGGCCAATCGCTTGCCCAGCTTGCCGCCCGGATGCAGCTCGGCAAAATCCTCCGCGCGGAATCCCTTGCGCAGGCTCACGGCAACGGCCAGCGCGTCGCCCAGCGCCAGCATCGTCGTCGTCGAGGCCGTCGGCGCCAGGTTCAGCCCGCAGGCCTCGCGCTCCACGCCGCAGTCGAGCGCAATATCGCTGGCCTGCGCCAAAGTCGATTCAAGATTGCAGCAGAAGCTCACCAGCGCATCGCCCTTGCGCTTCACGGTGGCCAGAAGGCGCAGAATCTCCTCCGTCTCGCCGCTTGCCGAGAGGGCAATCACCACGTCGCCTTTGAGCACCACGCCCACGTCGCCGTGCACGGCTTCGGCCGGATGCAGGAACAGCGCCGGCGATCCAGTGGAGCTCAGTGTGGCTGCAATCTTCTGCGCGATGATTCCGCTCTTGCCCATTCCCGTCACCACCACGCGTCCGTTGGCCTCGCCGCAGCGCAGCACCAGCTCCACGGCGCGGGCAAACGGTTCTGCCATCGCAGATTCAAGCCGCTGGGCGAGCGCTTCGAGCGCCGCCGCCTCCGTGCGCACCAGCGCCGCCGGCTCAAAGGGTTCCGGTGCCTCCTGCTCTCGTGGACTCATCGGCTTCTGATGGTAACAAACGCAGGGAGCAGGGATCAGGGATCAGGAATTAGTTCCCTCGCTCCCTTGTTCTCTTGTTCCCTTGCTCCCTGCCCTTACGTACAATAGAAGCATGAAGTCTCTCCCCATCCGCCGCAACACGCTGGTTCTTGGCATCGTTCTCCTTCTCTTTGCGATCTTTGCCTGGGCCGGGTGGGCCAACTGGGAATACCGTGAGCAGGCCGCCGCGCGTGCCCGCATCCTCGCCGAGCACCAGGGCGAGCTGATCGCCGACGCCTCGGTTGCCGCCGATCCAGACGCGCCTTCGGGCTCGCCCTTCGCCAATGCCGCCACCAGTCTCCAGGGCAAACTCGCGCCGGCCTTCGCTCTCGACGATCTGGCAGGAAAGAAAGTCTCGCTCGCCAGTTACCGCGGCAAAGCCGTGCTCGTCAACTTCTGGGCCACCTGGTGCGGCCCCTGCAAGATCGAGACTCCCTGGCTGGTCGCGTTGCGCGATAAGTACGCATCCCAGGGTTTCGAGGTCCTCGGCGTCGACGCCGAGGGCGACGATCTCAAGCCCAGCGACAAGGCCGGCTGGGTCAAGGACAAAGCCGACGTCGCCCGATTCGTTCAGCAGATGAAGATGCCTTATCCGGTGCTCATCGACGGCGACAGCATCAGTGAACCCTACGGCGGCGTGGACGCGCTGCCCACGTCCTTCTTCATCGATCGCAAGGGAACCGTGGTTGCCGCGCAGATGGGGCTCTCCTCGGAAAGCGCGATGGAAGCCAACATCAAGAAGGCCCTCGCGCAGTGACATGAGCCAGACGTATTTATCGGCGCGAGCAGCGGACGCCCCAGGTCTCGCTTTTGAGACCCGGGAAACCGAGGCATCTCAACCGCTCATAAAGTTGGCCGCACGCAGCCTCCGCGCCGCCGCTGTCTTCGTCGTTTTTCTCCTGGCGCTGGAATCGCGCGCGCAGATCGTTCCCGCCAATCCGCCCGAGCGCTCGCCCCTCGCGACCGCCTCGGTCGCTTATCTCTACCCCACGCAGGTGACCATTCCTGCCGGCAAGCCCAGCGCGGTAAGCCTGCACTTTCGCGTTGCGCAAGGGATGCACATCAACTCGCACACGCCCTCGAGCACGTTCCTCATTCCCACGACGCTCTCGCTGCCTGCCGGCGCCGGCGTGCGCCTCGAGGCAACAGACTACCCGGCCGGCGTCGAGATCACGCTTCCCATCGACCCCACCACGAAACTCAGCGTCTACACCGGCGACTTCGTCATCCGCGCGCGCCTTATCGCCGAGGCGGGCGAGCACGCCATCCAGGCCAAACTCCACTACCAGGCCTGCAATGACAACCAGTGCCTGCCTCCCAAGACCATCACCGTGCCCATCGATTTCCTGGGAAAATAGGGGACCGACTGCGGCGGAAGCGTGACGCGCTGACGTGCGAACTCGCTGCCTTGCCGACTCGCTGCCTTGCCGACTTGCTCATTCGCCAGGCGGCTAATTCGCTGCTTTGCCATCAATCTCGCTGCGCGGCCGAAACAGGCAGTCGAACTCCACCGCCGCCACCGTATCCGCCGTGTGAAAGCCCACCGGCTGCATCTGCGCCGGCACAAAGCCTGCTTCGGCCATGTACCGGAGCGCCTCATGGAACGCCCACTCGCCTTCATACGTGCCAATCACGGGCAGTTCCATGAGGATGCCGCTCATACGCGCAAGGCTCAGCCGGCCGCCCTCGAGCACCTGCCTCTCATATCCCTGCGTATCGATCTTCAGCAGGACGTTTTCCGCCGCCGGCACATCGATCTCATCCAGGGTGCGCACCGCGATTTCTTCCGTATGGTCCACGGCCATGCGCTCGTCGTGCAGCCTGGCCGCCGCGCTCAGCCCCAGAAATGAATTGAACACGGAAAGCTTGGAGACGTGCAGAACCGCCGTTCCCGATGCCGCGCCCAGCCCGCAGTGGAAGGCTTCCCAGTTGCCGTCGCCTTCCGCCCTCTGTGCAAGAGCAGCGTACTCCACGCGCCCGGGCTCAAAGGAAAGAATCTTGCCCCGATATCCGTTCCGGCGCAGCCAGTCGCCGAACTGGCCCACATTCGCGCCCACGTCGATCACCAGCGTGATTCTGCGGTCCTCGATGAAATCCATCAGGTCGCGGACCCGGCGCCTTCCCACATGCAGAATTCCCAGCCGCCGGTACGCCGCGCGAATCATGCGATTCATGTTCCAGACTCCCGCGCAAGACCATGGAGGGGGACCGCGCCGGCGAGCGCGAGGGCCGCAGGATAGGGTATACGCCCAGGATTATCGACGCGCCCACCGATTCGATTGGAAAATGAGACGGAGAGATGCGGGAGCGTTGGCCGGCCGATCGGCAGAGGGATCAGAGCGTTCCTCCCGGACCCGCCAGTTTCTCAACCGTAGCCGGGATGCTTGCGTTCACAACCCACTGATTCGATCCCAGACCCGGAGGATACCCAGGGTAGGCGGCCACATTCGTGTAGCCGGCCAGATCGAATTCATTGGGCTTCGGGAAGCGGTTCAGGCGCAGCAGAGCTCCGCCGCCGCTGAGCTCCCCGGTCTTGAGGCCGAGAATCTTCTCGACGGTTGCCAGCGGTCTGCCCAGCACAAATTTCGCGGAGACGACGCACCCGCCGACTGGAATGACCTGGCCAGGCCGGGCGCCAAGGCTCGCCGCACGCGCAGCGGAGATGATCTTTACAGGCCCGTTCATCTTCGGGTCCTGCAACCAATACGCCTCAATGTTCTGCTTGATCTTGGCTACATTCAGGCCGGCCGTAGGGATCATTGCCGGAGCATACCCTCCCGCCGCAAACAGGTCAAATCAAAAGTTCAACCAGCGCAGTTCCAGGTTCGCACGACGGGCTTTTCCTGCGCCGACTCTGCCATGGCGACTCGTCAAAAGAGGAAAAACTGTATGGAACCGATGCATCCCAGTCGCGGCCGGCAAGCGGACCGAGCGTCTTGGCAAATGTAGCGGAGTCGAAGAGGCGGGCATCGTCCGAAAGGTCGAGATCGGCCGCTCAATCTTCTTGGATTGCCGTCGGCGGGCGCCGGCGGTTGGGCAAGCCAGGCGCAGGATTCAATTGCGACCGGAAGCTTCTATCGGGCTCGAAGCGTGTGCGCTGTTTTGATCGTAGGCTGCGATCGTCTGTTGTGCAGCCCGACCGATCAAACCGAATCCGGTGCTTTCTGCTTTCGCCGCAAGAGAATTCAGATCGCGGCGGCCCGCAGCCCGGTCGGCGCCCTGCAATTCAATCTCGCCGAGGGCGAGCCGGGCCTTCATCAGCATGCTTCCTTGATCCGCCGCCAGGGCTTGACTCACGGCCGTCAAGGCCTCGTTCCTTGCCCGCTCGAATTTGCCGCCGTGCGCATCCAAGAGCGCCCCAACGATGGCTCTTTGCGTGACGTGTTCTCCAGCAATCAACTCCGTTTTGGAGGCGTCCCGCAGCCACGCGTCGTATACGCGAAGAGCCTCCAGGCTTTCCGCGGTCTTTCCCTCTTTGAGCAGGACCTCGGCCAGTTGACCGGAGGCAATCGCGACACCTCCCGGGTTATTGGCGTTCCGGTGTTCTTCGATCGCAAGCTTCAGTGTGGCTTCGGCGTCAACGAGCCGCGCCTTTTCCATTTGCACGATTCCGCGGGTTTCGCGGCTTTGGGCAAGGGGAACGGGATCGCCGACGGCGCCCAAAATTGCAACCGCCTGGGCTGACAGGCTGTCAGCCTCTTCGAGCCGGCCTTGCCACGTGCGAACGATGGCAAGCAAATTCAGCTGAAGTCCTTCCCTGTTTCTTTCGCCGGTTTGGCGAAAGAGGGCCAGGGATTGCTGCAGATAGTTGTCTGCCGAACTCAGCTTTCCCTGAACGGTGGCCTCAATTCCAAGGTCCATCAAACGTCCAGCGATGCGGCTGCGGTCATTCACCTCTCGACTCAGCTGGAGCGACTGCTGGTAAAGGCTGATTGCCTGTGCATGGTGAGTAAATAAAATATCGGCCATCAGGCTTAGCGTATAGGCCTCTTCCTCTTTGTTGCCCGTCCGTCGAAAGATCGACAGTGCCTGATTGCAGAGCTTTTCCCCTTCGGCCCACCCGACGTAGTACATCCTGACTTGCGCAAGCGCCGCAAGAGCGCGTCCGTGGTTGGCTTCATCCCCGATCTTCTCGCTCATGAGAACCGCATCGGTGTAGCTGTCTTCCGCTCCCTCAGGATCACCCTGCTCCCAGTGCACACGGCCCTGATCGATGAGCAGGCGTGCCACGGCGGAACGGTCTCCGATGGCCGTGTACCGGGTCTGCGCGTCCTTCCACAAGGTCATGGCCTCGGCAACGCTTCCCAGAGCTCTGAGGGCTTCGCCTTGCTCTTCCTCGGCGCGGGCAACCAGCTCCGTTGCCTGCGACGTGCGGGCCAGCTCCGCCGCGCGCACAGCGGCGTTCCTTTGGCGGCGGAAGTCCGAAACAGACGCGGCAGCCGCCGCCTCCGCAAGATCGATTCTGGCCTCGTCGTCTGATCCGAACGGCGCCTGATGAATCAGAGCGATGGTGTCGAGCGCCACCAGGGGCTTTCCGGCCAGCGTTTGAGCATGAGCAAGGCGAATTCCGTTTTCGACGTTGTCCGGGAAAAGCTGAAACAGCCTGGAGTAGACCTCGACCGCTTTGTCCCACTCGTAGTTCGCCTCGTCGAATTGACCCTGTACGAGCAGCCGCTGTTCCGTAGGCAGACTGGCGGAGAGCGCGAGAGCGCTCTTTGCCTCGGTTCTCGCGTCCTCAGAAAAGCCGAGCATCGTATTGGCGGTGCTCAAAGCTGCATGAGTCAGCGCGTGCTCCGGCTCCAAGGCAACCGCCCTCTCGAGCAGGACGCGCGCATCGACAGGATCGTATCTTTCGATCTCTTCGGTGCCTTCGGCATAGAAGCGGGCCGCGTCGGGATTGGTGGGCAAGATGGCGCGCATCGAGACCAGGTTTGAGCTGTCCAGAGCATCGAGTCCGAGTTTTCTTCTCAACTGAACTCCCGCACTTGACGCGAGATCGAAAATCTCCGTACGGGAACCTGATGCGCTCACGACAAACAGAAGCTGGCCCGAACGGGCGTCGTGCATCTGCACATCCACTCGAATTCTGCTCTGGCCATCGGTTCCCGATGTGGCATAGGAACCGGTCAGTACAAGGTCGGACCCCAGGTCATGGTTCATCCTGCCGAGCAAGCTCGGGCTGACCTGATCGGGATCGCTCAGCCCGTGCTCTGACCAGAATTGCGCGATCTGTTCCTGTGAGATTGCGCGCAGTCCCGATCCTGCAGCCAGTTCGCTTGACAGCCAGTTCGATAGCGCGGTCGAAAGCCACTGGTCGGCCGGGTTTCCGCTCAGGTTGGTGAAGCGCAGAACCGCAACAGATCGGCGCCCGCCCGCCCATTGTTTGGTCTTATGCAGGATCCAAGTTGTAAACAGAGCCGCCGCGATCGCCAGCCCCGCCGCAATCGTCCAAAACTTTTGCCCGCCGAGGTGCAGTGAAATCGGGGCTCGTGCCCACGCGCCTTCCAACGAGGTTCGCATCCCGGCATGATGCGGATGCGTGCCCGTGCGGCCAGGTGAATGTTCCGGCGCATATGTATCCGGTTCTTTGCCTTCGGCAGAAGGATCAAACCGTCTTGAGTGAGGCGGGCTATCGTGCCGGACCGTCCCATTGGGGACCAATGCAGGGACTGATCGGCCGTTGCGGCTCACGAACTCCACTTCTGCGATGAATCGGTATCCATAACCGCTCAACGTTTGCACGAACCGGGGATCCCCGGGGTCGTCTCCGAGACCGCAACGGAGCTTATGAATGGCCTTGTTCAAACGCTGGTCGAAATCCCCATGCTGTTCACCGGGCCAGAGGAGGTCTACCAACTCGTCCCTTCCGACGAGCTGTCCCGGCTCCTCGAGGAGACGCGCCAACACCTGCGCCGGCTTCTGCTCCAGTCGAAGCCGGATTCCGTGTTTCCGCAGTCCGAGTGTCCCAAGGTCGAACTCGAAGGCCGACCAGAGGGCCAGACGCTCTCCTTGTCGCGTAGAGCGCATGGGCAGCCGATTCACCTCAGGGGAGAGTAGGAAGAATGTTACACAGTTTCCTCTTTATTGTCTAGAACTTGCAGGGGAATAAAAAGGAAGGAACTCGGAACTTGCGAACTCCACTGAACTTTCGAAACATTACTTCCCAACGAGTCCACAATGACCGCTCTGGGCGGATGCATATGCTACATCCCCTGGAAGATGCAGCTTAGCTATGACTTTTCGGTCCGGCTGATTTTCCTCCTATTTTGCAACTCTCGCCACGCGATTTTGACGCGAAATCACCGACGGGCTCATGAGGGCTTTGGCTTGCACCCTAGGCCGGCTGCTCGCCGTAACGGCTTCATATCTCGCTCTGGGTCGTCGATTGGAGGCTGCTTGTGAGCAAAAGAATCGCTCTGGCTATTCTTGCGTTGGGTGTCGCGGTGTGCCTTTCCGGCTGCGGAGGCAGCGGTTCCAAACCCGTCAGCGTGGCAGTGGCGGCCTCGTCGACCACGGTCGACGGAAGCGATACGGTGACATTGACGGCCACCGTAACCAACGACAAAAACAGCGCCGGAGTGAATTGGACAGTCAGCGGCGCGGGCACGCTCTCCAACACCACCACCACGTCCGCAACCTATACCGCGCCTGCGCCCACAAATGCGCAACAGACGGCCACCGTCACGGCGACCTCCATCGCCAACAGCAGCAAATCGGGCTCCGCCACCCTAACCGTGCCCGCCATGCCGGCGGTGACCTCCACCAGCGCCAATCTTACCGGCGCGGTGGGAACGGCGTTCTCGGTGTCCTTGCAGGCCAGCGGCGGAATTCCGCCGTTCACCTGGGCGCTGGGCGCCGGCACCACGCTGCCTGCCTGCCTGACTCTCAAGTCCAACGGCACCCTCACCACCGCTTCAGGGACGGCGCCCACCGCTTCCTGCGCCGGCAGCTATACCAATCTCACATTCAAAGCCACGGACTCGGGCACACCCACGCCGTTGAGCGTGACCTCATCGCCGCTCACCATCACCATCACGGCTCCAACGATCTCGTTCACGCCCACGTTGCCCGGCGGTAACGTCGGCGTCGCTTATACGGGCAGCGTGGCCGCTACCGGCGTGGTCGGCGCGTCAACCTACGTCATCGCGAGCGGTTCCTTACCGGCCGACTTGAGTCTCAATTCGAGCACGGGTGCGATTACCGGAACGCCGAAGGCTGCCGACGCAGGCACTGCCTCCTTTACGGTCACGGTGACAGACGCTTACGGGGATACTGCTACCTCCGGAAGCCTGAGCATCGCCATCGCCGCGGCTCCAGCCATCACGTTCACCGGCTCTGTGCCGACTACCGGAACCTACGGCGTGGCCTTCTCGGGTAGCGCTGCGGCCACCGGCGGCGCGGGCGCGCTCACTTATAGTATTTCGACCGGTGCGCTGCCGTCTGACCTCTCGTTGAACTCGAGCAGCGGCGCCATCACCGGCACGCCCGGCAAAGCCGCGGATTTGGGCACGTTCAACTTTACCGTGAAAGCCGCCGATGCCTATGGCGATTCGGCTACGCAGAGCTACGCGCTCACCATCAGTTATGCGGCAATGAGCGTGACGCAGCGCAGCTTGCCCACTGCCTATGTGGCAGGACTTTACACGCAGAGCACTCTCTCCGCCACCGGCGGCACCGGCACGGCCAGCAACTACTCATGGCAGGTGACGGGTGGTGCGCTTCCGGGCGGCTTATCGCTCTCGACGGCGGGTGTCATCTCGGGCACGCTCCTCAATACCGACACCACGGGCACAGACAATTTCACCGTCAAGGTGACGGATACGGTAGCCAATCTCAGCGCCACCGGAAGCTTCTCCATCGTCGTCGATGCGGGCGTCAGCATTACCACGACGACGTTGCCTACCGGCTACACCGGATCGAGCTATTCGCAGCAACTGACAGCCAGCGGCGGCACGGGCACAGGCTATCAGTGGATCGTGACCGGCGGCACAATCCTGCCCTCCGGACTCACTCTCTCGGCGGGCGGACTATTGAGCGGAACTCCCGCCAATCCGGGCACGACAAGCGTTACGTTCAACGTGGTCGATTCGGTTGGCAATAGCGCCACAGCCACTTTGAGCATCACCATCGATCCGGGATTGAGCATCGCAGCGCCCCCGCTGGCTTCGGGCTACCCAGGCACGGCGTACACATCCTCCGCGTTTACTGCCAGCGGCGGCAGCGGCACCGGCTATACGTGGTCATGGGCTGCGGCCAGCGGGTCGACGCTGCCCAATGGACTGTCGATCGGGAGCAGCACAGGCGTCATCTCCGGCACGCCTGCAAACACGGGCACAACCAGCGTGATCTCCAGCGTCGTCGTGACGGCAACCGATTCCGTCGGCAATAAGGGCAGCACAACGGTGAGCATCACCATCGAGGCGACGCTGGTTGTCGCATCCCCGGCCACATTGCCCGGAGTGGCGGCGGGCGTGAATCCAAACTACGCGCTTACGGCATCCGGCGGATCGGGGACCTATACGACCTGGGCCGTGACTTCAGGCGCATCGAGCCTGACAGCCGTAGGCCTCGCAGTTTCCTCAAGCGGCGTTTTGGCAGGCGCCAATCCGCAAGCAGGCACCGCGACCTTCGCCGTCACGGTAACGGACTCGGAAGGTCACGTATCCGCTGCGGCAACCCTCTCGGTGACGGTTACCAGCGGCGTCACCCTGCCTTCTACGAACCCCTCGACACTGGGTTCTGCGGACGCAGCCTCGCCCTACAGCGGAACCGTGGTGGCAACCGGCGGCAGCGGTAATTACTCGTGGACCATCACCGGCATGCCGGCCGACGGGTTGAGCGCCTCAACCAGCGGAGGAACTCTTACCATCAGCGGCACCCCCGCATCGGCCGAAACCGTCTCTTTCACAGCCAAAATCACCGACACAACCGCGGATCAGAGTTTCGGGCCGATTACTTACACAGTGACGGTGAATAACGCTCTCTCGATATCCACGCTGAACGGCAATCCGCTGGCCAATGGCTTCGTCGGGGTCAATTACACAAGCTTCGTTGTCGGCTCGGGCGGCAGCGGCAATCTCGCCATCTCCGCCTCCTCCGGACTGCCGGCAGACAATCTCAGCGCTGTCGTGAGCGGATCGGAGCTGAACATCCAGTCGGGGACTGGAGGACCGACAACCGCTGAGGCTGTGCCATTCACCGTCAAGCTGACCGACACGACGACTTCGAGCTCCGTTACGAAGAGCTACACCCTCACGA
Organism: Acidobacteriaceae bacterium; assembly: GCA_030040425.1. Classification (GTDB taxonomy): domain Bacteria; phylum Acidobacteriota; class Terriglobia; order Terriglobales; family Acidobacteriaceae; genus Telmatobacter. The sequence goes on along the minus strand of JASHTS010000112.1, from coordinate 101,611 downwards.
TCAACACACCCAACGGACCGGTTCTGCCCAACGCCAGTACAGCGGTTCCGGGGCCGGCAATCGATGGCCAAGCTTATTCCGCGTCGCTCACCGCGGGCGGCGGCGTGGGGCCAACCTACACCTGGACCGTGAACGGCGCCGCGGTGCCCACGACCGGCTCCCTGGCTTTGGGCACCAGCGGCCTGAGCAGCCAGTTCAGCGTCAGCAATTCCGGAGGGAGCGGCACTCTCTCGATCACCGGCAACCCCACCTCGACGGGTGAGCTTTCTTTCACCGCCGAGATAGAGGACAACACTACGGGCAAAACGAGCAATACCCTCACCTATAGCATCCCGGTGGGAAATCCCGGTCAGACCGTCAGCGGCGTCATCGGGGTCACGAATCCTTGCGGCGGCACAACCAACTCGAATCTCGCCGCGTTCCAGGTGAGCCTGAGCACCAGCCCTGAAATGACCACCACCAGCAATAGCGACGGCAGCTTCAGCTTCAGCGGCGTTCCGAACGGAACGTGGCTTGTCACTCCCAGCATCACGGGACCGGGCGCCGCATTCTATGGGCCTAACCGGATGGTCACGATGGCTGGCGCCGATGTGATCAACACCAACTTCCAGGCTGCTTTGGGCTACACCGTCTCCGGCTCGGTGAGCTATTCCGGCGCCAATACGGGCCAGATCTATCTCGATCTCGTAAATAGCTCCTGCCCCTACAACCCCGTCGGATATGGCACCAGTATCTCCGCGGCGGGCGACTTCAGCATCCGCGGAGTGGCGCCGGGCACCTATAGCCTGGAGGCGATCATGGATTTGGCCGCGCTCGGTGAGGAGCAGCCGAACGCTGCCGATCCAACGGGCAGCGCCTCAGGTCTGTCGGTTTCCTTCGCTGACCTGCCTGACACCTCCGTCACGATGAATGATCCCACCGGCCTCACCGTCGGCAGCGGGCCCAGGCTCTTTGCAGTCGCTCCGCAGGAATCCGCCGTGGTCATCTCTTTCGGCGATGTCGGCACCGCCATCGGTCAAGAGGAATACACCTCATACACAGTGCAGTGGTCCACCACGACGGGAGGCTTCAGCAGTTCCAACCAGGCTACCTTCAAGGCTACCGGCATCAACGGCAGCGACGTCTGGATTGTCGATGCCCTGGACAAGAACTTCGCCGGCTCGCTTGCCAACGGCACCGCATACTATTTCCGCGCCATGGGCACGAATCCTGCCGGAAACAGCCCGTGGAGTTACTGGGGTGGTCCCAGCACAGCCTGCGCCACCACATCGTGCGCCATTACTGTCACCATTGGCTCGCCCAGCGAACCCGATACCGTCTCCGGCACTATCACCATTCCAGCCGGCGTCACCATCGATCCGGGGGCTGTACTCTACGCCGGCCTCTATGACGAAAACACCAATACCGCCTACGCCGACGCCATCGCCAGTCCGGTATCCGGCGCCAACTCCTATTCAGTGAATGTTCCCAACGGCTCCAGCTATATTCTCTTCGGCATCCTCGATGAGAACAGCGATGGTCTGATCGACGTCGGCGATGTCTCAAACGTGGCAAATAACAGCAACAACAGCGCGATCTCCATTTCCGGCTCGACGAGCGGAGAAGACGTGACCCTGCCCTCCACAAGTACCACGTCTTCGGTGTTATCGACGTATATTCACGACATCCTCCAGGGAGGTTCGTCGAGCACGCGGTACCTTACCGTTTCCGTGGAGCCGCAAAATAAATTGCCGGTCGCGGTCACTCTCACGTCGGGTCCCAACCTGGTCACGCCGATCGACCTGAGCAACCTCTGCTCCAGCTGCTCTACATCGATCGCTTATGAGTTCGAGGGCAATGTCTTCGGCAATGCGAGCAACGTGGGCGACCCCTACGTCTTCACCGTCACCTACAGCGACGGCACACAGGACACGAACGTGACTGCGAACGTGACGGCATTCGGGTCCACGACCGGAGTGGTGGGCTCGCCAGCCACGCCTACGTCTCTCGCGCCTTCCGGCACCAGCAGCACCAGCACTACGCCCACCTTTACCTGGACCGATCCCACCATCTCCGGCGCGAGCACCTACGAATACCAGTTCCAGTTAACTGACTCGGGCGGGAACCAAATATGGATGATTCCTTCCTCGGGCTCCAATTCCAACGGGTTCGGCAGTTCCATCACTTCCATCACCTGGGGAACCGATCCAACCGGAGACACCAGCAATACGCCCAGCGTCTCCAGCCTAACCTCGGGGGAAACCTACTACTGGTTAATCAACGTAATCGACAGCCATGGCAATGTGGCGGAAACATATACCTGGTACCAACCCTGAACCATTGCCTGCTTCCAATTGATCCGAAGGGAGGGCGGCCGAGCGGTCGCCTTCCACTCGATTTTTCGGGGAGACGCCTGAGTGGGCGCAGCGCAAGCGTGGAGATTCGACGGCGCGTGTAAAGAAGCTTCAGCGCGAATTCGAGAAAAGCGATTTATTTATTTCGTTGTCGATCTTTGAGCATCCTCTGTATAGTGGGCTCGGTGGCGGCAAGACCGTTGAGGATGAACGGAAAGACTCCGGCATATTCGGTCCTGTGGGTAAGCCTGTTCGTCTGCGGGCAGATCGCGGCGCAGGTGCAAACCGAGGTGCCTCCCGTCATTCCCGGAGCGAGGCCCGTTACGGTCGAGCGCATCAAGGTGCATGCGCAATCGCTTGAAGGCAATCTGGAAGGCGAGCCCGCCGACCGCGATGTGATCGTTTTTTTGCCCCCGGACTACAACAAAGATAAGCATCGCCGCTTTCCCGTGGTCTACGCCCTGCATGGATTCTCCATCGGCGCGGAACAGTGGACGCGCGAGATCCATGTGCCGCAGACGATCGAGGGCGCGTTTGCGCAAGGCGCGAAGGAGATGATCGTCGTGCTCCCCGACTCGAAGACTGCCTATGGCGGGTCAATGTATTCGAGCTCCGCGACCACGGGCGACTTTGCGCGCTTCATCGCTCACGATCTGGTTGCATATATCGATGCGCACTATCGCACCCTTCCCAATCGCCTGAGCCGCGGGCTTGTGGGACATTCCATGGGCGGCTATGGCGCGGCCCGCATCGGCATGCAGCATCCGGAGGTTTTCGGGAGCCTGTACATCATGAGCCCGTGCTGCATGTCGCCGCGTCCGGCTGGTCCGCCGCCGGGGGTTGAGGCATCGAAATTCGAGGAGAATGAAAAGCAGCTTGAAGAGGCGGTTGCGGCGATGAAATCGCCCGCCGACGCTGCGGATTTGCCGTTCTTCACCAAGGCCCAACTCGCTTCAGCCGCCGCCTGGTCGCCCGACCCGAAAAACCCGCCGCTCTATTTCGATCTGCCGTTCAAGGATGGCGCGCCGAGGCCCGAGATCGTGGCCAAGTGGACGGCCAATGCGCCTCTGGCGTTTGTGGACCAGTACATCGACAACTTGCGGGAATATACAGCGATTGCGATGGACGTGGGCGATCAGGATGGCCTGCGATTCGACACCGAGAAGCTGCACGCGATCCTGGACAGCTACGGGATCAAGAACACCTTCGAGCTTTATCACGGCACGCATACGAGCGCCGTGGCCGATCGTTTTCAAAATCACGTGATTCCTTTTTTCAGCCAGAACCTCTGCTTCGCAAAGGAATGCCCATAACATCGTGGATTCAGCCTGGACATGGATGACGCGAAAAACCTTCTTCGTTTCGCAACCCTGAGCTGCCTGGAGGTCGCCGTCTTATTCCTGGCCCGGATAAGCTGCGCGCAGATGCCCGGCGCGGAGTTTCCCGCGCAGCCGATCATCCAAGCTGCACAGTCCACACACGGCATACGCGCCACGGTGGGCCGTGAATCGGTGGATATCACCGTGTGCGCGGATTCGGTGATTCACGTAGTCTCCACACCGCTGGGCGTGCCCGATACCTCACCCAAGCCGTGGATGCTTCCGCCGGAGCAGTCTTGTCCGGGCGCAGAGTTCCAATTCGCACAGGACAAGGAACACGCCAGCCTGACCACGGCGAAGCTGCGAGTGGAGTTCTCGCTCACACGCGGCAACGTAATCTTTGAGCAGCCTGACGGCAGTCCGCTGCTGCGCGAGAGCAATTCGGTGCCGCGGACGTACCAGCCCGAAGTCCTCCAGCCTGAAGGCAATGAGGGCGCCGGCTTCTACCGAATCACGGATCGCTTCTCGCCCGATGCCACCGAAGCGATGTACGGCCTGGGCCAGCACCAGAGCGGCTTGTTCAACTATCGCGGCTCCACCGTCGAGCTGGGCCAGAACAACACCGATGTGGCGATTCCGCTGCTGCTTTCGACGAAAGGCTACGCCATTCTTTGGAACACGGCGTCGCTCACGTATGTGGATAACCGCTTTCCGCTGTTGCTGGCTTTCCAGTCCCTGGCAGGGCGTTCGATCGACTACTACTTCCTCTATGGTCCGGAGTTCGACAGCATTCTCCACCAATACCGCACCATGACCGGCCACACGCCGATGCTGCCGAAGTGGGCTTACGGATATTTCCAGTCGAAGGACCGCTATGTTTCTCTGGATGAGATTCGCAGCATCGCCGGACGCTACCGCGCCGAGCAGATTCCGCTCGATACCATGGTGCAGGACTGGTTCTGGTGGGCGCACGAAGGCGACCCCATCTTCAACGCGAACTACCACGACGTGCCAGGCTCCCTTGCCGCGCTGCACGACGAGCACGTGCACGCCATGATCTCGGTCTGGGGCCTGATGGATCCCTCATCGAAGAACTATCGGATCATGACCGCGCATCATTGGGACATTCCGGGCACGCACGTCTACGACGCCACCAATCCCGCGGCGCGCGATTTTTACTGGAATAACCTGGTCGGTCCGCTGCTCAAACAGGGCTGGGACGCCTTCTGGCTGGACAGCGCGGAGCCGGAAGAATACTGGCCGCACTTGGGCGATGCCATCCTCAAGGACAAGCCGCTGTTCATCGGCAGCGGCGCCGAGTACACGAATGTCTTTCCCTTCATGCATACGCTGGGCGTGCAGGACCACTGGATGGCGACGACGGAACAGAAGCGCGTGTTCCTGCTTACGCGCTCGGCATTTCTGGGGCAGCAGCGCGTGGGAGCCACCGTATGGTCCGGGGACGTCTACAGCACCTGGTGGGGCCTGAAGCACCAGGTTGCGGCGGGACTGAATTTTGCGCTGTCGGGCTATCCGTATTGGACCACGGACATCGGCGGCTACTGGCCCGCCATCGATGGGCGGATCGAGGAGCCGGACTATCAGGAACTCTATGCGCGCTGGTTCGAGTACGGCGCGTTCTGCCCCATCTTTCGCAGCCACGGTCACCGGCCGGAGAACGAGTTCTGGAGCTATCCGAAGGTAGAGCCGATTCTGCTTGAGTACGACAAGCTGCGCTATCGCCTGATGCCCTACATTTATTCGCTGGCATGGAAAGTAAGCAGCGAGGATTACACCATCATGCGGCCGCTGGTGATGGATTATCGCGCCGATCCGCATACCTGGAACCTGGGCGACGAGTTCATGTTCGGCCCTGCGTTGCTGGTGAGCCCGGTTCTCGAGCCCGGAGCGACGATGCGCAGCGTTTATCTGCCCGAGAAATCCGACTGGGTCGATTTCTGGAGCGGCGATCGGGTGGCCGGCGGACAGACCGTTCAGGCGGCGGCGCCTTTGGATCGCATGCCGCTCTATGTGCGGGCCGGCTCTATTGTGCCGATGGGGCCGGAGATTCAGTACGCCGGGCAGGATGCGGACGGTCCCCTCGAACTGCGCATTTATCGCGGGGCGGACGGCAGCTTCGATCTCTACGACGACTCGGGCGACAGCTACGACTACACAAAGGGCCAGCACGCGGTGATCCCGATACGCTGGGACAATCAGGCCGGCGTGCTGACACTCGGTGCGCGCCAGGGATCTTTCCCGGGGATGGCCATGCAGCGGGTCTTTCGCATTGTCCTTGTGGGGAAGGGGCAGGGAACAGGAGAAGCGCTCACTTCCACCGCAGACCGCGAAGTGACTTATGACGGCACAGAACTCACGATCAGTTTTCAGCCGTGACGATGCGTGCGATGTCTCTCGTTGCGGACGCGGTGCCGCCGATTGTCAGGTACTGATGCAGGGAAGGACTTCCTCTCCAGTCATCGGCTGAAATCTCACCGATCTTCTTTCGTCACTGCGCGTAGCCGGCAAGCTTCAGCACATAAGCGTAGTTCCCGGGCAGATGCGCGGGCAGCGTCACCTGAAGGTTATCGCCCGCCGCGCGCGTCTCCAGCGGCTCGGCGTGGCCCAGCATGGTCACCTGCATGCCTGGCCGCGCGGCCACACCCACGATCGTCGCCGTTCGCCCCTTCGGAGCTCCCAGGATGGTCACATAGAGATCGCTTCCCTTGCGCGTGAAGCGCAGGTCGTCGCCTTCGACCGTCTTGCCCACGGCGCGCTCCCAGGGCACGGTGTCGTAGATGGCTTCGCCATTTTGCTTGAGCCATGCGCCCAGAGCCTTCAACCGTTCCATCTGCACCGGCGGAATGGTTCCATCGTCCTCAGGCCCAACGTCCAGCAGCAGGTTGCCGTTCTTGCTCACAATGTCTACCAGCAAGGCGATCAGATCGGCGGGAGCGATGGTCTCTGCCTCGCCTTCGGCGCGGTTATAGCCAAAGGACCTTCCCAGGCCGCGGCACTCCTCCCACTTCTTCGCGCTGATCTTGTCCAGATTCTGATACTCCGGCGAAACAAAATCGGCGTGCTTGATTCCGAATCGATCGTCGATCACTCCATCCGGCACGGCGTTGTAGTAGTCGGCCTCAACCTGCATCGGCCGGCCGGTCTTCGGCCAGTCGATGTCGTCCCACAGAACCGCAGGGTGATAACGATCGATCAGTTCGTGAATCTGCGCGAAGGCGTAGTCCCCGTAGGCCTGGGTTTCCGGTTTTGCTGCCTCGTAGTCTGCGGCGGTTTCGATGGGGCCCGAGTTGAACGTCCAGTCGTACCCGCCGGAGTAATAGAGCCCCATCTTCAACCCCTGCTGGCGAACGGCCGCAGTAAGTTCGCCCACAATGTCGCGCTCCGCGTGCCGCTCATTTTGCGGGATCGAGGGATTGGGATTCACCGTGGTGCTCGGCCACAGCGTGAAGCCATCGTGGTGCTTCGTGGTCAGCACCACATAGCGCGCCCCTGCGTCGCGGAAGATTTTTGCCCATTCGTCGGGGTTCCACTTTTTTGACTCGCGATTGAAGATGGGAGCGAAGTCGTAATAGCTGAAATTTGCGCCGTAGTGCTCGCGGTGATAGGCCTGTGTGGGCGAGCCGGGAATGCGCATGACATTCAAGTACCACTCCGCGTAGGGATTGTTCTTGATGTAGTCCGCGCTCGTAAAATCGTGGCTGGGATGCGACAAAGGCGCCCATCCGGGCACCGAATACAGTCCCCAGTGAATGAAGATCCCCAGCTTCGCTCCCGCATACCACTGGGGAAGCGGGTGACTGTCCAGCGATGCGAGCGTCGGTTCGTACGGGGCGTGTTCCTGTGCCGTGCACAATCTGCCGGCCGGCATCAGCAGTCCTGCCAAGAACAAAAAGAGTCCAGCTCCACGGATCATTCAGAATTCTCCCTCAGCGCGGTTGCACGCGGCATTGAATCGTAGCAACCGGCTGCGCTCCCGTCAACCTTAACGTAATCGTAGACGCCGCGAGCCCGAATTCGATCGGTTTGTCTCCCGCGTATGGTTTCGTTTGCAGGCGGCGCAATCAATGGAAAGGATCGCAGGGTTTGCCGTCGCAGAGCGCGCCGGTGATGCCTTTGTCCTCGCTGACGGTGTAGATGCGATCGACGAAAGGCAGACTCAGCTTCTCCACGTTGCCGCTGGGCCAATGAATCTCCACCCCATCGATCTTTTGCGAGTCGCCTAATCCGAAGTGAACGCGCATATCGTTCGAAGAGAGATAGCTTCCACCGCTCAAAACGTCTCCCCGCTGACGCATCCCGTTTGCGGTCAGGTAGACGGTTGCGCCCACCGCATCGCGGGGACTTTTCCGTCCGCCAATGAGCTTTATTTCCACCCAATGATGATGGTCGGGATTGACGTTGCGCAACAGCACCGGGGGGCCGTCCATGCTATTGATCACTACGTCGATTTTTCCATCGTTGAACAGGTCGCCAAACGCGGCGCCGCGCCCCACGGTGACCACGGCAAGCCCCGTTCCTTCCACCGCAGGAACCAATTCGAACTTGCCGTTGCCCAGATTACGGAAGAGCAGCGGACGCTGTGCGTAGCTTTGTCCCCACTCCGGATGTTGATCCACCTGCGGGTAGACGTGGCCGTTGACCATGAACAGATCTTTCCATCCGTCATTGTCATAATCGAGAAATCCATCGCCGAATTTCACAAAAGGGAAGGAAGGCCGCGCAATTCCGGCCTGGTAACTGACATCGGTGAAAGCCCCTGAGCCATCGTTCCGGAAAAGGATGGGGTAGTCATCGGAGAAGGTTGTGCTCACTACCGAGAGATGCCCGTTGTTCTCGTAGTCTCCCACGGCGAGTCCCATGTTGGCTGCCTCGCGTCCGTCTCCGTTGAGCGCGAATCCGCTTTCGTAGCTGTCGTCTTTGAAGGTGCCGTTTCCCCTGTTCATGTACAGATAGTTCGGTGTGGAATCGTCGGCGACCAGGAGATCCGGCTTGCCGTCATTATTTACGTCGGCAAACAGCGCGTCGAGCCCGTAAAAGCCGCTGGGATCGTCCACGCCCAGCTTCTTGCTGACATCGGCAAAGGTCCCGTTGCCGTTGTTGTGGAAGAGATGATCGTGTGCTCCCTCGAGGCCGCGCGGACCGCACATCACCTGCACGCCGCGGTACTGGCAGTAGTCGTAACCGGCGGTCTTGGAACCGGGGAGCGGAGCATTCTTCAGGTCCAGATCGAGATAGCCGGCCACGAATAAATCCAGATTGCCGTCGCCATCGTAATCCCCGAAGGTGGCGCCGGTGTGATCGACCATCATGTCCGGCGAACCATCGTCGAGGTCCACGCCGGCCTGCACCGCAACGTCGGTAAACGTGCCGTCGCGATTGTTGTGATAGAGCCGGTTGGCGCCTACGTTGGTCACGTAGAGGTCGGGCCACCCGTCGTTGTCATAATCGCCCACCACGCAACCCGTGCCCCATCGGTCGTTGGCTACGCCTGCGCGCGCAGTCACGTCAGTAAACGTACCGTCATGATTGTTGTGGAAGAGGGCAGCATGCGGTGAAGGAGCCTTCCCCGCCAGGGCATCCAACGTGGATCCGTTGACCAGATAGATATCCAGCCAGCCGTCGTTATCGTAGTCAAGCAGACAAACGCCGGAGCCTTTGGCTTCAATGATCACCCGTTTTTGCGGCCCGCCGCTTACGTTGCGCCACTTGGAGAGCCCCGCTTTTTCGGTGTCATCGATGAAAACAACCGGACCCGTCTTCACGAAGCCGCCGGCGGTGATGGGGCGGTGCTGGCTGTCGAATTCCGCCGCCTGCGGGCCGGCGTTGGCCATCCCGCCGCCTGCGGTTTGTCCTTGCTGGCCTGCGGCGCTTACCGCCGGCGCGATGCGCGGCACGAGACAAAGCAACGCGCAAACTGCCAAAGGTGGGAGGACAGACAGCAACCTTAGACGATTAACAGAAGTCCCGATCGGGCCAAACCGGACGGGGTGCACGGCGTGCCTGCAAAGCCGGGAGAACCGCAAGATAATCCTTACCTCTTCCGGACATCGTACAACGGAGCGGCGATGGGCAGGCTGCAGCCAGTTTTTGCGTAACCGCATCAATTCAGCGGCTTTGGCGCGCGAACGATAGGAAATACCGAGCCCGATGGAAAAAAAGCCTTGACAGACCTTCGAGCGATGAGTAGGATTCGGGTCCGTAAACGTTTACGTGACCGATGACGTGACCGTTATGGTGAGTCTCAACTCAACCTTAAGTTTGAAATCCGCGCATGCCGCGGGTGGTGAACGGATCACCGACAGGGTGACGCACAAACTTCGCTGAGGAGGCAATTATGGAGGCTCTGGCGGGAATGCTGAGGAACAGGCACTGGAATCTCGGCCTGCTGGCGGTAGTTTTCAGCATCGCAGGCTTGATGGCCCCGGCCGGCGTGGCCCAACAAGCGACCGCGGACGTCAACGGCGTCGTCAAGGATCCAAGCGGCGCCGCAATCGCGAATGCGCAAGTTGAGCTCACGAACGTCAACACCGGTGTGGTGCGGAGAACGGCCAGCAATACCGCCGGAATCTACGATTTCCCAAGCGTGGTTCCGGGGGCTTACAGCATGCAGGCATCGGCCTCCGGATTTTCAACGGTGACGCAGCCGGCGGTGACCCTCGAAGTCGGCCAGACTGCGACCTTCGACTTTCAACTGAAGGTCGGCGCGACCTCCAGTACGGTTACCGTCGACGCCATCGCGCCGGCGCTGGAGACTTCAACCTCTGAATTGGGGACGGTTGTGGCGCCGAAAGATGTGAGCGACCTGCCGCTAAACGGCCGAAACTTCACCCAGTTGTTGACCATCCTGCCGGGTACCGTGAACCTCAATACCGACCAGAACAGCGGCGGCGGCGGCGGTTGGAATGGTGCGTCGATCGGGCAGTTCAGCTTCCCGGCAGTGAATGGCGCCCGCAACCGCAGCAACATGTTCATCCTCGATGGCGCCAACGACCTGAACACGCTTTCCGGTACTTACAACTATGCGCCGATCGTCGACGCCATTCAGGAGTTCAAAAGCCAGGGTCACAACGACCTGGCTGAATACGGCGGGGCCGCGGGAGCCCAGGTGAGCGTAGTCACGAAGTCCGGAACCAACCAGTACCACGGCGCTCTTTGGGAGTTCCTGCGCAACCAGGTGATGGATTCGCGCGGCTACTTCGAGACCGCTCGCGAGCCCCTGCGGCAGAACCAGTTTGGCGCTTCTGCCGGCGGTCCCCTCTCAATTCCAAAGCTGTACAACGGCAAGAACCACACCTTCTTCTATCTGGCATGGGAAGGCTACCGGTACGCCTCCAAGAGCGAAACCCCCGCGCTGGCGCCCACGGCCGCAATGGACGCGGGCGACTTCAGCGGAGTGGGCGCAACCATTTACGACCCGGAGACGACGGTCCTCAGCAGTGGCAACTACACGCGCGAAAGCTTTACCCAGGAGTACAGCGAACCGAACCCAGCGTATTGCAACGGCGACATCAACTGTATTCCAGGAGCGGGCTCAACCGCCGCGTACAGCGCAACCCCGGGCTCGCCCAACCGGATCAGCCCGATCTCGATGCTCTTCCTCTCGATCATTCCCACCGGCAGCTCGACGATCGTCAACGGAGGAAACCTCTACTACCCCCAGAACACCGATTACACCCAGAATTCGGGAACGCTCAGAGTCGACCAGAACTTCGGCAACAATAACCAGGTCTACTTCCGCTACAGCCAGTTCGATCTGTTCAAGACGTCGCCATCGGATACGATCGGCAGCGCTTTCGTGCATGTCCCCGGTCACAACTACATCGGCCACTGGACGCACGAATTCAGTCCAACGACCTTTTCCGATGTGTACTTCGGCAGAAATTATGGATTCACCACCACCGGCACCACCTGGCCCGGCGTGACCTCGGGATTCTTGTCGCAATTGCAGTCGGACGGGATGTCGACCTACTGGATGACCCTGAACAACAAGCTCTACTCGCCGCAATATACGGCAGGAGGCGGCTATATCGGCCTGGGTGGCTCGCAGTTGCAGGGTTCCGGTTTGGGGGATGACTGGCAGTTCGGCGGCGCATTCTCGAAGATCATCGGCAGGCACACGATCAAGGCGGGCGCCGATTTCGAAACCAATAACTTCACTTCGCCGATCGCCTATGCCGGCGATGATTTCGAGCCGCAGCAAACATCGAGCCTGGGGGCAACCAGCACCGGGGGCAATAGCTGGGCGTCACTGCTGCTCGGCTATCCGAACGGAGGCACCTACCGGAATATCTTCGAAGATGTCTGGGGCGGCTGGATCAACGGGATCTACGTCGAAGACCAGTTCAAGGCGACGGACCGTCTCACCGTCAATCTCGGATTCCGCAATGACATGGTCTTCACTCCGATTTATGGCACCGGTCACGGCGGCAATTTCTACACCGGCAATGCCAACCCCATCACCGGGAAATACGAGCTCAACGCGCTTCCGCCGGACTGCTCGGCAACCCAGGGCGCGCCGTGCATTCCCACCGGCACCTACACCGCATCGAGCACGCCGGCTCCCGGTGGACTTCCGCCGAACGCCTATGTCAGCCCCAGTCTCCGCGTGATCAAAAACTCGCTGGCCGACTGGGCTCCGCGGCTTGGGGTGGCCTACCGGCTCAACGACAAGACGGTGATCCGCGCGGCCTACAGCCGCTTCTACGACGAGTGGGCTGACATCACCCAGCTCTCGCAGAACTTCGGCGGAAACTGGCCGGCGGTGAATACCATCGACAACAGCAATCTAAATTCCGCTCTGCCTACGGTGACCGCCGCCGATCCGCTGCAATTTGGCAGCGGCGGAGCGATCGTGTATCCGATCAACGACTTCAGTCAGGTGAGCCAGTGGATGGTCGATCCGAGTTTTCAGACTCCGGTTTTCGATCAGTGGAACGCGGGCATCGAACGGCAGCTGCCGGGCAACATGACTCTCGATGCGAACTACGTCGGTTCGAACGGCAGGCATGAGGACTGGGGGCCGGCCATGAACGTGCCTCAGCCTGGGCCGGGCAACCAGCAAGCCCGGCGGCCATATCCTTACATGCAGCCGCAATGGTTCGATCAGAGCGCCGGCAACAGCCGTTACAACGCCCTGCAGGTCACCGTGCAGGAACGCGCCACACATGGAGTCACCTTCCTGGCGGCCTACACGCTTTCGCACACCAATGCCGACGGCTGCAACCTGGGCGCAAGCTGCGACGAGCAGAATCCCTATGACAAGGCCAGCAGCTACGGCACCTCAGACCTCAACCAGACGAACGTGTTTACAGCGGCATTCACCGCGGCCTCGCCATTCAACCGATCCTCCAGCAAGTTTGTCTCCGCCATGGCGGGCGGATGGGCGCTGAACGGCATCGTGCAGGAAACTTCGGGGCAGCCTTACACGGTAACCGCCGGCGGCGACCCGGAGAATGTAGGCGGCATCAATCAGGAGCGCATGAATGTGATTGGAAACCCGAACGGCGGATCCGTGCACACCCAAAAGGAGTGGTTCAATACAAATGCCTTCGCGATTCCCGGGTACGCCTATGGCAATGAAAAAGTGAACTTCCTCGCTTCGCAACATTACAACGACGTGGACATGTCCCTGTTCCGCGATTTCCATATAGGACTCGGAGAACAGCGATATTTTGAGTTCCGGGCCGAATCGTTCAATCTCTTCAACAACGTTGTTTTCAATCCCCCGGATGCGAACAGCACAGACACCACTTACGGACAAGCCACAAGCCAACGCACATGTCAAAACGGCCAGCCGTGCACGCGCCAGTTACAGATGAGCCTGAAGTTCTATTACTAGTTTTGCGGCCTCGCGAATTGAAAGCGGATCCGCGTGTCAGGGCGGGCGTTCAACGTCTTGTCCGCTGCTGCGGATGAGACGTCGGGAATTCAACGACTCATGCGGTCGCTCGAGCAGTCCGCACGCGACCGAGTGAATTTCCGTGTCATCGCTCGACGTGGCGCCGGCGGTGATGCTTATCGCTCCTGGGCCTCGATTATTTATGCTGGAAGAATAACCGCGAAGAGGGATGCGTTTCGCAGTGCTGCTTCTGTTGCTTTGCTCCATTGTGCTCGGTGGAATCGTCATTGTCCTGCGCGCCATGCGGTCTTCGGCCGTTGAGCAGGATCCAAGCGTCGATGGCTCCCGGCGAACCTTGCTGTGCGCGGCTGGTTTGCTCGCCCCCAACTTTCTGCTTTCCTGGGCGCGACCAAACGGCAATGGCCTGCTCGCGGATATTGCGCCGGGTGCGGCGGTTCCCTCGGCGATCCGGTTCGAAGACATTGCGCAAAAAGCGGGCGTGCATTTTGTGGTTGAGAACTGCCCCACCCCGGAGAAGTACCAGCCGGAGACCATGCCGGGAGGCGTTGCGTTGTTCGACTACGACGGCGATGGGCTGCTCGACATTTACCTGGCTAATGGCGCCGACATGCCATCCCTGGTGAAGACTGGCCCCAAGTATTCCAACCGCCTGTTTCACAACAACGGCGATGGAACCTTCACCGATGTGACGGAGCGCGCCGGGGTCGGCGGGGCGGGTTACGGGATGGGCGCAGCCGTGGGCGATTACGACAATGACGGCCGGCCTGACCTGTTCCTGGCCAACGTGAACGGGAATCAGCTCTTCCACAACAATGGCGACGGGACATTCACCGAGGTCACCGCGAAAGCGCGACTGGGAGGCGCCGAATTCAAGGGCCGCAAGATGTGGTCCATCGCGGCCGGCTGGTTCGACTACAACAATGACGGACTGCTGGATCTTTTCGTAGCCAACTACTGCCAGTGGGATCCGCGCTATGAACCTGTCTGCATGGGTTTGGATGGCCGCGGGTATTGTCACCCCGACAGCTTCGCTCCACTTCCCAACACGCTCTACCGCAACAACGGAGACGGTACGTTTACCGATGTTTCAGCAGAAACCGGGATTTCGAGCGTGCTGGGCAAGGGGATGGGAGTGGTTTTTGCGGACTACGACGGAGACGGTTTTCTCGACGTGTTTGTAGCCAATGACAACAGCCCGAATCTTTTATTTCATAACCTCGGCGGAAAACGATTTGAGGAGGTGGGTTTTCAGGCGGGCGTGGCCTACAACGACGAAGGGACCGCTTTGGCAGGGATGGGAGTCGATTTCCGCGATTTGAATAACGATGGCTTCCCCGATATCTGGCATACCGCGATCGAAAACGAAACCTTTCCGTTATTCATCAACAAAGGCGACGGAATGTTTCGCAATGCCGGCCAGGAGAGCCGGCTTGCAAACCTGACCAGGTCGATGTCCGGGTGGTCGAATGGAATCGTAGATCTGGACAACGACGGCTGGAAAGATCTGGTCGTCGCCCGCAGCAATGTGCTCGACAATATCGGAGAAATATCACAGCATTTCCGCTATGCCGAACCGAACTCGGTCTTTCGCAACCTCGGAAACGGGCAGTTTGAAGATGTGAGCGCAACTGCCGGGCCCGACTTCATCCGGCCTGCCCCCCACCGCGGGCTCGCGTATGGAGACCTGGACAACGATGGGCGGATCGATCTGGTCGTAACCGCTCTGGGAGCCCCGGTCAGCATCTTCCGCAACGTCACCGCCACGCACCATCACTGGGTTCTGCTCAAACTTGTCGGAACCAGAAGCAACAGGATGGGCATCGGCGCCCGCATTCGAATCACCACTGACGACGGCAGAATGCTTTATAACGAGGCGACCACCAGCACGGGTTACGCGGCCTCAAGCGATCCGCGCGTCCATTTCGGTCTCGGAAGCTCGCGCGTGATCAAGGAAATTGAAATTCGATGGCCATCGGGCACGCGCCAGTTGTTGCACGATGTGAGTGCGGATCGCATACTCGAAGTAACCGAACCCGCAATGGCGCTCAGCAATGAATTTCACCACGATGGAATGAGACGCGGAGCGAATCCGGCATGAAGCGATCACACATTTGCGCCGTCGTATTTCTACTCTTTGCCTGCCTACAGGCTGCGGCGCAACTGCCCGATGCCTGCAAAGCTCCGGCATCGGCTGCGCACCCGCCGCCAGGCACATCCGCGGCCAGAGTGAATGACGCCGTGGGCGTGTGGTTTGCGCAAAAGGGCGATCTTCCGTGTGCAGTCGCGGCATTCCAGCAGGCCTTGCGGCTGGAGCCGCGCCTGGCCGAGGCGCATTTCGATCTGGGGCTTGTGCGGCAAAGTCAGCAGCAGCCTGCAGCCGCAATCAGCGAGTTCCGTCTTGCGCTCGAGTATGATCCTGCCCTGCTGCAGGCGCATTGTGCGCTGGGTTCGTCCCTTGCTGACCCGGCGGAGGCCGAAGGCGAATTCCGCAAAGCGCTCGCAGCGAACCCGCAGTTGGTCTGCGCGCTCGACGGGATGGGGCAGGCTCTGGTGAAGCAGAGACGCTACGATGCCGCCTTGGATTACTGGCGGCAAGCCCTCCGGATTCAACCGGACGCTCCCGACATGGAGCTTTCCCTGGCGACAGCGACATACAAAGCGGCCAAGGCGAGGCAGGCCGACGGGCTGCCGGCCCTGGATGGCGCCGGGGTGGGGGACGCGATTGAGCTGCTGACGAATTTGCTCAAGAGTCATCCTGACATGACGGCGGCCCACCTCACCCTGGGAAACATCTATGCGAACGAGCGGCGCGATCGCGAGGCCGCGGATGAATACCAGGACGTGATCAGCCGGAATGCTGAGGATACGGTCGCACTCGCTGCGCAAGTGAAGGCGCTTATCGACACATCGGCATATAGTGAGGCGCTTGCACCCGCCCGCGAATATGTGCGCCGGGAGCCGAACGATCCCTCGGGGCACGTCATGCTGGGCACGGTGTACCAGCAACTGGGCGACTACGCAAGAGCGGAGCCGGAACTGGAGCTTGGAGCCGCCAGGGCTCCCGATGATTTTGAAGCTCGCTATCAGCTCGGGCTCGTCTTGCAGCGCATGGGAAAGCCCGCGCAAGCTTTGCCGCAGCTGCGCAAAGCTGTCGCTCTCAAGCCGGGAGACAGGTCGGCGCAGTACCAGCTCGTGGCTGTGCTGCGCTCCCTGGGGCAAACGCAGGAGGCAGCGCAGATCGTAGAGCAGTTGCGGCAGGAGCAGGGGAAAGAATTCCTGGACAGCCAGTTGACCGCCGAGGGAATTAAGGCGAACGACCTGCTGCAAGCCGGCAAAGCGGCAGAGGCAGCGCAGATTTATCGCCACATGCTCGAAGAGAATCCTGATAGTGCCTGGACGGCCTATAATCTCGCGCTGGCGCTTGAAGCCACGAATGACAGGAAGGGCGCGGAAGATGCCCTGCACACTGCAATCAATATTGATCCGAAGCTGGCCAAGATTCAGGCCGAGCTGGGCCGGCTGAAATTGGCGGACGGCGACGCGCAATCCGCGCAAAAATGGCTCGAATCCGCACTTCAACTGGAGCCCGAACTCGTGGAGGCGCGCGGGAATCTGGCCATGATTTACGCCCGGAAAGGGGATCTGGTTTCGGCCGAGAAGCTTCTGCGACAGGCCCTCGAAGACGATCCAAATTATAAGGATGGCCATTTGAACCTCGGGTTGATCCTGGCGCAGCAGAATAGAAAGTCCGATGCCGACGAGGAATTGGATCAAGCGGTCGCGCTGGCCGAAAACGATCCTGCCACTCTGGCCACCGTTGGCAAAGCGAAGGTGCAAATGGGTAAGTTGAGCGAAGGGATCGTGCTTCTTCAGAAGGAGGTAGATCTGGCGCCGGACGCGGCGGCGGCCCATCTGGATTTGGCGCTCGCGCTCGCCGAAAGTTATAACCTGCCCGCAGCCCTGGCGCAGACTGACGAGGCGGTCCACCTTGCTCCGCAGTCCGGGATCGCGCATTTCTATCGCGGACGTGTTCTCTACGATCTAGGCCGCAGCAGCGAAGCGGAGCCGGAGTTCGAAACCGCCTGCCGGCTTGATTCGGCGATGCCGGAGCCACGATATTTTCTCGCTCTCATCGACAAACAGGAGGACAAGTACCCGCTTGCGGCCGGCCTGCTCGAGGAGGCCGTCAAACTGCAGCCCGGTAACGAAATGGCCTGGTACATGCTCGGCGAATGTCTTGAGCAGGAGCAGCAGACAGCGCAGGCGCTCGCGGCTTGGAGGAAGGCAATTGAGATCGATCCCAAGTTTAGCCAGGCGCTGTTCAGCCTGGCGCGCGCATTGCAGCCTACGGATCGAGCGGAGTCGGAACAGTTGATGGCGCGGTATGTGGCAGTGCAAAAAGAGCGGCGCATCCTGGACCGTGCCGATACGCTGGCCAACGACGGGATTGAAGCGGCGTCCGCTCACGATTGGCCTGAAGCGATCCGGCAATTAAAAGAAGCCATTTCGGCGTGCGGTGACTGCGCAGCGAAAGCCGACCTTCATCGGAAACTGGGCATCATCGACTGCCAGGCCGGCAATCTCGAGAACGGCGAAAAAGAGCTGCTCGCCGCGAAAGCGGACAAGCCCGATGATCCCGTGACCCAGGCCGCTCTTGAGTTGGTCGCGCGGGCGCGAAGTCAACCATCCGCGTCCGCCGCTGGAAAGGCGCCTTAATTCTGACGACCGGGAAATTTGTTGCGCGCGGGTCCCGTTTCTGAAGGGTGCACCTTATCTGGAAAAGGAGAAAGCATTTGTCGATTCCTTATTCGATTCCTGAAGTGAATGAGCCAGGGCCGGTTTCTGCCGGCGAGGCGTTGCTGGTTGCCAGCGGTGACCTGCGCCAGTCGGCAAACGAGGTTTGCTGGCCGGCCCAGGCGGAGATGGAGAACCAGCTTACGGCTGCGTTTGCCGCGGAAGGCGTCACGCTCCGTCGCGCCCATCTCTACGATGAGAAGCGCAAGCACGGCTTCATCTGCAGCCAGCGCATGGGCATGGATGTTTTCACGCGCATACATCCTGAAGCGCCGGTCGTGGTTGCCGAAGCGGTATGGCAGTACAGCAACCACCTGCTTGCCGGATTGCAGTCCCATCGCGGCCCCGTTCTCACCGTGGCCAACTGGTCGGGCCAGTGGCCGGGCCTCGTGGGCATGCTTAATCTCAACGGTTCGCTTGCTAAATCCGGCGTGGAGTACAGCACCATCTGGAGCAAAGATTTCACCGACG
The DNA here is from genome assembly GCA_030040425.1 of Acidobacteriaceae bacterium. Lineage (GTDB taxonomy): Bacteria > Acidobacteriota > Terriglobia > Terriglobales > Acidobacteriaceae > Telmatobacter. The sequence goes on along the minus strand of JASHTS010000112.1, from coordinate 82,814 downwards.
ATTTCTTCCGCAACGGATTGCGGCAGTGGCTCCAAACGCGCAAAATCTCTCACGACCTCAGCCACGTGCGCAGTCTCAACTTTGCCGCTTTGCCGGCCGACGAACGGCGCCTGGGCCAGGCATTGGCTCGCGAAATCAAGGCGAAGAAAGCCATTCTCGGCGTCTTCGATGAAGGCTGCATGGGCATGTACAATGCCATCATCGAAGATTTCATGCTCAATCCACTGGGCGTGTACAAGGAACGGCTGAGCCAGTCGGCCCTGGTCGCCGCCATGCGCGAAGTGTCGAGCGCCGAGGCGCAGAAAATCCGCACCTGGCTCGACGAGCGCGGCATGAAGTTCGCCACTGGGCCGAACGAAGCAACGGATCTGACGGACGCGCAGATTCTCGAGCAATGCAAGATGTACATCGCCGCACTGCGCATCGCCGCGGATTTCTCATGCGACGCGATTGGCATTCAATATCAGCAGGGCTTGAAGGACATGGTTCCCGCTTCCGATCTGGTGGAGGGGCTGCTGAACAACGCGGAGCGCCCGCCGGCCTTCACGAAAGATGGCCGCGAGCTTTATGCCGGTGCGCCTCTGCCGCACTTCAATGAAGTCGACGAATGTGCCGGCCTCGATTCTCTCCTCACCAACCGCGTATGGACGGCCATGCGTCTCGACCCGGCGACCACGCTTCACGACGTGCGCTGGGGCGAGCACTACACCGGCGGTGGCATCGACGATTTTGTCTGGGTCTTCCAAATTTCGGGCGCCGCACCCCCATCGCACCTCGCCGGCGGCTACAAGGGCGCGGTGAGCGAGCGACAGCCTCCCATGTACTTCCGCCTCGGTGGCGGCACGCTCAAGGGCGTTTGCAAGCCCGGCCACTTGGTCTGGAGCCGCGTGTTCGTCGAAGGTGGGGCTCTGCACCTGGACATCGGCCGCGCTACCGCGATCGAGCTTCCGCCCGAAGAAACCGAGCGGCGCCTGCGCTGCGTCACCTATCAGTGGCCCATTTTGCACGCGCTGTTGCACGGAATTACGCGCGATCAGTTCATGGCGCGCCACCATGCCAACCACTTGAATGTGGCCTACGCACCTACACCCGAAAGCGCCGACAAGGCTCTGGCTGCGAAGGCCGCAACCTTTGCTGAACTGGGCGTGCACGTGCACCGCTGTGGAGATTAACGCTTGGGCGGTTTGCGCGATACGCTCCCCGTCGCACAGGCGGCCGCAAAGTAGACTGTAACGATGAATGTCCGGCTGAAAGACATTGCAAACGAGCTCGGTGTGTCCGTGGTCACGGTGTCGCGCGCGCTGCGGGACCGGCCCGATATTGCCAGCGAGACAAAGGCCCGCATCCTCGATCGGGTGAGGGAACTGAACTACCGGCCAAACCTTGCGGCGCGCAGTCTGGTCACCGGCCGCAGTTCGCTCATCGGCCTCGTGGTTCCCGACTTGATCCATCCCTTCTTCGGCGAGATTGCCAAGGGACTTTCCACGGCGCTCCGCGATATGGGTTACTACGTGATCGTGACGTCATCGGAGAGCGATCCCAAGCTCGAACAGGATGAGATCGATCACATACTTGCCCATCACCTCGAATGCCTGGTGCTGGCATCCTGCCAGGAAAGCAGCGAGTCACTGCCCAGCATCGGCGAGTCCGTGCCTCTCGTCCTGATCGACCGCAGGTTTCCCGGCTTCGATTCCAACTTTGTGGGCGTTAACGATTACAAGGTGGGCGAGCTGGCCACCGAGCATCTCATCAGCCAGGGTTGCCGGCGCATCGCGCACATCCGCGGATCGGCCACGAGCGTGGGCAACAATCGTGCCCAGGGCTATCGCGACACCCTTCAACGCCATGGCATCGCTGCGCCTCCTGAATACATCATCTCCGCAGGCGATTCCTCTGAATCCGACGGCGAAACCCGCGGCCGCCGAGCCATGGAAGCGATTCTCGCCCTCAAGGTACAGCCCGACGGTCTGTTCTGCTTCAATGACACCATCGCGGTGGGCGCGATGTTCAAAGCCTTCGAGGCCGGCATATCGATCCCCAAAGATCTGGCGATCGTCGGCTGCGGAAACTACCACTACAGCAGCAAGCTGCAGGTTCCACTCACGAGCGTGGACCAGCGCGCCGTCGAAATCGGCGAGCGCACGGCGCGCATGATTGCGCGGCTGCTCGAGAAAGATGCCTCAAGCCGCAGCCGCAAGGTCGTGCTCGAGCCTCAACTGATCGTTCGGGCGTCTTCGCAACGGAAGTAGCGCCAGTGGACGAAGAGAACGGAGCAACTGCGCCGGCATGGAATCGGCGCGCGAATGTCGGTCTCCGGAGGAATTAAACGTGGCGTCACAACGCGCGCTTATCCGTTGCGATTCACACGCGCCGGAGGCGGGAGCCGGACGAGATGATCAAGACAACGATGAAAGCAGCGTTTCTCCCGGGCAATAGCACTGTGGAGATAAGGGAAGTTCCGGTACCGGAGCCAGGCCATGGCGAAATGCTCCTCGCCGTCAAAGCTTCCACCATCTGCGGCTCCGATATCCGGGCCATCTATCACCAGCACCTGGGTAAAGGTCCTGAAGGGTACCAGGGCGTGATCGCCGGGCACGAACCGGCGGGACAGATCGTAGCGGCCGGCGCGGGCTGCCGCCGCTTGAAGGTAGGCGATCGCGTGATCGTCTATCACATCTCGGGGTGCGGGGTGTGCAACGATTGCCGCCGCGGGTACATGATCTCCTGCAGCAGCGCGGAATATCGCCGCGCTTATGGATGGCAGCGCGATGGCGGCATGGCCGAATACCTGCTCGCCGAAGAGAAGGACCTGATCGACCTTCCCGACTCGCTTACCTATCTTGATGGCGCGCAGGTAGCCTGCGGCTTCGGCACCGTCTACGAAGCGCTTCAGAAGGTGGGAATCGATGGCAATCATGCGGTGCTGATCACCGGACTTGGCCCCGTGGGCCTGGCGGCGGGAGCCTTGTGCCGCAAGCTGGGCGCGGAAAAGATCATCGGCATCGATCTTTCCGCCGAACGCCGCGACCTTGCTGTCCGCCTGGGTCTCTGCGATTCCGTTCTCGCCGCCGGGCCGCAGAACGCAGGCCAGGTTCGCGACCTTACCGGCGGCAAAGGCGTGGAACGCGCCATCGATTGCTCCGGCAATGCCGAAGCCCGCGCCGCCGCTCTGCGCGCCACGCGCAAATGGGGAAGGATGGTCATGGTGGGCGAGGGCGGCACGGTCGCGTTCAATCCATCGCCCGATTTGATTCACGACCAGAAGGCCATTTACGGATCCTGGGTCACGTCGACGTGGCTGATGGAGGAGTTGGTGGAGAGGCTGGTTCGCTGGAACCTGCACCCGGAAGAGATCGTCACTCACCGCTTCTCCCTCGATCAGGCCGATGAAGCCTACCGTCTCATGGCTTCAGGCCGCTGCGGTAAAGTTGCGGTTTGTCCAACTTCGAGTGAAGAGCGATCGTAATCTCGAATTTGATTGGGAAAAATCTGCTTTGGATGCATGTTGCCGTTGTGGTGTCATAGCGGAATCGAAGAAGCGGAGAAGCTCCTCGGACGTGATCCGGCAATGGAAACAGCCGGGCTAGTGCAAGTCCGTTCGACGTATCGCGGCCATCTGGCCCGATACCACGAAGCAAAAAGGAGAGAAGGACGATGCAAAGAAGAGAGTTCTGCAAGCTGATCGCCGCTGCCGCGGCAGCCGGAGCCATGCCTGCAAAAGGGCAATCGGCTGCGGGCGCGCCCTCAGGCTTCAACCAGCTCCATCAGACCTACGCGGAGTTCTGTGCCACACCGGAGAGCCAGCGCATCTTCTACGCGCTGGTTGACGGCAATATTGTCGAGAAGAGGCTGGATAATGCCGACTGGTCGCCCACAGCGTGGGGCGACCCGCCCGCATTACCCGGCGGCTCATGGGATGGTGTTCCCATGCAGGCTCCGGTGGAAGGGCTTAACGGCGAGGGGCCGTATCAGGCAAATTGGGATTCCCTGCTGCAATATGAGGCTCCCGAGTGGTACCGCGACGCCAAGTTCGGCATCTGGGCGCACTGGAGCCCGCAATGTGTGCCCGAGTACGGCGACTGGTACGCGCGCAACATGTATGAAGAGGACTCACCCGACTACCGCTACCAGAACGCGCACTACGGCCACCCCTCCGAGTTCGGGTACAAGGACCTTTGCGCGCAATGGACGCTGCTGAACTGGGAGCCGGAGGCGCTGATCGAACGCTATAAGAACGCCGGAGCGCGCCTGTTCATTGCGCTTGCCAATCACCACGACGGCTTTGATACCTGGGGCTCGAAACATCAGCCCTGGAATGCCGTGAGCCACGGGCCGCATCGCGATGTGGTCGGCGATTGGGCAGCGGCGGCGCGAAGGCAGGGACTGCGGTTCGGCGTGACCGTGCACCAGGCGCGCAACTGGTGGTGGTTCCAGACTTCGCATGGAGCAGACAAGAGCGGGCCGTATGCAGGAGTACCGTACGACGGGCGAATGACCAAGGCAGAAGGCAAGAACCAATGGTGGGACGGGCTCGATCCACAGATGCTTTATAGCGCGAAGCACCCCAAGGATGCGCTGCCCGATGCTTCCTATGTGAAGAATTTCTATGATCGCACGCGGGACCTGATCGACCAGCACGATCCCGACCTGCTGTACTTCGATAATCCGCTGCTTCCGCTGGGCTGGGGCGGCATGAATTTAGGTGCATATTTCTACAACCACAACCTCAAGACGCGCGGCAAGATGGAAGCGGTGCTGAACATCAAGAACGTGCCCGACAAGCTGGCCAAGGCCGTGGTGGCCGACTACGAGCGAGGTTTGACGAGCGGCATCATGCCCTACGCTTGGCAGTCCGAAACATGCATTGGAGAGTGGCACTACCGGCGCAGCCTTTTTGAGGGCCCCGGCGCATTTGGGGGCTACCTGCCGCCTCGCGACGTAATTCACTGGCTGGTCGATACGGTGAGCAAGAACGGCACGTTCATTCTCAATATTCCGGGCAAGCCCGACGGCACCATCGACAGCAAAGAGATGGCCGTCCTCAATGAAGTTGCCGCATGGCTGAAGGTAAACGGCGAAGCCATCTTCGAGACGCGCCCGTGGACCGTTTACGGCGAGGGGCCGAATGCAGTCACCAGCGGACCCTTCCAGGGCGCCAGCATCAGCGCGTTGGGAAGCAAAGACATCCGCTTCACGCGCAACAAGGCGAATAACGTGATCTACGCCATCTTCATGGGATGGCCGGAATCGCATGCACAGATTGCGTCGCTGGGAACATCAAGCAAAACCAACCCGGGCAAGGTGCAGAACATTACCGTGCTCGGCTCGGATGCCGAGGTGAAGTGGACTCAGGACGCCGACGCTCTGCATCTGCACCTGCCTTATGGATTGTCCGTTGCGAACAGCTACGCTGCGGCGCTGAGAATTTCACTCGCCTAAGCACTCGCCTTGAAAGTGCACGAGAGCCGCCCGCTCATCACTTCTTGCCACGCGCTCCCGCCGCGCCGGAAGAGGCGATCACTGCCCATGTGGCAACCACGCTGGCCGCCGTGGTATAGCCGCCGAACTTCTTGTAAATGTCTCCGGCTTCCTGGTCGGCTTTCTTGTAGTCTGCCTCCGAGCTGCCGGACATGGGGACCTGCGGATCGGACGCGTTGCGGATCGCGTACCACTTGACATCAGGAGACTTCGAGAGCGTGCGGCCCACCATGGCATCGCCCATGTCGCATACTTGCCCGAGCCCCTGGAGCTTGTAGTAGTTGTTGCTCGTATCGAAGGCAAAAACGTCGGTGGTCACAATGGCGGAATTCGCTGACCAGATTTTCGGCTCGGGCCGTCCGGGGATGGGCGTGGCCGCGGCGATGTGCTGTGCGTTGGCTTTGGTCAATTGCGGAGTGATGAGCCCGAGTGTGGAAGCCGGCAGCGCGCTGGTTTTGTAGGACTGTTGCGCCCAGCTCTGCGACTTGAACTGGTCAGTGCAGTCGAAGCGTGTCTGTGCGGCGACAATTACATCGCCCAGCTTGACGTCAGAACCGATGCCGCCGCCGGTTCCGGTGGTGATGAACATCTTCGGCTTCACGATTTGCACGATCTCGGCGACTAACTTGCCATAAGGAACCACGCCATTGGGCGCCAGTGTCTTGGTGTCGTAGTCCATGTGCAGGCCCGATTTGATCAGAAGCACCTTCGCACTGCCGATGGTGCACGGAAAATAGAGGCCAAGGGAGTGGTAGTAGCGCTGGTCCTCGCGTTCGGTGCTGTTGAATGGAGCGTTAGGGCCGGTAACGAGGGGTACGTACGCATCGATGTTGTGGCGATATTCGTACCAGGTAGAGACAGGATGTCCGGGAGTGAAAAGCGCCGCGAGGGAAGCTGCCTCGGCAGAGGTGTACGTCATCACCACCGCGTCGTAACCGGCAAAACGTGACAGACTGTCCGTTTCCGCCGGCGCGGGATTGAGCGGCTGCGCGGTGGGAGCAAGCCCCTTAGGCCACGGTACCGGCTCTGGAAGACCTGCCGCGGCGGCTGCCCGCGCGGCTTCCGCTGCGGAGGCAAACCGGCCTGCAGGCGGAGCCGCAGCTTTTTCAGGATCGTATTTGAGACGAGTTTCTTCGGCATAGGAAAGTGTCTTAACCGCCATCTCTCTTTTCTCCTTCGAGCTCTCGCTTCCCGATTGCTCCAATGTGTCCTGGTTGAAAACTCATTGCGCGCAACAAACACGCACATTTTCTCTTATCCGGTTCCGCTTGCGATCACCTTTGCAGCCACGTTCTCGAGAAATCCAACGGTAAATTGCTCTTCTTTCGGCTTGCCGTACGGGCACCCCAGGGGAAACTTCCAATGGCTGTTTTCGCAAAACTGGCATGGCCCGTCGGCCCGCGATAAATAGCCGGGACTCTGGCCGTCGCCAGGAGTCCAGGTCAATTCCCCGCCGTTAAAAAGATCGCCGAGCACTGCGGCCATCTGGTTGTGTGGGTCGTAAAAGAAGGGCTGCAGCGCCGCATAAGCGGCCGCAAATTGCTTCTGGAACTCTCGAAGCGCGTTGCCCGCAGCAGGCGGAATGCCGATTGCCACGTAAGCTCCGGGTGGTTGCTGAAAACTCAGCCGAGGATCTGTGGAAAGAAACTTCGCGGCGGCAGCGTTCTGGGCAGAAAATGCCCTCCAGTCATCGGAACTGAGCCGGAACTGCGGATAGAAGTTGAAGTCGTACGAGAAGTGCGGCGTGATGACCAGGCGCGTCGAAAGCTGGTACTCCGCCGAGCCAATTTGCGTCGATATCTGGATGCGGTATTCGTTTTTTGTCGTAAGGCTCAGGAGCGTATACGGACCATCTTCAGGAACTGCCGGCAACGGCTGCGGTCCTTTAACCAGATGTCCGAAAGAGTGGCGGAACATCGTCCACGAGGATTGGCCCACGAGAAACAGAATCGCAGGGCGTGTCTGCAGGAGCTGCTTCATCGCCCAGGCGTTTTTCTGCACGCAGTTTTTCACCACCGTGTTGACGCTCTGCGATGTCCCGCCCAGCCATTGCGGCGCCCAATGAGGGGATGCACAGGCCACCATGTCCAATTGACCCACATCTTCCCCCACGCGGAGCTTCGCGCCGGCATGCCCCTTGCCGGCGAGAAACGACTCGAATGCGCTCAACACGGGAAGAAGCTGGGTATAGTAAGTGATGCCCTGCTGGTAAACATCGGTCTGCAGGCCCGGCGGCACGCTGATTTTTGCGGCTAATACATCGCCCGCCGCGAAGCGTGCTCCGAGATTGAAGAGCACAACATACTGCGGCCCGCCCAGCGTTCCGGCAAGATGGATCGCGGAAGGCGCCGTTTCTCCGTCATATTGCACTTGAATGTCGAAGGCCGGTGAGTCGTCGCCGCGCGTATACCCCTTGAGCTCGCCCGCCTTCGGCGCCTTGACCTCGCTCCCCTGCACCAGATGGTCTTCAGCGAAGGGCAGCGCGAAATGCTCCTGGTATACCGAGCGGTAGCGATAGTAATAGGCATATTTCGCGTATGCGTCTGTGCCGCCATCGCTTGAAAAATTCGGGTAGCACCATGAGGCGCCTGTGGTCCCCGGGCCAAAAGCGGTCAGGTTCGGATTGATGCCGATGGTCATAATGGGCGCTTTGCGGCATCCATCCATAACTTCGGGTCCGGGAAAGCACGGAGGTTGCGTCGAGCCGTCGATCCACACAAACGAACCTGCGCCGGATCCAGGCAGATTTTCTTTGGGGAAGTTTTGCTCGAAATCGTAAGCAGGATAGGGGCCATAGGGCTGCGTCGCCTGAACGTCAGGCCAGAAGAACTCGCATGTGCCGCACGGGCGCAGGTTGTAGACCAGATCGATCTCGAGCGGGTCTTTGGGTGCCGCGGGCGTTCTCTGCCGTGGCGGATTGTAGCTCATGCGTCTTCCATTCCGATCGTCAGGTGGTCAAGATCGCAGATCAACTCGGCTCCCGCGCGATCAACGCGCGTTGCGCCCGCTTTCGAGTGAGAGGCAGGCCTTCCCGCTCGACGGATCGGCAGCCGTCCGAATGGAAGGATGGATACCCTTCCAATTGGCCAAAGACACCTCGTCCTTGAGCTCTCTTTGAAGCTCTAGAGAGAGTGCTTTCGCTTACTTCGACTGGGGAACAAGAGACGATTCAATTTGGGGGACTACTCACTATAGTCAGGTGTATGTCTACGAGTCAACCGAAAATTCGAGATCGCAGGCGAATGCATTTCGCGAGCGAAAAACCTTGGCACCGGGCGAGATTCGGCGATGCACCGCTTCGTTGTATTCCACAATCGTCCAAAGCTGCGGCTGTGTTTACCGGTCGGTCGATGCCGGCGGAAAGAAAATCATCCGCGAACCGGGAAATTGGAATTTAGCGCGTCAACGTTGTTGCCCGCTTGGCGGGGATTGTTCTTCCACCAGCTTGTAACGATTTCGCTGGTTCTCCTCTTTCGTACCTTCCATGCGGAGCGCTGCCAGACGCTTGAGCAAATCGGGGATCTCGGCATCCTGTCCATTTTTGCGCAACGCCTGGATCAGATGATAAAGCGCCGTCTGATCGCTGGCGTCGATGTTGAGAGCTTCGCGGCTCTGTTCGATGGCTGCCTGGTTCTGCCCCGATTGCAGGTAGAGTTTTGCCAGAAGGTCGCGCGCCGTGCCCAGAGAGGGACGCAGCGCAACAGCCTTTTCCGCGGAGTTCACGGCCATGCGAAACTCGGCGCTGCCCGGCTGCGGGCCGCTCTGGGCCAGCAGTTCCGCTTCGGAATCCAGCAGGAAAGGATCGTCGGGTTTTTGGGCCAGCTTCTTGCGCACCGAGATGAGGGCGCGCTCGGGGTCGTTCTCTTGCAAGGCAGCCAGCCCTTCCGCAGCCGAGCCGAAGGACTGCCGGGGATCGAGCAGATCGGCCTTGTCAAAATCCGCCTCTGCCTTGTCGTACTGCGCCATCTGCACATAGAGGATGCCGCGCGCCACGTAGAGCGGCGCCGCCTTTGGTTCTACCTCCAGTCCGGCGCTCATCATATCCACGCCCACCTGAAACGACTGATGGTCAAGACAAAGAGTGGCGAAGTCAACATAGAGATCGACATCATGCGGATCGGAGACAATTGCCTGGCGAAGAATGCGGACCGCCTCAGGAGTATTTTCATCCGCTTCCAAAGCTGCCGCCGCCAACTCGAGAACATCGGCATCTGCCGTGCCTGTCTGCAGCAGCGGCTCGAGGGTCGCGATGGCGTCTTGGGGACGCTGGGCGATCATCTGGGCGGAGGCAAGCCGGCAACGGGCATGCGCATCGGCGGGGGAGTGAATCAGAGCGCGCTGAAACACCGCGATCGCTTTCTCGTCCTCCTTGAGCGTGATCAGGCAAGCGCCGTACTGCTGCAAGGCTCCGGGCTGGGAATCGAGGACTGAGCCGCTCTGCTCGAAATGCGAAACCGCCGTGGCGCAGTCGCCGCGCCGGTAGGCGATCACCGCCAGCATGGCGTGGCTGGTTTCATCGCCGGGACGCAGTTCCAGGATGTGTTCGAGCAGCGCAGCAGTGTCTTTACCGTTTTCTTCATATTCAATTTGCGCGGCTCCTTCCAAAGCCGGCAAATAGTCCGGAGAGATTTCCAGGGCGCGGTGGAAGGCAGTCAGAGCATCCTTCTTGTTTCCCTTGCCGGAGAGCGCGATGCCCTGCAAGGTCCGCAATTGCACATCGTTCGGACTGCGCGCAAGCTCCGGCTGCAGATACGCGAGCGCCTTATCGAATTGGCCGGCCTGCAGGGCGGCGGCGACCGGCCCGATTTCCTGTGCAACGGTCTGCGGATCGGCCGTTTGCGCAGCCGGCAAACCGTATGCCAGGAGCGCAGCCAACACGCCAGTCCGGAGAGTAAATCGCACGGAGATGATTATCTCTCGCTTTCCGCGCCAGCGGAACCGGCTCGAAAAAGGAAGCATTCGGCAAGAGCCGCGGACTCCTCATAGGCAAACCTTCTTCCATCGAAGGCCATTGTGCCGGCTATCGGGCGATGAGGACAGTCGCGGAATGCAGGAGATTTTTTCAAATCTTCGCGCACAGCCGGCAGGAACCGCGAGCCCCGGCGAGCCTGGATGGGATCCGGCCCGCCGGGCAAGACCATGCGCAGCTCAGAACGCGAACCGCGCACCCATTTGCAAAGCTCTCGCCGGCAGCGCGGTGGTGGAATGTCCGAAAGTTCCGTCGGCCATATCCCCATCCACCGGGCCGAGGTTCACGCGATTGAACAGATTAATGAAGTCAAATCGCAGTTGCAGGTTGCCCTGCTCGCCCAGGTGGGGTAGCTGCGTGTTTTTGAGCAAACTGGCATCCACCTCGACCATACCCGGACCAGTGAACATATTGCGCGGCTCATTGCCTTCCGTGCCCGCAGCCGGGACCGGAAAATCGGATTGCGTGAACAATCCTTTTTCGAACGATGCACGGCTATGGCCGCCGGTGAAGTTCTGAGTAGGCTTGTTGGGCACATCCCAGTCGGTGCCGTCGAGGTTATAGTCGCCGGGGTTGACAGGAACGGTTGGCGGGTTGGTGTTAAAAACCCAGAAGGGCGAACCCGTCTGCGCAGCCAGGATGCTTGTCAGTTCCCAGCCGGAAGTCACGACTCTTCCCATCGCATTGCTGTTCATGCCCGGAAGGGTATAACCGCCGGAAGCCGAGAGACGCTGGCGCACATCATAGTTTGCCAGCCCGTAATAACTGAAATAGGCGCCGGGTTCGGGGATATTGCCGGTATCCTGGTCAAACCGCGTGCCCTCTTCGGGATAATCCTTGGCCTGGGCAAGGGTGTAAGAGGCTTGGAAACTGCCCCTGGCTCCCTGCCTGCCGCGCAGGGTGAGAATCATCGCGTTGTAGTTGGCGTAGCGCGCATTGGTCACGTAAGTGATGGCGCCGAAATTGGGATTCAGGCGGTTGACGGTTTCGCTTGTTCCGCTGACCACCGCGCCCCCGTCATAGCGGTTTTCATCGGTGCCCGTCAATTGGTCGTAGCCCTTGGAGCCGGAGTAGCTCGCGCCGGCAACCAGTTTGAATGCCAATTCATGCTCGACGCCGATGACGTAGTTTACGGAGAGTGGCGGCACCATGTTCCGGTCAAGAGAATCCACGCTCGCCTGCACTCCAGGCAAGCCCCCGGCCGCGTTCAACCCGGTTGCGGGGATGGTTGGCAAGGTAAAGTTGAAAGGATAGGTCCCCGAGGGCGCAAGCCCGAAGATCGGCTGGATTCCCGTGCCGCCTTCGTAAAAAGTGGCGCCGATAACGCCCGGGGGATTCAGACGGGTCTGGTCGACCGTCTGGCCCATCGCAATCCAATCGTGGTAAACGCCCACTCCGCCGCGCACCACCCAGGTCCCGCGGCCGCTGGGATCCCATGAGAACCCAATGCGAGGGCTAAAGACATTCGACATGTCCTTGGCAAATACCTGGGGAACGGTACCGACCGCGGCGTTGGCAATCTGTTCCGAGAATGTACCCGCGGTCCCGAGCATCAGCGCGCTGAATTGGAAGCCGCTGTTTCCCCAGGGAATGTGATTCGTAAAATCGTCCCAGCGCAGGGAGATCGTCAAGGCAAGACTCGGCCGCGCTTTCCAGTCGTCCTGAACGTAAAACCCAAACGGATTCTCCTGTCCGCCAAAAGCGACTTTGGCCGGCTGTCCGGTGAGCGGGTTGTAGGTTGCCGATTCTGACACCGGTGTGTCCTGCACCAGGGTCAGAAGGTTGCCGAAGGTGAAGCTGGGCCGCACGTAGTCAGGAGTAAAGTCGCCGTGTTCAATGCCTCTGGCCCCATCGTAGCCAAACTTCAATACATGCCTGCCGTGGACCAGGCTTAACACGGAACGCCAGTTGTACATGGGACCGCGGTACTCACCCGGCCCAAATCCGCCGCCAACCTGGAAACCTTCGGAGATATCGGAAACCGTGATGGCCGGTACCTTCAAATCGGCATCCTGCCCATTGGCGCCGCCCACGCTGGCGAAGGCGAAGGCTGACTCCCACAGGAACTTCGCGTTGAAGGTATGGGTGTAGTCGATCTGCCCATACCGGTTCGCCATGATGTCCTCAGCCTGCAAACCTTCTCTGGGAGAAAGCTGCTGCTGAGTGAAGCTGTCGTTGTAATAGCTCAGATAGAGGCGGTCGTTGGGAGTGAAATACTGATCGACGCGGAAGTTGTACTGCAGGGCGTTGTAGTAGGGGCTGGCCGCGAAATTTCCTGTGTCAATCGCATTGGTGCTGCAAGGAATGTCCGTGCTCGCGCCCGTGCCGCCGGTCCCGCTGCAATTGCTTGCGCCGAAAGCGGTCAAAGCAGTTTCCACGGTGCCGTTAGGAATCATAAACTTTGCCGGCCAGCCGGTGAGAACCTCGGTTCCGACCGTGCTGGGGTACGCGGTTTTGGCCCATGTAACAAATGCCGGATCCTCAAATGTCTGCGCACCGGAGCTGGCCGTGGCAGAAGTCGTCGCCCACAGTTTCTCGAAGTCGGCGAAGAAGAAGGTCTTGTTTTTCCAAATGGGTCCGCCCAGAGCGCCGACCAGATCCTTGCGCCCAAAGGGAAGATCCGCAGTTGCGTTCGAGAACTCGGTGTTGGCTTCGAGTTTCTGGTCCGTATAAAAAAGGCTGCCCGCGCCGTGAAACTGGTTGGTGCCCGATTTTGTCGTCACCTGCACGAGAATGGAGCTGCCGAGATTCACGTCTCCATCCCAGGAATTCGTCTGCATGGTTACTTCCTGCACCGCTTCCGGGATCGGGGACAGAATGAGATTTCCGTTCTGAATCGGGCTCGTCACATTCATTCCGTCAACCATCACCACGTTGCCGATATAGCTGCGTCCGTTGGCGCTGATCGCCGGGGTCTGCGTTCCAAAGTTATCCGCAAACCCTCCCGGTGATTCTCCCTGGGCGCGCGTGCCCGTTCCCGAGACGCCCGGCGCTGCGGCCAGCGTGTCCCACAGATTGCGATTGGCTTCGGGCAGGTCGCGGACGGTCTGCGCTTCGAGGGTTGTTTCCAGGCGGCTGTCGTCGGTGTTGATCGTCGGCGGCGTTACCTGGACGACGACGTTCTCCTGGGTTGACGCCAAATGCATGGTGAGATTGATGCCTTTGGTCTCGGCAGTGCTCAGCGTGAATTGCGATTCTTCTTCCCTGAAATTGGGCGCCGTTGCCGAAACAACATAGTTCCCCGGAGCGAGACTGCTGAAGCGATAAAAGCCCGCATTGTCGCTGGTGGTGCTCAGGACGATGCCCGTCTCCACGCTGCGCAGATGGATGGTCGCGTTGGCAATGGCAGCCTGTGTCGGGTCCGTCACGATTCCCTGCACATTGCCGCTGTACTGGGCAGAGCAAGGGATCGCGACCAAGAGCAGGAAGAAAAGACTCAAGCCGTTGCGGCACTTCGATCCAGCGGTCCAAAGCGAATGAGGCGTCAAATGCCGCAGAATGCCGCTGTGCCGTTCCGAGGAAGGCATAAAGCTCCCGACCTTGTTCGCCATCGTACGTGCCTCCTGAAGAATTGAGATTTGACGCCGGGGACCTCTCTCACTTGCGCCGAGCGAGTCAAACCGCCATGGGACAAGCGCAGAAAGCGCTCGCCCGTTCCAATCCAGAGCAAGCCCTCATCCCTTGTCCGTCAGCCTCATCCTGGAACTCGCAGTTCGAGCTGGTGCTGGGGGCACAGTAACTGTAACCGGGGAGTGGGAACGATGCGCAATGGGTCAGGTGTACTACACCTGTGCGGAGTGTCCGGCAAATCCGGATGGTGCAAGATTACGCGTCTCTCGGCACCGGAGAAGGGTGGACCGCAGGCCATTAATGAGATTCGTCGAGAACCTCGATGCCGGAGACAGTGGCGTTGTTGTTAATCGGTTCAAACGTAATATTCAGTTTTCCCTGGGCCGAGGGCTTCAAATGATAGAAGGTCTTTGCGATCGCGTGCAGACTGCCGGCCTCCTTATAGATATCGAAGTTATCCAGAAGCGTTTCGCCATTGCACATCACGCGAAATACGCGGCTGCCCGCGCCTCCGGCAGCCCGGGATCCGAAATAGAACTCGGCGAAATGGAGCACGAGTGTATAGCGATCCCGGGGATCGACGGGAATGGCATAGTTGAAATGCCCGTACCGCTCGGTCGTAAAGAGGTTGGGATCGGAGGCTCCGGAGGTTTGAAGCGGTCTCTCGGAGATTCGGCCGTTGAGAAAGTAGTCGTCGGGATGCCACAGCCGGCCGTCGCTGTCAGTGAAGGGAGTACGGCGCATGATCAGGCGTATGGGCAGCAAGGCGTGCGGCGTTCCCTGCAAGACCTCGATCGCGTTGAGGCGCGGGGCGCCGCGCTCGCTGGCGAAGGAGAGATGCAAGAATCCATCGGAAGCCGGGGAGATGTCGCGGAAGACACGTTCGTCCGCAATGTTTTCTCCCATGGCATCGGAGTTGATATCGAAACCAGTGAGAGCGTTTTCCCCGTTGATCTTGACGGTAAAGGTGGAGAGGTCTTCGTTCGAAGGCTCAGTGGTGAAAAAATAAAGGTGGAGCTCATACACGCCCGGGCGGAGAGGAATGTCATAGGTGAAGTCCCCGGTGCGCCATTGCTGAAAAAGGAGCTGATTGCTGGTTCGGGCGATCGCAGTATTGGAGCTGCTCCACGAGCCTCCGCCTCGACCATAACGATCGGGCTGCCAGATGGCCCCAGCGCTGTCCATCTGGGGTTCCCCGCCAAAACCTGCCAGGATGCGCAGCGGCACCGCCGCGGGCGCAATCGAAGCCGGCAAAGATGAGACAGCGCGCGGGGGTTCGCCGTGCACCGGGAGCGCGGGAGCAGACGCAGCCGGGCGGAAGACGGAGCGCGCATAGAAGCCGGCGATTCCAATACATAGGGCTGCAACGGACGCCAGCGCGAATTTTCCGGCGCGAGAGCGGGGAGGATTGCCGCCTGGAGCTCCGGCATTCACCGGGGGATGGATCTGAATCGGCGGTGTGGAAGACTGCGTCGGCTTGGCGCCTCTTCCGCCGTTTTCCGCTATCTGAACGGCCGGAACAGGCGGAGTCTCCGCAATCTTTTGCGAAAAGACGGGCACGTAGCTTCCCGAAGGAAGCGAAAGCTGAATTGGATGGTCCCGGCCAGGTCCTTCGTAAAATTCCTTCAGTCTCTTGCGCAGCCGGTGCGCCTCGACTCGCGCAATGGCATCTTCGCCCGGATCGAAGACCGTCTTGGAACGGCCAAATACCTCGGTGGCGATGTTGTATTCGGTGAGCCGGTCGCTTTGGCCGCTGAAGTACGCTTCGCCTATGTAACGCAGGAGATTGGCCAGACGAGGAGAACGGCTTAGTGCTTCGACTGCCGATTCCAGCTCGGAACGTTCGGCTTCAATGGAAACCTGCTCGAGATGCGCCTGCACGTTGGAACTCCTGCTTGGGCTGATGCCTGAAGATGATACTGCCACATGGAAAGCCTTCGCAACGGCGTTCCAGGCGCGGGATACACCGAACACCATCTCCAGTCTAATCAATCGAATACATGCATAGAACCTGTCCTTCAAAAGGGCAAGATCGGCGGGCTTGGCGGCAGGCGCTCAGCGCCTCGCGCGGATCGAAGCATTGGGGATCGGCTGGAAGACCGCCCGCGGGCGCGGCGGGCGCACCGGCCACATCTAGCGATACGAGTGAGATCAGCGCTGTACATGCCTTGCGTAACAAGCCCGTACGAAGTGGTACAACATTAACCTTTTCCATCGTGGGCCGCTGCAGGTAGGGTGTCGCAGAACGCGGATGAAGGACGGCAACTATCGAAGCGATGGGATGGATCGGTGCGGTCAGACGCGGCGTGTGTGTGCTTGTTCATGCTCTGCCGTAGCCGTACGATCGGCGCCGTCCGCGAAGAACGAAGACCGGAGACGCCCGTGGTTTCCTGCAATGGTGCGGATTCCGTTTTGTGCGTTTCTTGCGCTCCTCTTTTGCCTTTCCTCCTTCGCCCAAAATGCCGGCGCAGGCACGCTTCACCGCGAAGCCGACGGAATCAGCCTGCAATTGCCTTCCGGTGAGCTGCGCGTGCAAGTGCTGACAGACTCCATCGTGCGCGTCGCTTTTTCGAAGCAGCCCGATTTCTTCAGCCGCGTTTCAATCGACAGGGTTCCCCTTGCGCCGGGTGAGGTGCGCATCCAGATCACCGAATCCGAAACGCAAATCGTGCTCGCCACGACGAGGTTGAAGATTGTGGTGGACCGCAAATCGGGCGCGGTGTCGTTTGCTGATGCAAGCGGAATCGACTTGCTCTCGGAGGTATCGGGCAGCCGGATGCTGGAACCCGCGACGGTGATGGGGGAGGCAACCTACCACATCCGCCAGGAGTGGAAGGCCCGGGAGAACGAATCACTCTACGGGTTGGGCCAGATGCAACTGGGTGTTGTCGACATCAAGGGTTGCGATCTCGACTTGTGGCAGCACAATACCAACGTTGTCGTTCCGTTTCTTGTCTCGTCGAAAGGGTACGGCATTCTTTGGGACAATACTTCGTTTACGCGCTTCGGAGATTTACGCCCATTCATACCCATCCCCGCCGCCAATCTCTATTCAGCCGAAGGAAGGCCCGGTGGCCTGACTCTGACCGCTCTCGATGGCAGCGAAGCGCCACGGCAAACCGCCGAGATCGGGATCGAACCCCAACAGAGCGGCGGCCAGTCCGCTGATGCAAGCGGCGATCCACCGCCAATTCGCAAACAAAGGTGGAGCGGCTCTATCCTGGCGCCGGTCACGGGCGACTACCAGCTCCGCGCCTACTCAAATGGCGGCGTCCACGTGTGGCTCGAGGGAAAACTGGTGATGTCGCACTGGAGACAAGCATGGTTGCCTTCCGACGACCAGGTGCGCGTCCATCTCGAGGCCGGACACCGGTACTCACTGTGCGTCGAAAACGATCCGGAACAACAAAACACACTTCAATTGTTGTGGAAGACGCCCGATGCGGACCACAACACATCCCTGTGGTCGCAGGTTGGCGATGGAGTGGATTATTACTTCGTCTACGGCCCTTCGATCGACCGGGTCATCTCCGCATATCGCCAGCTCACGGGCACAGCCACGATGTTGCCGAGCTGGGCGTTCGGACTTTGGCAATCGCGGCAGCGCTATGAGACGGCCGGGCAGTCATTGGACGTGGTGAGGCAATTTCGGCAACGAGGAATTCCCTTCGACAATATCGTGCAGGATTGGCAGTACTGGCGCCCCGATGCCTGGGGCTCGCACACCTTCGACAGTGCGCGCTTCCCCGATCCGCAGGGATGGATCGAAGCGATCCATGCGCTGCATGCACACCTGATGATTTCCGTCTGGGGCAAATTCAATCCCAACACGGACAATGCGCGGGCGATGGAGGCAAAAGGCTATCTCTACCAACCGAACCTGAAAGAGAAGCTGCTGGATTGGACCCATCAGCCTTACACGTTTTATGACGCGTTCGACCCCGGGGCGCGGAAGCTGTTCTGGACGCAGATCAACTTCCAGTTGTTTCAAAAAGGCGTGGATGCCTGGTGGATGGATGCGACTGAGCCCGATCTGCTGCCTTCGCCGCCAACGCTCGAGGGACAAATCGCCCACATGAACCCGACCTATCTGGGATCGGGAGGCCGCATGCTGAATGGATACGCGCTCGAGAACAGCCGCGGGGTGTATACCGGGCAGAGGGAAGCAGCGCCCCATCAACGGGTCTTCATTCTTTCCCGATCCGGTTTTGCCGGCGAACAACGTTATTCCACAGTGATCTGGTCGGGAGACATTTCTTCGACGTGGACCGCGATGGCCAAGCAGATACCGGCGGGATTGGGCGCGAGCATCTCCGGCCTTCCCTACTGGACTATGGATACGGGCGGTTATACCATGCCGCTCAAGTTTTCCCGCGAGCCCATGACCGCGGCGCACGAAGACGAGTGGCGGGAGCTGAATGCACGCTGGTTCGAGTATGCCGCCTTTACGCCCATTTTGCGCGTGCATGGCGAGCTTCGCGCGCGGGAGATGTGGATGCTCGGCGACGGTTCCCCGGCTTACCTTGCGGAACTGAAATTCGACAAGCTGCGCTACGCGCTGTTCCCTTACATCTATTCGATGGCTGGCTGGACGACGCAGAACGCATACACCATGATGCGTCCACTGGTGATGGACTTCCGCGCAGATCGCGCCGCCCGCAGCCTGACCGACGAATACATGTTCGGGCCCGCGTTGCTGGTGGCGCCCGTGACGCAATACCGCGCGCGTACGCGGCCGGTTTACCTGCCGCCCTCAGCGCGCTGGTACAACTACTGGACGGGGGAGCCTGCCGCATCGGGACGAATCGAAGCTGGTGCGCCTTACGACCGGATTCCGATCTTTGTCCGCGCCGGATCGATTATCCCCTACGCGCCTGCGATGCAATATGTGGCCGAGAAACCATGTGACCCGACCACGCTCTTCGTGTATGCAGGCGCCGATGGCCGCTTCACTCTCTACGAAGATCAAGGCACGACCTTCGATTACGAGAAGGGAGCCTTTACCGAGATCCCGATCGAGTGGAACGATAAGAACGGCGTGCTTACTATTGGCGAGCGCACGGGAGCATTTGACGGCATGCTCCGCCGGCGGACGTTCAAAGTCATTCTGGTGTCGAGGGCGCATCCGGCCGCATTTTCATTCGCGGCAACGCCGGGCACGACAGTGCAATACAGTGGCAGCGCCCTTCAAGTCAACCTCAGGTAATGGAAATCAGGGCCGGCGCCTGCTCGCGACGCTCCGGGTTGCCCGATGCGCCGAGCTCTCTACTTTGCGGCAGGGATCACGAGCACGGTCTCGGAGTAAGCGGGGACTGTGAACTGCAAGCCGCCTGACGTAGTAAATGTGCTTTTCCCGATGCCCGAGGTGGCCCAGGGGCTGTTGAAGCGGAAGTTGGCGCGGCCAAAATCGTAACGCGTTCCGGCGACGCCCGGCGCGAACCCGGCAATGGATAGAGTGACAGTATAAGGCTGGTCGGGATCTCGATTGATCAACACCACTGCCACGGTGCCGTCCCCGCGCTTTACGCCGTGCGCCGCAAGCGCGGGTGCACTCGACCGTGTTTCCACCAGAGTGTCGCCGGGGCGCGCTGCCAGAGCTGCCATCTGCAATCCGTAATACGCCTCGGTGGGCGTGTCGAGTGGCGTATCTTCACCGTCGGAGAGAAAGCCATTGTGCATCTCCTGCCAGTCCACATTGAATGCGCCGGCCTCGAACCAGGTGAGATAAGTGTCGGTGGCAAAAAGCGCGCGCGCCGCGCCCGGTGCTCCTCCGTTGGTTTCGGTGATGGCAAGGGGCAGGTTTCGGGCTCGTTCTCCTGCGCATCGCTCAAGCTGTCTGCGGAGTTCGCGGGTCCGGGGCAGAATCTGATCGGTGACGCTGAGGTCGGAAGTGCTGCCCCGCGGGTACCAGTGCACGATGACAAAGTCGATCCTGGAGCCCGCACGCCTGAGCAGGGGAACGCTCCGCGCGAGCTTGTTTTGGTCCGCGAGGTCAACGCCGACGCCGATCTTGATGGAAGAGTCGACAGATTTCATTGCGCGAATGAACGCAAGCGCATTCTCGCCATAGGCATCCTGCGAGAGCGCGGGCTGCCCAACGCGCTTGGTCTTATCACCCTCGGGAAAGTGCAGGTCAAGCTCCCAGCCTTTGGCGCCGAAATAGCCGTTGCCTTCCACTTCGTTGCCGATTTCCCAGTATTGAATGTTCCACTTCATCTCAACGTTGGCATAGCGCACCCATGCAGCGGCTTCGGCTGGGTCGCCGCCTGCGTCGCCCGCGGCATTGGAGCCATAATTCACGGTGAGGATGGCCTGCGCTCCCGAAGGAAGCACGTCCCTGGTCATGAAGTGATCGAAGGAATCATTGGCGTTGATATAGATGTTCTGCCCCACCGTGGCGGAGTTCGTTTGCCAATGGTAGATGTCGGAGTAGGAGCCGCCGGGAAAACGCAATGCCGTGACGCCGGCGGCTTTCAGTTTCCCGGACAAGTCGGGCGGCGTGAAATCGTTGTCGTAAACCGACATGTCCACACCGTAGGCAGCCGGCGAGACAGTCGCAAGCGGACGGCTCAGATCGACGCTTACGGTTGCGCTGCGTTGCGGCGAGGCGAGATGAGCGGAGGCTGCCAGGATTGCCAGGGCAGCCGAGCCCGCGAACCGGTGAGCGAGGCGCCGGACGCTTGCCGGCCCGTGCGGCGGACGGCGGTGAACGGGCTGGATGGAGCTGGCGAGGACCGGGACCTCGCAGGGTCCCGGGAAGTGAACCTGCCGTTCCGCGCGGCTTCGCCAGGCCAAGCATGCCCGTTTACCCGCCGGCTGCAAACGGTGCGGAATGCATTGCGGAAAGCCATGAAAACGATTAGCATCCAGGGCATGTAACAGCGTAATTATCTTCATGCCAGTCAAGGGTGTACCTGTTTCCGGGCGGAGATGGAACAATTCTGTACAAGATTAACCTTTCGCATCGATTCAAGCCGAACATACCTTTTTGCCTTCAGCGGTTTCTTTAAGCTGCGCGGAAGTGTGTGCGTGCCCGGTAGCGCCCGAGACGGAAGGGCCTGAGGCGGAAGGCAAAGCGGAGAGGCGGGGCAGCCGCGAAACGAGGACTTGGCGCAGCAGGGCGGATTTTTCTGGCGGCGCCTTCCCTGCCGGCCGCAATGTTTCCCGCGCCGGGCGACTGCATTTGGCTGCGTGGGATCCCGCGCGGAGCGGATTGAACAGGTGGCGCGGAAAACCGGCAGGCGACGAAGCCGGAACCGGGGACTTTCAGTTGGGAGGCATTCTT
This sequence comes from Acidobacteriaceae bacterium, assembly GCA_030040425.1. Classification (GTDB taxonomy): domain Bacteria; phylum Acidobacteriota; class Terriglobia; order Terriglobales; family Acidobacteriaceae; genus Telmatobacter. The sequence continues at coordinate 61,512 of JASHTS010000112.1, read as the reverse complement.
TTGTTTAAGCCAGTGATTCACTCTCGCGGCGCAGGCCTTGCGCGGGCATTTGCACGGAGGTTTTGGCTCCGCAGCCTAGCCGGATGCGCAGCCTGCCTGTTGGCTCTTGCCGTAGCCCGGGGACAAACCACCTCTTCGATTTCCGGAACCGTACGCGACACCACAGGCGCCCTGATTCCGGGCGCGCGGGTGGTACTGGTTGACGAGAGCAGCCGGGCGGAGCGTTCGACCGTGAGCAATGGCGCGGGTGAGTTCATCTTCGCCGCGGTCCAGCCGGGCAGAGCCTATGACGTGAAAATCTCCATGAGCGGATTCGAACCGTGGATGGTCACGGACATTGCGGTACACCCGGGCGACAGCATCGGGATCGACAAGATCGCCATGAAGGTGGGGGCGGTGACCACACAGGTGACCGTTTCGGCCACCGCTGCCGGCGTCGCGCTCACCTCGCCTGAACGGTCGGAGCTGATTACCTCCGGCGACATCGCACGCCTCTCCACGGTGGGCCGCGATGTCTCCGAGCTGGTAAAAACTCTGCCCGGCTTCACTCTCAACGGCGGCACCAGCATTCAAAACCAGGCTCCGGATTATGAGGTGATGGGCTTCGGCAGCGGAAACCTGGGCAGCTATGGCGCCAATGGTTCGGCCCCGCAGCAGGGGCAGGTGAACCTGGTCACGGATTCCGCCGATGTGATCGATCCCGGCGACATGGGCGGCCAGATCATGAATGTGAATGCGGACCAGGTGCAGGAGGTCAGCGTCCAGACCTCGAACTTTGGCGCCGACGAGGCCAAGGGGCCGATCGTGATCAACGCGGTGGGCAAGTCCGGCGGAGCCGAGTATCACGGTTCGCTCTATGGCTATGTCCGCAATGCGGCGTTCAACGCCAATGACTGGCTGTCGAATTATTATGGAACGGCCAAACCCGACAACCGGTTTGTCTATCCCGGCGCGAGCATCGGCGGTCCGGTGGAGATCCCCGGGACAGGCTTCAATCAGTCGAAGAAGATGACGTTCTGGCTGGGAGTCGAGGATTACAACCAGACCAGCGTCAATGCCCTGGCGCAGGCATTCATCCCCAACGCAGCCATGCTGGGCGGAGACTTCAGCGCCGCGACCCTTGCCCAGGCGCTCAATCTCAGCCAGGCAACACTCACTTCCAACTGCACCGAGCCCTACGCGTTCGGCAACCTGTCCAACGTGGGCGGAATCTGCTACGTCCCCGGCAGCGCAGGAACCACCAACGACGAGAACGGAGATGTGGTCAACTCCTCCTCCAATGGGCAGATTCCGTCGACCGCGATTCAGACGGCCGCCGCCGCCGCGTACACCAAGTTCTATCCAAAGATCAACCGCGTACCCCAGCCGCTGCCGGGAATCGCGACTGCTTCGACCGACGGATTCAATTACGTAAAGAACGTCATGGGGACCAACAACGGCTTGCAGATTCACAGCCGCGTGGATGAGAACTTCACCGACAACCTGAAGTTCTATGGGACCTACAACTACGAGGCGGTGAACGCGGAATCGCCCATGAACAACATCTACTACAACCCTTCGGGCACGATTCCCTATCCGACGCCGGAATTCTCCAACGCCTATTCCCACGTGCTTTCGGCGAATCTGACGCGTATCTTCTCGCAATCGCTCACCAACGAACTGGTGGCAAGCGGCGCTTACTTTTACGAGCCGATGCAGTTCGCCAACCGCTCCCTCGTGGAGGATTCCGGCACCGGCTGGCCGTGGCCGGGCGGGCACCTGGCTAACGACACCACGCAGTTGCCGGAGATTACCAATTACCAGATCGGCGTGCCCAGCTTTGCCATGTCGTACGTGCCGCCGGGCTCGGAGTACCTGCGGAAGTTTTCCTGGAACGTGCAGGACACCTTGAGCAAGCAACTCGGATCGCACTCCATCAAGGGAGGAATTTACACCGAGGTCACTGCCAATAACCAGATCGCGCTGGGCAACCCGGCACAGGGAAGCTTTGTTTTCGCTTCCTACGACTACTGCCTTGCCAACTATCAGCCGCCGGTAGGATCGACCACGCTCTACATGGACCTGGGCAATGCGGTGGCGGATCTCATCACGGGGTGCGCGCAGTCCTACAGCCAGGCGAATGCGGATCTATCCTCGGACATGAACTTCAAGACCCTTTCGTTTTTCGGCACCGACGAGTGGAAATTGAACCGGCGCATCACGCTCACTCTGGGTGTTCGCCTGGAGCATCTTGGACCGTGGACTGATCCGCACGGCATCGGGCTGGCGGTCTGGGAGCCGTCCGCTTACGGCTACTCCACGAGTATCAACGGCAACGATCCAACAACGTGGCCCGGGGTCTATTGGCATAAGCATACGAATGGGGGCAGCATACCGCTTTCGGGCGCGCCGGCGACGGTGCTGTTTTATTCGCCGCGCGCAGGCGTGGCGTGGGACGTGACGGGCGATGGAAGAACGGTGTTCCGTGGGGGTTGGGGAGCATACCGTTCGCACGATTCGTACAATACGGAGGCCGGAGCCGCGAACACCACGGCCGGCATCAGCACCTATTCCATTCCCGGCGCGAACGGCTGCACCTATCAACAGTTGTTTGTCCCGGGTACCGTGCCTTCAGGGGGCTGCGGAGTGGGAGCGGCAGCGACTTCAACCGTGGGCATGTTCAGCTTCTACGCGCTCGATCCGCACGACAGCGAACAGCCGGTCACCTATAACTACAATCTCACGCTGGACCGGAAGACGCCCTGGAACTCGATAGCCGAGGTCGCGTACGTGGGCAATCAAAGCTCCCATCTTGCGACGCTGGGCAATCTGGAGAACCAGAACGTGGTGCCGCTGGGTGCAGGCTTCGGGCCTGACCCGCTTCCGACCAGCCCGTATTACGGCCAGGTGGTGGCGCCGCCCAACATCTTGAACTGGTCGGATTACCGGCCTTATCCCAACTACACCCAGGTCTTTGTGCCCAACCATATCGCCTGGGCAAATTACAACGCGCTGCAGACTTCGTGGAAGAAAGAGGAAGGTCCCATCATCTTCAATGCGAACTATGTCTGGTCGAAGGCCCTGGGCGTGCGCGGAAACTACGATACCGGCTATATTGCCGATCCCATCGACGCCCACCACGACTACGGCATGTTGGCCTTCAATCGCACCCAGGTGTTCAACCTGAGCTACTCCTGGCAGGAGGGAACGCCCTATCACGGCAATCGCGTGTTTGGCGGCGTGGCCAATGGCTGGGAGATTTCGGGAATCGAGGGGATCCAGAGCGGCCCGGACATGGCGGTCATCAATGGCACCACCAATTTCTCCTTATCGGGCGCTGTGGGTTTCAATTCTTCGAGTTCCACCACCACCACCTACGCAGTGAACTCGGGGAACTGGCTCGGCACCCCGGACTATAGCGTGCAACCGGTGGTCACCTGCAATCCGAAAGCGAATCTTCACTCGACGAAGACCGGCAGCATTACCGCCGTCGAGTACATCAACGGGAATTGCTTCGCGCTGCCCGCCATGGGACGGCAGGGATGGTGGAACCTGCCTGACGTTCACGGGCCGGCCTTTTTCAGCTCCGACCTGACGGTTTTCAAGGACTTCAAGATCACCGAGCGGCAAAGCCTGCAATTCAAGGTCGCCGGCTTCGATTTTCTGAATCATCCGTTGCGGTCCTTCAACAACAACGCGCAAAATGGCGTCGATCTGGTGATCTCGGATCCCTCGGGGCAGACCTTTGACACGCTGCAGGCCGCAGTGTCGGCGGCGGTGCCGAATGCGAATATCTTCGGCTACACCGGTTATAAGTCGGGTCCGATTGCCAACGGGCCCGGCCGCATTGTGGAGCTGGGCGTGAAGTACACGTTCTGAGCCGATGCATTCGGCTCGCGCGCAGTGCAATGCGGCGATGCTGTTCAAGCGAATGGCGAGACCAATCGGAAGAGCAGGGATTCTGGAGGCGGGAATGTCGATCGGCGGGAAACAATGGCTGCAAGGGGTGCTGGGAAGAGCAGGACTCTCGGCCGCGGCGCTGCTGGCCGCTCTGAGTGCGGCAAGCATGGCGCAGACTGTGCCGCCCGCGGTCATCACATCCCTGTCTGCGATCGGCCCATCCGGAATCCAATTCCCCACCAAGGTGGTGCAGGATGGCTGCGGGAACTTCTACGAGATGGAGGCCGGCGGCACGCTGATGGAAGTTCCCGCCGGAAGCAGCACTGCTGTGAGCCTTGCGTTGCCGCCGAACGGTCTCACCGGCGGCAGTTATGGACTGGCGGTCTATGGCAGCAGCGACCTCTATGTTGCCGGCATGGATGGCAGCTATGCGGGAGCCGGCGGCCACATCTGGAAGATCCCTATCACGAACTGTGCGCCGCAGCTTTCCTCAGCCGTCGATCTTGCATCCGACATCGACAGCCTGGGTCCCATCAGCTACTTCTGGGCGCCGGCCGACATCGCGGTGGATGCGTCCAACAATGTCTTCGCCACCACCGGCGTAAGCTGCTGCACGCCTACTGCCTACTGGGTTCTCGAAATCAGCTCTTCCGGAACCCCGACAGCGCTCGCGAGCAACTTGGCAAGCGAAGCAACTTCGGTCGCGGTCGATGCGAGTGACGACGTCTTCTATACCTCGGGCACCACTGTTTATGAGCTGCCTTACAGCGATGGCGCCTACGCATCGAGCCCGACGGCGGTCATTACTACGCTGACCAATGCATTCGGCCTGAGTTTCGATGCGGCGGGCGATCTCTACATTGGCGATACCGGAGCCGGAAGCATCTACGAAGTTCCGTACGCTGCTGCGTCCGGAACCTCCACGCCCAGCCTGCAGTTCGGCAGTGCGTACCTGGTGGCCACCGGACTTGCCATTGGAAGCCCGCTCACCGCAGGCATCAACGGCACCAACGATCCGGCGATCTTCTATTCACCCAATGCGCCAGGAGGGTACACCAGCTACGGGAGCTTCAGCCAGCAGACGCTTGGATCCGTCAACCTCGGCAGCCAGGCTCTGTCAGGGGCATCGAGCGCCTCCGGCACGCTCGATGTTGTCTTCAATGCCGATGTGACTCCTGCGGCGATCGCCGCCGTCTCCGGCGGTGTGACGAGCCGCCAATTTGCCCTCGGCAGCGGAAGTTGCGCGGCGGGCACCGCATACACTGCCAAACAAAGCTGCACCGTGGTTGTGAATTACGCTCCGTCCGCGCCGGGTGTTCAGGGCGCCGCCGTAATTCTTTCTGACAGCAGCGGTGCGAACCTTGCCTCTGCCCAGGTTTTTGGAACCGGCCTCGGCGCCGCGCTCACCGTCGACCCCGGAAGCGCGACCGCTTTGGGCAGCGGGTTCACGTCGCCTGAGGGGGTTGCGGTTGACGCGAGCGGCAATGTCTTCGTTGCCGATGCGGGCGCCAACACCGTGGACGAGTATGCCGCTGGAAGCTCGACCAGCGTTCCGATTGGCAGCGGGCTGAGCAAGCCGATGGGCGTCGCCATAGACAGCCAGGGAGATGTCTTTGTCGCCGACAGCGGAAATAACCGGATTGTCGAAGTTCCCCTGCTCAGTGGCGCTTTGAGCAATTCCGCGCAGATGGTGGTGGCTTCGGGTTCGATAGCCGGCTCCGACTTGAACGCTCCCGCGGGAGTAGCCACGGACGCAGCCGGCAATCTGTATATCGCGGATAGCGGCAACAGTCGCATCGTCTTCGTGCCCAATGACGGCTCGCTCGAGGTGGGCGCGGCGTATACCGTCGGCTCGGGATTCAGCTCGCCGCTGGCTGTCACCGCCGACGCGAGCGGCGACCTTTATGTTGCGGACTCAGGCAACGGAAAAGTGGACAAGATCGTGTGGCCTCTCGGTGCGGGCCAGGTTGAGGTGGTTGCCGCCAATCTCGAGCAACCGTCCGCCCTGGCGCTCGATGCATCGGGAAGCCTCTACGTCGTCAACGAAGGAAGCAGCAGCGTGTTGCGCATTCCCAATGAAGGCGGCACTCTGGTACAGAACGATGCCATTGGCGTTGGCGCGGGGATCGCGGCTCCTTCGGGGATGGCGATCGATGGGGCAGGCGACCTCTATATCAGCGACAGCACGAATGCCGCGGTCTGGAGCGTGTCGCGCATCAGCGGAGCGCTTTCCTTCGGCTTTGTGTTGCCCGGCAACTCGAGCAGCGAGGAGGACGCTACGGTTGCAAGTTCGGGAAACCAGGCCCTCACCCTGAATTCGCCGTTTTATACCGCGTCCGGCGCAACGGGCGACTATACCATCGGCACTTCGTCGAGTTCGGCGTGCGCCAATTCCGGTTCCATCGCCACCGGAACCAGTTGCGTGGTGGGCGCCACCTTCGCGCCTTTGACCACCGATTCCGGATTGCTCACCGACTCCCTGACCTTCAGCAGCAATGCAGCCAATGCATCTTCGGAACAGTTGGTCCTCAGCGGCACTGCGGCCGTTGTCGAGGCCACCACCACAACCCTGGCGATTACATCGCCCGCGAGCGGAAACCCGTTTGCGGGTCAGCCGATCAGTTTGTCGGCGAGCGTGACCTCTTCCACCGGTACACCCTCGGGGACGGTGAGCTTTTCGGTGGATGGAGAAGTGGCAGGGACGGCCGCCCTCAGCAACGGAACGGCAACATTCCAGCTTCCCAATGGGCTGAACGGCGGTTCTCACGGCATCGAAGCTTCCTACGCGGGCGCCGAAGTGGGAACCACGATCTACGGAGCCAGCACATCGCCGTTGCTCACCTTGAATGTGGCCAAGGCTTCCACGTCTACTGCGTTGACCGTCGTCACCACGTATAACAATCCGGCGAACGATTTGACCACCAATGCGATTTCCTTCACTGCGGTGGTAACGCCGGGCAGCACCAGTCTCCCCACCGGCGCGGTGCAGTTTATGAACGGCGCGGCGGTTTTGGGCAGCGCCCCGGTGCAGCCAGCCAGCGGCGGTACATTCGCCGCAACCTTCAGCTCCACCCTGCCCGCGGGAGCGTATAACGTCACTGCGGTCTATGCCGGCGACGTCAATTATGACTCCTCCACATCCGCGGCTTCAACGTTCACGATTGTCTCTGCACCGAATTTCACCATCACCCAGAGCGCCGGTTCTCTGACGAGCAGCAACAGCAGCCCCGGCTCAATCACGGTGACACTCACCTCCTGGGGAGGCTGGACCGGCCTGGTCGGCCTTCACTGCAGCGGCTTGCCGTCGTACGCGCAATGCCTCTTTCTGCCCGGCCAGCCCACCGTCTACGCCAGCACGCCATCGAACACGATTGCTCCCGCACAGTTCACCATGGAGATCACCACCGACAACTACCCGGGAACTGCCAACGCTTCCAGGATGGTCTGGTGGGCGAGTGGAATCACGGGCCTGGCGCTTTTCTGGTCGCGCCGCCGGGCCATGAAGGGCACAGCGGGCAAGGTTCTCACCGTTTTGGCGCTTGTGTTCCTTGCGGGCGCTTTGAGCACGCTCACCTCTTGCGGAAGCGCGGGTCCGCAGTACGTTACGCCACCTGGAACCACCACGGTGACTGTAACCGCCACAGGATCTCAGTTCGCGCCGGGGACCGCGAATCTGTCGACACAAAGCTGCAGCAGCTCAGCCAATGCCTGCCAAAGCTCGACCTTTCAGGTTGCGTTCACAGCGAATTAGGCTTCTGGCCGCAATTTCGAGCCCGCCGTGCCTGATTGCCGCGCCCGCACTCCGGTTCACTCATAGCGGAGAGCGACTGCCGGATCGACCGCAGCCGCTCGCCGTGCCGGGATGGCGCTGGCAAGCAACGTGACGAGCAGCAGGATAACGGAAGCGCCAAGCATGAGGATGGGATCGCGCGAACTCGCCTGGCTCTCCGGCGACCAGTGGGCCATCAGGCGGCTGAGAACGACGCTGAGCACGAGTCCCAGTCCTGCGCCGGCCCCGACGCTGCCCAGCATCGCAGCAAAGACCAGCTTGACGACGTGGGAACGCGAAGCGCCCAGAGCCATGCGAATGCCCAGCTCGTTGGTGCGCTGGGCAACGGTGTAAGAGACCACGCTGTACAAGCCGACGGCGGCGAGTGCGAGAGCCAGCGCCGCGAACCCGCCGAAGAGCCAGGCGACGAGATGGCCGCGGGCCCACTCCGGAGTTTCCTGAATCCAGTGTTCCAGGTCGCGGACGCGGGGATTGGTTTGCTGGGCGTGGTCGACGGAGTTGATTTTGAGCTGGACCGCGTGCAGCAGCGCGAGCGGCGAGCCCTGGGATTTGACCAGGATCTGCGTGTACATGGTGGTGACGAAGCAGTAAGGAACGAAGACTTCCGGCAGTATGGGCTTGGCCAGTCCATCGTTGCGCTTGTCGCCGACGACTCCGACGATCAGGATCGAGCCCGAAGCGGCGGGGGAAAGCAGAACGAACGGAGGGCCGGCGAAGTGGATCAACTCCGGCAGCCGGATCGAGCGGCCAATCGCGTCCCCATGGGGAAAGTAGCGCCGCGCCAGAGTCTCGTTGATCACGGCGACGGCCGCGCCCTGATGGTTCTCATCGGCATTCCAGATGCGGCCCTCGAGAAGAGGAACGCTTAAGATGCGGAAATACTCCGGGCTGACCATGTTGAAGCGCAGGTCCTGTTCGTGCGCGGTGGGCTCCCCGACGATTTCAAAGTGGGTGTTGAAGCCGCTGTCCGGCGGCGTGGCGTTGGAGGAGACGGCAGCCATGGAAACGCCGGGAATTTCACGAACCGCATTGAACATCTTCTCGAAGTACTGGGCGCGCTCGGCCCACGTGGGATAGGTGCCCTGATGGATGGGAATGCCCACCGACATGACGTGGTGTGGATCGTAGCCCAGCGGCGTGTTGGCCAGGCGAATGAAGCCTTCGATGGCTGCTCCGGCGCCGGCCAGGAGCAGGAGGGTGAGCGCAATCTGGCCGGAGATGAGGATTCCATGAAGGCGCTGGCGGCCCACGCCGGCTGTGGTCTTGCGCGAGCCCGCCTGCATGGTCTTGGCGATGTCCGGCTTGGAAAGCTCGAGGGCCGGCCAGAGGCCAAAGAGAATTCCGGTAGCCACGGCGGCGCACACGCTGAATGCGAGCACCGGAATGTTGAGTCGGATCGAGGCTTCGTGGGGAAAAGAAAACTCGGGCAGATTGGCGACGATGAGCCCGATCAGTTTCCACGCCAGCAGAACGCCGAGCGCCGCGCCGGTGAGGGACAGCAGGAGAGCCTCGGTGAGGAGCTGGCGAACCAGGCGAAGCCGGCTCGCGCCAATGGCGGCGCGGATTCCGAACTCGCTGCGGCGCGACGCGGCGCGAGCCAGCAGCAGGATGGACACGTTTCCGCACCCGATGAGCAGAAGCAGGGCCACCGAGCCGAACATCAGGTACAGCGTTCCGCCAATATCGTGCATGAAATCGTCGTTGAGGCCGACGACAGTGAATTTCAACGGCGTGTCAGGAAAATGCTTCGGCGTTTCCCGGCGAAACTCGCCGATGAGCGGCGTGAGTGCGGCAATGGCCTGCGCGTGCGAGACGCCGGGTTTGAGGCGCAATCCCACGTAGTAGCCGGGCACGGTGTCCTGCGTAATTTTCTTCGGCAGGTAGACATCGGCATCGTCCCAGGTGAAGCGGGGAGCGGCCACGCCGACCACCGTATAAGTATTGTTGACGAGATGGATTTCTTTGCCGATAACGGAGCGGTCGCCGTTGAAGTGCCGGGTCCAGAACTTGTAACTGAGGACCGCAACCGGCGCAGGATCTTGCCCGTCGATGGCGTCCGAGGGCTGTAGGTTCCGCCCTGCGTACGCAGGCACGCCCATGAAGTCGAAGGTATTGGAGCTGACGTAATCGGTTTCCACATCTTCGGGCACGTCGCTTCCGGTAACGGTCAGGCTCCAGGTTCCGTCGGTGAGAAATGCGTCCTCGACCACGGGAGATTGCCGGATGCGTTGCCATTGGCCTGCGGTCAGGCCAAAGCCTCGATTGGAGCCGTCGGGATTGAGCAGCCGCATGTGCACCATGCGATCGGCATTGGCATACGGATAAGGATCCACAACGATGGCGTAGACCACGCTGAAGACCGCCGTAGTGGCCCCGATGCCGAGAGCGAGGGAAACGATCGCGGTGAGCGCGAACCCCGGCATTGCGATCAACTGCCGCAGGCTGTGGCGCAGGTCCATCAGCACGCTTCGCATCGAGGCACCCTTTCGTCGACGGCGACTTTTTGAGTTTTCCGGAGGTACTGAGATCCGCCTGGGCCCAGGGACGTTGTCGATGAATGCAACAGTCGCGCCACTCGATGCGTGGCTAAATAGCAGATTCTGCAGGTGCGGTTTACTGCGCAACCATCCACGATGTCCGTTCCCGGCTGCCGTTGTCCGAATCCGAACACGGTCACGGCGGGACGGCTCGTTCTTGCGGATGGCCAATTGAATCGTTGGGGGAAGATCGCGGCAAAGAAATGGGGATTTTCGGTCGCAATGTGCCCGCTGCGGTCAGTTCTTGAAAAAGACTCACAACGGCAGCGGCGAAGGCGATGACGGCCAGGCCGATCAAAATCCGGCCGACCAAGACCCGGCCGACCAGAACCCGGAGATGATAAGAGCCGGCTCTCGCCGGAGATATCCGGATCGATCCTGCAAAAAATCGGCCGCAAGGATTGAACGCAAGCGCGTCGATTCTTTCGCTCCGGGAATCCTTCCAGAGCCCCACCGTGGATGTATTGAATCCTCCCTCGGATAGCCGAAGGCAACGCCGTTCGCATCTTCGTACTGCGCTCCGTCGGCTCACGCGCGGACGAACGTGAGCCTTCGGAAGTTAGATGACCAGACCCGCGGCCGCATGCCCCCTGCTCGGCAATGGGAACTATTTTGCGATCAGCAACAGAAGCGATTCGCCGCACTGGTTGTAGGTGGCCCCGGCTCCGCCAATCAGCGTTTCATTGCCCGGCGTCACCCACGTGTTCGGCCCGTCGTTCCAGTTGCAGGTGTCGGTGACGCGATACCAGTTGCTTCCCGTGGGTGGTTGCGGCAGGGTGAAGGTCACCTCGCCCGACCACCCGTTGTAGGCGATGTACATCGAGTTCGAATCGCCGAAGGTCGAGCCATTCACCGTGTAGGCGATGGCGTAATTGCTGGTATTGTCCCAATAGCTCTGCGTCGCCTCGACGCCCGCCGGCTCCCACCACTCCACCTGGCTCGCGGTGTACCAGGTCACCGGCCTGAGAGCCGGATGCGCCAGCCGGAAGGCGATGGCCCGCTGCGCAAAGTTCGAGAAGTTCGACTGGTCGGTGGTCCAGCTGTAGTTGAGCCAGTTGGCGGCCGAGTCAACGTTGTACGGATTATTGTTGCAGTCGATCGATCGCAGATACTCATCGCCGCCCGCCATAATCGGCGTTCCCGCCGAGAGCATGGTAAAGGCCAGTCCGGTGCGCGCCGCGCGGCGCTGATCCTCCGGCGCGCCGCCCTGATTCCAGCTGTAGTTGGTGGTCGCCCCGCCGTCCGACGGCCCATACGGCCAACCCTGGCTGTTGTTGGGGCCGTTGCAGTAGTAAACGTCGCTCAGCGTAAAGCCGTCGTGAATATCCATATAGTTGGTTGAATTCCATGGGGACCGTCCACTGGCCTCGAAGATGTTCGACGAACCGGTGAAATCGTTGGCGTCCTGGGTGATGTAAATGGTCATGTTGCCGAGCTCGTTCTGCGCCTGCCGCAACGTGGCTTCAAAAGCTCCGTTCCACTCCGACCACCCCTGAGGAAACTGTCCCTGATCGTCGCCGCCGCTTGCCGACCAGGGTTCGGCATAGAGATCGAGACCGCTGCCGCCGCTCGCCGGCCGCACTGTGAGATTTTTGAGGATCCGGTTGATGGCGACATTGGGATCGGAGGGATCGAAGTTGAATCCGCCGTTGGGGCAGTTGGGCGCCGCCGATTCATGCGATTGGTTGAGGCAGTTATTTCCCAGGATCGGCGCTTCATCGAAGCGGAACCCGTCGACGCCCATCGTCTGGCTCCAGTAAGCCAGCGAGTCGATGATCATGTTCTGGGCGACCGGGTTGTAGGTGTTGAAGTTGGCGCCCGTGCCGGTGTCGTCGTAAAAATACTGGTTGCCCGTCGTGAGCTCGTAGTAGGTGACATCATCGAGGCCGCGCCAGGAAAAGATGGTCGCGGTCGTCGGGTCCGATCCGCTCCATGTGCCGCCTTCGGCAGTGTGGTTGTACACCACGTCCATGTATACCTTGATGCCGGCATTATGGAACTGCTCCACCATCCACTGGAACTCGGCCGTCGGGCCGCCTGGAGCTTTGTTGTAGGCATAGCGGCGGTCAGGCGCGAAAAAGTCCTCGGTCTCATAGCCCCAGTAGTTCTGGTTCTGGGTGGAATCGGGAACCACGTCGTTGGCGTCGTTCTGGGTCTCCTGTATAGGCAGAAACTCGACTGCGGTCACGCCCAGGCCGGCAAGATACGGCGCCTTCAGGCCCGCGCCATAATAGGTTCCCTGATAGGCCGACGGCGTATTGGGGTCCTGCTCGGTGAGGCCGCGTACGTTCACCTCGTAAATCACATCGTCCTTTTGCGCGCGAGTGGGCTTCGTGCCGGTGCTTTGCGTGCTCGGCTCAAGCACGATGCCCTTGGGCGCGTAGGTTCCGCTGTCGGTATTCCGATTCGCCGCGCCCGAGGCAAAGATGTCCGCGTTCTGGTTGTTTGCGTTCAGCGGATCCTGGCTGATCTCGCGCGCATAGGGATCGAGCAGGAGCTTGTTGGGATTGAAGCGATTGCCATTCGAGTCCACGTCGGAGATGAAGCCGGCCGACGATCCTTTGGTCCAGCTTGCGTTATAAGGCCAGTTCGGTCCCCAGGCGCGAAACCCGTAATACACGGTGCCGGTTATGCCCGCGCCCTGGATGGTTGAGACGGGAACCACAATCTGCCAGACGTCGTCGCTTTGCTCGGCGAGCGGAAACGTGGCCGACTCCTGCACGCCATAGCCCGCCGTATATAGATAGAGATCGATGGCAGTGGCCTGCGAAGAGTACACCCTGAAGGTAATTTGCGTGCTGTTTGAGTTGTAGGATGCACCCAGGTTCATGCTGTCGATGGCGGCATGAGTCCTCGTATCTGTGATGCCGATGAGGGGAGCACCGATCAGCAGCGCCACGAGCGTCTTCACAAGTCTCATCTCTCGCTCTCCATTCCTCAAAGCTGATTCGAGCACCGGGTTGTTAACTCATGAACATTTCTGACATGTTGGAGGGTGCGGTTTTTTTTATGGGCGCCCGGTGCAGAGCGAATCTCCGAAGCAGGCGCAACCGAGCCTGCGTCTCCGGCCTGGCAGAATGGGGTAAGTCGAGCATGCTGGCGGCGAATAAGTGGAACGATAAAAGCCGCATCCCATAAACGGCTGCCTGCCGCTACGGCTCCGTATCGACAAGCCGGTAGCGGTATTGCTCGCGTTCTTTTTCGGTCTCATCCTGGCGAAGTTGCGCAAGCCGCTTGAGCAGTTGGGGAGTCTCGCTGGTCTCGCCGCTTTTTCTGAGCGCCTGGATGAGGTGGTAGACCGAGGACTGGTCGGTTGGATCAAGCTCGAGCGCCTTGCGGCAGTCGCTGGCTGCCTGCCGATAGTCGCCGGACTCAAGCTCGAGTTTGCCCAGGACTGCGCGCGCCGGCTCCAGGTCCGGACGCAGCTTCACGGCTGTTTGCGCTGACCGCGTGGCACGCTGGAACTCCGGGCTGCCGGGCTCAGCGCCCATCGCCAGCAGAACGTCGGCTTGAAGATAGAGCAGGATCGGGTCCTCAGGCCGGCGTTTCAGCTTTTCCTCGACAGTGGCAAGCGCTTTATCGAGATCGTTTTGCTGCACGGCCGCCAGTCCCAGCGCTGCCGTGCTCAGCGATTGGTTCGGGTCCAGGCGATAGGCGGTTTCGAAATCCGACTGCGCCAGGTCGTACTGGGCAAGCTGCACATGAAGAACGCCGCGGGCAAAATAAAGCGCCGCGTCGTTGGGATGCAGACCGATGCCGTCGTTCACCACGCTGATGCCCACCTGAAAAGACTGATGCGCTGAAGCCATCGCCGCGAAATCCACATAGAGCTCAGCGTTGTTGGGGTCGAGCACAATGGCTTGCCGCAAGGCGTCGACAGCCTTGTCGGTTTGGTGCGCATCCTCGTAGGCCGCCGAGGCCAGCTCGAGCGCATCGGGATCGCCCGCTAAGAGCGGAGCCAGCGTGGCCAGGGCATCCTGCGGCGCATGCGCCATCAATTGCAGGGATGCCAGCAACCGCCGCTCGCGCGCATCGCCGGGATTCCGGTCGAGGACGCGCTGCAGCAGGGGAACCGCTTGATCCGGCTCATGAAGGCGAACCAGGCAGGTCGCCCAGGCATGAAGCGCCCCGGGTTTGGAATCGAACAGCGAGCCGGTCTTCTCAAACTGATTGACAGCTTCAGTCCAGTCGCCTTGCTGGTACTCAAGCACTGCCAGCATGCCGTGGCCGATCTCGTCTTGCGGACGCAGCTTGAGCAGGCGCACAAGAAGCGGAATGGCCTCGGGGCTGGACCGGTCAAATTCAATCTGCGCAGCGCCGTGCAAAGCCGGCAGATAGTCGGGCGCGATTTGCAAAGCGCTGCGGTAGGAGGCCAGCGCTTGGTTTGTATCGCCGAGACCGGTCTGGGCCGCGCCCTGCATGGCCCATAAGCGCGCATCGTGGGGCGACGCCTGAAGTGCCGGCTTCAACATTGCGAGCGCTCTTGCGTAATCGCCGGTTTGCAAAGCTGCAGCAATGGGTGACGTGCGGTCGCCGGTTTGCGCCGCAGCGCATGGGAGCAGCGCTGTGATAACGAGCGCAGTCAAGAATCTTCGCAGCCAGCGCATGGTTCAGGAATCCGGATCTTCCGTTGCTCTTCTCGCAGACTACGCCATTTTCCGGTTTTCTGCCGGTCCGCGGCAAAAATAACAAAGGTCCCGCCGCTTGAGCACAAACGGCGGGACCTGTTGGTGCGGCAGCGATGGGGCTTTAGAAGGTGAACCTCCCGGCAAGCTGCCAGTAGCGCGGCAGTTGCTGCGATCTGGCTTCGCCGAACGTGCTGCCCAGATCGGCCAGATTCGAGTCGAAGTTGGTCAGATTGACGCGGTTGAAGAGATCGAAAAACTCAAAGCGCAACTGGAAATTGACCCGCTCCGCGATGGCTGTGGTTTTGTAGATGTTCAGGTCGGTGTCGAAATAATTCGGACCACGGAACTGCATGGCTTTCTCATTGCCCTCCGTGCCGAACGTAGGCGTGGTGAACTGCCCGGAAGTGAACACGCCCTTGAGAAAAGCGCTCTTCGAGTGTCCTTGACTGTAGCCAGTGACATTGGGGTAATCGAGCCCTCCGGTGACCACGCTGGCCAGCGTGTTGGCGCTCTCGCCGTCCACGTTGTAGTCGCCGCTTCCCGGGCCGAAGGCCGCTTGCATGACATTGGACGCGGTCGGGCATCCCGACGGGTTATCGCTGGAGTTAGTCCCGTCAGCGCAGACCGCAACAAATCCAGCCTGGTTGCTCACGAACTGCGGATAGCCGGATTGGAAGACAGTCACTCCGCTGGCTCCCCATCCTCCGGTCGCGTGCCCCATGGCGCCATGCCCGCCGTTGAGTCCCTTCAGTTCATAGTTGCCCGTGAGCGAGAGGCGATTGGGCACATCCCAGGGAGACGGCCCGTAATACGAACTTGGCGTCGACTCGGCGGGATAGTTGCTGGCATCGTCCTGCGACCGCGATCGTGTATACGACGCGTCAATGAAGCTGCCCCCTGCGAAGCGCCCATTGAAGTCGAAAAACACGCTCTCATAGTTGCTGTAGCGATCGTTGGTGGTATAGGTGATCGTGCCGAAACTGGGGTTGAGCCGCGTGGGTGTCATGCTGTTGTGGTCGTACAAATCGAGAGCATAGGCGTTGATGCTCTGGCCGTAGCTGACAATCCCCGCCGTGTCGCCGCCTCCCACCATGTTGTAGCCATGCGATCCGGCATACCCCACGCTGGCCGAATAATTCATTCCGATTCTCTGTTGCAGTGTCGCCGACCAGATGTCGGCTTTGGGCGATCCCAGGTGGGGATTGACACCGCCGATCGAGGCGTTGGCGCCCAAAACTCCTCCCTGGGCATTTAAGCACCCGGTTCCTCCGGAGGCTGTGCCGCACGGGGTAAGCGTTCCACTGACATCGATTTCTATCGGAGGGTAATCACCAGCGGTGTTAAAACCGAACGGAGGCTTGTCCCCGCTGCCCAGATTAAAGTACGGAGAAGGCTGCCCCGCCGTCGGGTCCAGAACGGCCGCGCTGAAGTTGGGCTCGATTTCTCCCGGTGGACTGCCGCGGAACTCCTCCTGCACGTTCGCCTGCGTCAGCCAGTCGTTGTAGACGCCGACTCCGCCACGCACCACCGTGTTGCCCTTGCCGGTCAAGTCCCAGGCAATGCCGAAGCGCGGACTCCACAAATCGGTGACAGCGCCCTCCAGGGCCTTGGGCGTCGCCTTCGTATAGCCGCTGGCCACACGGTCCTGGAATGTCGAACCTGTCCCCAGATAGAAGTTCCCGAATACCGTGCTGCTGCTGTCGGACCAGGGGTTGCCGCTGTCGTCCCACCGCAAGCCAAGGGTCAGCGTCAGGTTCTTTTTTGTCTTCCATGTATCTTCGGCGAAGACGCCCCAGGTTCGGGATGCCGCATCCCACGACCACAGCTGCGCCTGGCCGGTCTGGGGGCTGTAATATACGTGGTTTTCCGATTCCGGAGTACTCTCGGCCAGGTCCAGCAGGTTGTTGAAGCCGAAAGTAGGCTGCGACCACGGCCCCTGGAAAGGTTCTACATCGTTCCCGTACCAGCCCTCGTAGCCGAACTTCAATGTGTGTGCGCCCTTGACGTGGGTCAGGACATCGCGCCAGTGGTAGTTGTTCTGGATGAAGTCGCCCTGCGCGAATCCGGTTCCGTATCCGAGACCGACTCCGGTTACGCCGACATCGGGGACGGAGTAGTTCGGGGCGTTCAAGCCCTCCAGGCCCTGGACGCGGCTCACGCCGAAGATGCCTTCATTCACCCAGGTGGTAGAAAACGTGTGCGCGTAGTTGAACTGGAACGCGCGCTCGTAGTTGTTGTTGGCGCCGTTGAAGGCCGAGTTCGCCACGGGCGTGCCGTAGGACAACGTGGTGCGATAAATGCTTCCGTAGATCCTGTCCTTCGCCCAATCCTTGTCGACGCGCAGGAACCACTGCGTCCCATTGCGGAAGGACGTAGACGTGTAGTTGCCCGAGTCCAGCATCTCCGTAGTGCAGGGAATGTCATCGACCTCAGCCGGCTCGGCGGAGCAGATCGGATTTCCTGCCGCATCGTTGCCGAAGTACTGCTGTGCGTTCGCGATCTGGGTAACGTCGGCCAGGTGCTCAGGACCGTACGTGCTCATGATCTTGGTCCCCACCGTGTTGGCGAGGGGGAAAGGAATGCCGGTAGCGGTCTGTGCATAGCTGATGAACGCCGGATCGGGGAAGGAAAGCGCGCCGCTGGCCGTTGTTGCCGAGCGCAGCGGCTCGATGGCAAAGAAGCCGTAGAGCTGGTGGTGCGGAATAATCGGACCGCCAATGGATCCCGATAGGTTGTTACTGCGGAAAGGCAGGTATTTCGGTCCCGAGAAATGGGTCAGCGCCCACATCTGCTCGGTGTAGAACCAGTCGGCCGCCGAACCGTGAAATTGATCCGAACCGGACTTGGTCGTCATCACTTCTTCAACGCCCGTAGCGCGGCTGTATTGCGCCGAATAAGTATTGACCTGAACGCTGGCTTCCTGGATGGATTCAGGGTTGGGGGTCAGGTTCAGGACGCCCTGGCGAATGCCGCTGGTCACGTCCAGGCCGTCAACCACGTACATATTCGACATCTGGCCCTGGCCGTTGGCGCTGGCGTCCACCTGGGTTTCCGTCGAATAGTTGTCCGGGGCCGAGCCGGGTGTGCCGGCCGAGCCAGGCTCGCCGCCGCCCACGGTTCCCAAGCCGGAGACTCCCGGCGCCAGCGTCGTAAGCGTGACCATGTTGCGGCCCTGCACTGGCAGCTCCGCGACGCCGGAGTTTTCCAGAGTCATTTGATTGCGGCTGTCGGCCGTGTCGATGATCGGGGTCTGGGTGGTGACGACTACGTTCTCGCTGACCGCCCCCACTTTCAGCGTGACCGGCACGCTGAGGTTCTGTTCGGTCTGCAGGGTGATGTCAACTTCAGCCTTGGCGAAGCCGTTGGCCTCGACCGTGATCTTGTACGGATCCGGCGCCAGGTTCACGAACCGGAAGTTGCCGGAGCTGTCGGAAGTCGTAGCCTGACCCGCCTGGGTGCTCTGGTTTACGATCCGTACCGAAGCGCCGGGGACTGCGCGCCCGCCGGGATCCTGCACCACCCCTTGCACGCTGCCCGTGAACTGCGCCAAGGCTATCGAAGTGCAGCCAATGAACAAGAACAACAAGGCATAGAATCTGAGCCTTAGTCTTTTCTGCATTGAGTGCCTCCTGAACTGTGTCTCAGTGTGCGGACGCGTTGGGCCTGCGTGCACCCGAACAACAAGGAAACGTTGAGCCTGTGTCCGGTAACGCGCACTCGAATCCCATGTTGAATCGTGAAGTTAGCCGCTCCGGCAATGTAGAGCTTCCGTAAAATCACAGGCAATGGGTCAGATGTACTACTAAGGAGGGGGGCGAATCTACACTGAAAAGTGGAGGCGCATATTCGGCGAAAGGCGAAGAGCGCCCGCAGCAATCCGAGCGCCTGTGGTCCCGTCAGGGTGCGTGAGCCGTTGCGGGCCAACACAGGCTGCTGCGGAGGCGGCTAGCTTCGGCTCCAGCCGCGATTCTTCACAATGCCTGCGCCTTCGCGGATCGTGATGAGCTGATTGCCGGGCACATTCCTGATGGATTCGCGTTCGCCGTTCGGCCAGACGATTTCAACATCGACGCTCTTCGACTCGCCCAGGCCGAAGTGCAGGCGCGGATCCGAGGAGGAGTAGTAGCTCGACTGGCTCACCCTTGCCTGAGCTTGCACCTTGCCGCCGTAGCGAACCAGCACCCGCGCTCCAATGGCGCTCCGGTTCGACTTGACCCCTTCGAGGAAAATCTTGATCCAGTTCTGGTGACCGGAGAGGTCGTTGCGGAGAAGGGAAGGCGGCTCGTTCATGTTGATGATGACAACGTCGATGTCGCCATCGTTATCGAAATCGCCAAAGGCGCAGCCCCTCCCGGAGTGCGGTTCGACGATTCCCGGCCCGGCTTCCGGGCCAAGCTCCTCAAAGGTTTCGTTGCCGAGATTCCTGAAAAGAACGCGCGGAGATTTGTAGGGATAGTCGGGGAGTATGCGTTCAACTTCAGGGTAGACATTGCCGGTGACGACGAGAATATCCGGATACCCATCGTTGTCGAAGTCGGCAAAGCCTGTACCCCAGCTTACAAAGCGGGTTTCGACCCCGATTTTCGCGGCGCGCGTGCGGTCGTCGAAGCTCCCGGTGCCATCGTTGCGGAAGATGCCGCAGGTGTCGCCCATGAAATGCGTCTTGAAAAGATCGAGATGCCCGTCCAGGTTATAGTCGCCAATGCCGACTCCCATGCCGGCTTGTTCCATGCCGTCTTCGCTCAACGCCACGCCGCGCAACACGCCCTCTTCGCGGAAGGTGCCGTCGTGGTTGTTCATGAAGAGCAGGCTGGGCGTTGAATCGCAGGCCACGAAGACGTCGGTCCATCCATCCTCATCGAAGTCGGCAGCCACCACAGTCATGCCGTAGCTTTCCGTAGCCGATGCAATCCCGCTCTCTTTGGTGACGTCCGTAAAGGTGCCGTCGCCATTGTTCCGGTAGAGCAGGTGGCGTCCGGTGGGCAAACCGCGCGGGCCGCAGTTGACCGGGATTCCCTTCCAATTGCATGTGGAATCAGCGCCCGGCACGGGCGCCTTGGCGAGATCGAACCGGATGTAGTTGGAGATGAACAGATCCAGATGGCCATCGCGATTGTAGTCGACGAAGCTGCAGCCGGCGCCCCATCTCGTTTCACCCCGCAGCAGTCCCGCTTCCCGCGTCACATCGGTAAAGGTTCCGTTGCCGTTGTTGCGGTAGAGACGATTCTCGCCGTAGTAGGTGCAGAAGATGTCCTCGAACCCGTCGTTGTTGTAGTCGCCGATGCAGACGCCGTTGGCCCACCCCGCCGCGCGCAGGCCTGCCTGGTCGGTTACATCGGTAAATGTTCCATCGCGATTGTTCCGGTATAGACGATTCGTGGCTTCAGGCGGAGCCCCTTCCAGCCGCGTGCCGCAAAGAAGAAAGATATCCATCCAGCCGTCGTTGTCGTAGTCGATGAAGGCGCACCCGCAGCCGTTGGCTTCAAGAATATACTTCTTCTTCTCGATACCCCCATAGATGGTCGGCATCCGCAGTCCGGCCTGCTGGGCTACGTCCACAAAGTGTGCGTTGAAGGGACGCCCGGAGGCGGGAGGACGCTCCTGCGGCCGGACTTCCCGCGTGGCAATGCCCTGTTGCTGTGCAAGAGCGATCCATTCTCCGGGGAACAAGAACGAGCCGGCGGCGATAGAGGCAAACGAACGGCGTGTAATCTTCATGCGGCCCTGCGATGCATTGTGTCAGCTTCGTTCTTGCCCCGGTCGAGCGATGCCTCGGCGGCGATTCATTTCCCGGCTGCGGCATCCGCACCGGATTCTTCGATGAGCTTATACCGGTTGTGTTCTGCTTCCTCGCGAGTTGCGTTCTGGCGCGCCACGGCAAGCCGCTGCAGCAGCGCGGGCAGTTCTTCCTTGTGGCCGGTGCGCCGCAGGCCGACAATCAGGTGATAGAGAGCGGACTGGTCATCCGGATTGCGGCGCAGCGCTTCGCGCGATTCCTCAATCGCGCGCTGATTGTTGTCGGCCTGCAGATCGAGCTTTGCCAGCAGATCGAGCGCATCCGTCATGTCCGGCTGCAACTCCGCCGCCCGCCGCGCGGCCTCCACAGCGCGTCCGAACTCCGCGCTGCCGGCTTCCGGATTTCTTTGCTCCAATATATCGGCCTCCACAAAAAGCAGCATGGCGTCATCGGGCTTTGCCTGCAACTGCCTCTCCACCACGGCGAGCGCCTTGTCGAGATCGTTCTGCTGCTCCGCCACCATGCCGCGGGCAGCCTCGCTTATGGTCATCTGCGGATCCAGCGTCTCGGCTTTTTCAAAGTCGGCTTCTGCGTGATCGTAATCGGCCAGTTGCACATACAGAACCCCGCGCGCAACGTAGAGCGCGGCTGCCTTGGGCGACTGATTCAGCCCCGCTGTGAGCATGTCGACGCCGACTTGAAAAGACTGGTGCACAAAAGAAATGTCGGCAAACTGCAGATAGAGGTCCGCGTTCCGCGGGTTCTCGACGATGGCCCGATGCAGCAGGCTCACCGCTTGCGGGGTGTTCTTTTGGTCTTCGTAGGCTTCCGCTGCCTGTGCGAGGGCAACGGCGGAGGGACGGTTCGCCAGCGCCGGCCCAAGCGTGTGAAGAGCATCGGCCGGCTGATTGAGTGCTAGTTGGATGGCCGCCAGCCGCTCAAGATCGTGCGGATCGTCATCCGGCTGCGCCGTCAGCCGCTCGAAGACGGTCTCCGCCTTGTCGAAACGCTCGAGCTTCGCCAGGCAGATCCCGTATCTTCGCATCGCGGAAGGCTCGGACTCAAGCCGTGGACCGCATTGCTCGAATTGGGTCACAGCCTCGGCACAATCATGCCTGCGCAGGGCCAGCGCGGCCAGCATGGTGTGTGCGGTCGGGTCGTCGGGAAGCACCTTGACCACACGCTCGAGCAATGCCTGCGCATCGCTGTCCCCTGTTTCGTACTCCAGTTGCGCGGCGCCTTCCAGCGCGGGAAGATACTCAGGCGAAATCTTCAGAGCTTTTTGAAACGACGCCAGGGCCTCCGTCTTTTGTCCTTCTCCCGAATAGGCAAGAGCTTCGAAGGTCCAAAGCTGCGCATCGTTCGGCGACCGCCGCAGAGCCGGCCCCAGCAGCGCAAGCGCCTCTCCAAATTCTCGTGTGCGCAGAGCGGAAACAATGGCGCCGGTCTTGTCGCTGCTGCCGGATTGAGCCGCAATCGCGAGGCTCGAGAAAACGATCAAGAGGAGCATCACAGTTTGTGCTCGCCTTGTCATGCTGGCCATTGTATCCCACGCTTTAGAAGGGTCGAATTCGTATATGGAATTGCCGCCGGCCGCGGCGCATCCGTCGTTGTCTTTACGTTTCGACTTCCTGATAGAGCCGGTATTGCTCTTCCTCAATCGCGGCAAACGGCTTGAAGATAAGAGCGCCTTGCTCGGTCTGCGTGCTCCAGGTGCTGGAACCTCTGGCGGTTTGAGCAATCGCGAGCAATGCGGACTTGCGCAGCGGTGAAGCGGGCCGTCCCAGGGCGAACAGGGCGAGCGGACCCAATACGGGGGCAACAATACTCGGATGTTGCGGGTCCACGGGCTCGAGCCGAGCCGCCATTTCGAACTCCATTTCAATGCGGTCGCCGTCGTTCCACGTGCGCGTGATTGCGGCAAAAGTCCCAGGCGTCAGGGGATCGTCGACGCGGCGACCGTTCACAGCAACCGTTGTCTTCGCTCCTGCCCACGCCGGAATCCTGAGGTGCACGGTGAAGGTCTCCGGCCTGGCGGTTGAGAGCTCGATCTGCGTGGCCGGCTCGTAGGGGTAGTTCGTGCGCTGGGTCAACGTGACGCGTGTCGTCCCCCGGGTCCAGGTTGCGCGCGAGGGCACGTACAGGTTCACGTAAACAGCGTCCGCCTCGTGGAAATAAGAGCTGATCCCGTAATCCGCCGTGATCTGAGGGAAGGTGCCCGAGCAGCACGGCCATTTATCCCGGTGATAGCCCTTGCAGGCGAAGATGTGGTTGTAGTCGGAGTAGTAGAATGCCGAGCCGTCCTCCTTCAGAGGCTTGGCGCCGAGAATGGTGTTCAGCAGCACCTGTTCCATGCTGTCGCCGTAGCGGCTGTCGCGGGTCACGCGAAGCAGATAGCGCGTGATCTTGAAGTGCCCGTAGGAGCCGCAGGGTGTCTCGAAACTGAAGTGGGTTCGCGTCAGGCTTTCCCCCATCTCGCCGCTGTCCGGCTTGCGGAACAACTCGTCAGGCCCCCAGCCGCCGGTGGCAAAGCTCTGTGTATCGCGGAGGAACGCGAAACCGTTTTGCGCGGCCACTAAATGCTTCTGGCTCCCCAGGGTCAAATAGGCCTGCATGGCGCTCGAGAAGGCGTTCACGTGGCTATAGGCATGCTCGCCGGGGAGAACGTTTTTCCCCTCGGACAAAGGATTGAAGTAGGTGTCGTCTTCGAGGAATCGGATTGCGAGATCGCGGTAGCGATCGCCCGCCCCGCGATGATAGGCGAGGAACAGATTCTCCGGCAGGGTGTAGGTTTCGTCCCAGCAGTAGGCCTCGTCCTTCTCAGGCCGCGCATATTGCTCGGCGCGGGACATGGCCTTCGCCGGCAGGTGCGGCAAGACCGCATCGGTGGCGTCATCGAGAACCTTCAGCGCCATCTCATCGCCGGCAAACTGGTGCGCGTCGATAAGACCGCATGAGGTCTTGTCATAGGTATAAGCGGGGAGATGGTAACCGTCGTAGAACTTGGTCGTAATCGTCGGCGCAAAGGCGCGGACCAGGCGGCTGACTTTTTCCCGCGTCGGCTGCGAACCGGTGATCGCGTGGGCGCGCGCCAGGGCCGACAAATACTGGCCGAAGCTGTGCCCGGGTATAAAGCCATGAAAGGTCCCGTGGGGATCGAACTCCGGCGAGTTGTCGTACCACCCGCCCATATCCGCGCCCGGCGCCGGTTGTCCGGCTCGCTGCCGAAAGGGCTTGAGCAGCATGTCGTCGTCGAGCGCCAGAAAGAAGGCGTGGTTGGTGTCGAACTGCTGACGCATGGGGCCATCGAGCAGTTCGATCTCGTTATAACCGAATTGATCGAGGGGAACGGCGGTACTCGAAGCGGCCGCCGCTTGTGGAAGCCTGGTTGCCGAGGCGACTGCCGTGGCTGCGCTCAATTTGAGAAATGCTCTGCGGGAAGTTCGCATCGCGCTGATTCTCCAGACTTTCACTCCAGATTCGTTCCTCTGCGTTGCACACGCAAGGCCCCCTGCGCGCATCGAGGAACCTGGCCATTGAACAACCAATCTAGTGTATCGAAGTGCTTCCGACGAATGGTGCAGATGTACTATATTCGCTGTTCACGGATGACTGATGGAATCGTTCGGTCTTTGCGGGCGAAAGTGCGATCGCGGTCTACGGCGCCGGGCAACGGGGTTCATACCAGGATGGGCCAGCGGGAGGAGCGTGCAGTTTTGAGCAGGCGCGTGGTCCGGGTGTTCAGCCGGGCATGTCATGCTCTTTTTCTGCTGGCGGTGCTGGCAGCCGCCGCGTGCCGGCACGAACATCCGGTGATCGCCGTGATTCCGCGCACCTGCGGCACGGCGCTCTGGGAGCCCGAGCACGCCGGCGCGGCGGCCGTAGCGCGCCAGCGCGGCCTCGACATCTATTGGAACGCTCCCATGCGCGACGACGACATTCAGGCGCAGATCGCGCTCATCGAGAAGTCGGTGAGCCGCGGTTACGCCGGCATTATCGTTTCTCCCATCGAAACGCTGCCCATGCGAACACCCATCCGGCGGGTTCTGGCCAAGGGCATTCCGGTGGTGGTGGTGGGAACCAAGCTCGGCATCGACCCGGGACCGGATCTCACCTACGTGCTCAGCGATGAGCGCGCCGCCGGCGAGATGGCGGCGCGGCGCATCGGCAGCATTCTCGATGGCAAGGGGTCTATCGCCATTCTCGGCATCAATCCGCAGTTGATGAGCAACCTGGAGCGGGAGCGCAACTTGGAAGCGACGCTGACGCGCGAGTTTCCGGGCATCCACATCGCGGTGCGGCAGTTCGGCCTGTCCAGCGTTCCGCAGGAGCAGGAAGCCGCCGAGGAGCTGTTGGCAAAAGGGCAGAAGATCGACGCCATTGTTGCGCTCTCGCTGGCCTCCACGCGGGGCGCCTACTATGCGCTGGCCGAGTTCGGCAAAGCCGGCGTCATCAAGCTTGTCGGCTTCGATCAGGATCTGATTCCGCCCATCCGGAACGGCGGCATCGACTCCGTGGTGGCGCAGAACACTTACGCCATGGGCCAGCTGGCCATGGACCTCATGGACCGCGAGCTTCACGGGAAGGGCAGCGCCACGGTGCTCGAGGTGCCGCCTGTTTTGATGACCCGCGAGAATGTCGATTCCGCGCAGATTCGCCAGATTCTCAACCTGGCGTGGTGGCCGCCGCGATGAGGGCGATTTTTACAACGCGCAATCTGATCGCCGCCGGCTCAACCGTCGCGTCGATTGCCTTGCTGGCGTGCGCAGGCGTATTCGTGTTTCGCGCCATCGCGCGCCGGGGTCCATTCAGCGCGCAAAGCGTTTCCCTTGCAAAGCAGGACGACTGGCAGGCCTTCGGAGGCACATGGCAGTACGCCGACGGAGTCATGCAGAACAACTCCGACGAGCGGGGCGCCAAACTGATGACCGGTCCTACCTATTGGAGCAACTATTCCATCGAGGCCGACGTGCTTTTGCTCGGCCAGTATGGCGACGCCGGCCTGATCATTCGCGCCACCGATGAAGAGGAAGGCGTGGACGCCTATCACGGCTACATGGCGGGACTGCGCGATCTCGACAATACTCTCATTCTCGGTCGTGCCGACTACGGATGGAGAGAGTATGCGGCCAAGCCGGTCGCCCCGCGGGTGAACGCGCAGATGTGGTATCACGTCAAGTTCCTCGCCTACGGCTGTGACTTCGCCGTCAGCGCCACGGCGCCCGGCGGCCAAACCACCAGCGTCGCCGTGGAAGATCCGGGCTGTCTGACCGAAGGCCGCTTCGGTCTCAAGTCGTACAACACCGGTGCGGAGTGGCGCAACGTGGTGATTCGGAAAGCCACGCGCCAGGATTTGGAGGCCATGACCGGCGGCGCGCGGCTCCCGATCGCCACTCCCGACGAACTCCCCATGGGTGCCGCGCCTGGGTCTTACGACCATTATTTCGAGCCGATTCAGCGGGACCTCCTGGCGCATCACACGGATTTGAACGCGCAGCCGATCAGCACTCTCCGTCTGCTGTCTCCCGATGTGCCGGCCTCGGTCACGGTCCATGGCGTAGTCACGCTCACCTCGCCGGTGCTCTTCATCCAGGATCCGACCGGAGGTCTGGCGATTCCCGACAGCCATGCGCATGCGCCCCTCCAGATCGGCGATGAAATCGAAGCCAGGGGAGACGCGGAACCGCACGACTTCAGCTCGCGGCTCCGCAACGCCGATGTGCGCGTGCTCTGGTCGCACACGCCCGTCCCGCCGGTCGCGGTGACCGCGGCGCAGGCCGCTACGGGCGCCTTCGACGCCGAATATGTCGAAATTCAGGGCCGGCTGGAGCACAAGGACGAAGCCCCCGATCACACCCTGGTTCTTTCCATCGACGAAGCCAGCCAGTCGTTCCTGGCCATCGTGAGCGAGGCGGGACAGGCGGAGCGCCTGCGCGCCTTGAAGGATAAGAGCCTTCTGCGGCTGCGCGGAGTCTGCGTTGTCGATTCCCGCTACACTCACGATCTCACCTCCTTTGCCCTGCTGCTGCCGTCGTTCAATGATGTCGTGGTGCTGGAGGGTCCGCCATGGTGGAGCGCCGGGCACATCGTCGCCATGACCATCGGCGTGCTGCTGCTGGCTCTGGCGGCGCTGAGCTGCTACGTCCTGATCGAGCGCTGGCGCATGCAAGCCGTTCTCGAAGAGCGGGGGAGGCTGGCGCACGAGATGCACGATACGCTGGCGCAGAGCTTCGCCGGATTGGGTTTTCAACTGGAAGCCATCCGCGACGAAGCCAATCAGGGATCGAACATCGTGCCGCAGCTGGAAGTAGCGCGTGTCATGGTGCGCAACTCGCATGAGGAAGCCCGGCGCAGCATCGCCATGCTGCGGCCGGAAAACCTCGAGTCGGTGGGCCTGCTGCGGGCCATGGAGAACTGCGCCCAGCGCATGGTGAACGGAACTTCATCGATCGCGGTTCGGGTTTCCAGCGCAGGCAGTGAGCGCGCCATTCCGCTGCGCATCTCCGACACGCTCATGCGCATCGGGCAGGAAGCAGTCGCCAATGCTATTCGTCATGCCCACCCCGCCCACCTCAACATCTCGCTCGACTATCTCCGCTCTGCGGTCGAGCTGGTGGTGGAGGACGATGGCTGTGGCTTTTCCTTGACCAGCGAACTGGCGGGCTTCGGCATCTCCGGGATGTACAAGCGCGCCGACAGCATCGGGGCAACGCTGGCCATTCACAGCGCGCCAGGGGAGGGAACGGCGCTGCGCGTCCACGCCCCCACCCCGCCGTCATTTTTCCGCGCTTTCTGGATGCGGATGCAAAATTCCTGGAGAAGGCAATCCAATGGAAACGCACACCGGTAGAAAGCCGATTCGCGTACTGATTGTCGATGACCATCCGGTGGTTCGCGCAGGTTTGACAAGCCTGTTGCGGAAAGAAAGCGGATTAAGGGTGGTGGGAACCGCGCACAACGGGGAAGTAGGGCTGGACCTGATCGGCCGCTCTTCGATCGATGTCGTACTCCTCGACCTGCGCATGCCCAAAATCGGCGGCATTGATTTTCTGAGCATGCTGCGCGAGATGGCCAACCCGCCCGCGGTCCTCATCCTCTCCAGCTATGCCTATGAAGAGGAGATCTATCGCGCCTTGAAAGCCGGGGCGCGCGGATATCTCTCCAAGGACGCATCGCGCGCGGAGATCGTTGAGGCAATCGGCACCGTAAATGCGGGCGGCAAGTACATCTCCGGGGAAATTGCTGGGCGGCTTGCCGAGCGCGAGTCGCGCTCCAGCCTGAGCTCGCGCGAGACGGAGATTCTGGAGATGGTCTCCAAGGGCCTTACCAACAAGGAGATCGCCCGCGTGCTGCAGATAAGCCAATACACGGTTCGCAATCACATCAACCACATCAGCGCCAAACTGGAGGTCGGTGATCGCACCGAGGCCGTGGCCGTGGCATTGCAGCAGGGCATTCTCAATCCCCGGTAAACGATTCCCTGGGAAGAAGACGGCAGCTCTCGAGAAAACTGCCGGCTTAGTTCACAGTTACAGTGAACGTGACAGTCGGGGCCGGCGTCACGGCCGGATTTCCGGTTGCTGTCACCGTAAAGGTGTAAGTCCCCTCTGTAGTTCCTGAATTTCCGCCACCACCGCCGCCACCGCCTCCGCCACCGCCACCACCTCCACCCGCTGATCCTCCACCTCCGCAGGCGCCCAGGCCGCCCAGCACTGCGAACAAAATCAGAAGACCCAGCAGGGATCGCCAGCTCCGGCGGCGCGCAGGGATGCCGAAGAGGAGCACCAGCGCCAGGACCGCACCGGCAGCCCCGCGCCATCCGCCATCTCGGCCAGGCAAAACCGGACGGGCCAGCTTCGCCGTGGCTCCTGTGGTGCTCACTCCGGCAGAGAAGTACCCGTCCTGCACGCCGCTCTGTAACTCAATTGTGTTGCCGCCCTGCATCGTACATACAGGCAAATCAGTCGCGCCGTTCGGCTCGCCCGTCAAGGCACAGCTTGCCGTGATCGTACCGGAGTAGCCTTGGGCGTTATTAACAGTGATGGTCGCGGCTGTCGAACCGCCCGGCGCAATGGCGGCCGGAGTCGACGCCGTAAGCGTGTACGATGACGCTGCCACCGTGATGCTCGTCGTGCCGCTGGCCGGAAGATAAGTCGCGTCGCCGCTGTAGTTCACGTTGATGGTGTCGGTGCCAGCGCTGAAGGTGTTGGCAGGAATCACCACGGTGGCGCTTCCGCTCGACAGGGGCCACGCGCCCGAGCTGTAACTGCCGCTGGTCAGCGTCACGCTTCCGGTTGGCTGGCCATCGCTGCCCGTCACCGCTACGGTGACGTCCAGATATTGGGCGACATCGATACTCGTCGTCGCCGGGGTGATGGTGAGCGTGGGCGCGATTTGGTCAAACTGAATGACCGTGACCGTCAGCGAGGTGGATGCAGGCAGGTAGAACTCGCCTCCGTTATAGTCCACGGCGAGCACAATGTTGTTTCCCACACTCAGGCTTCCGGGAGGAATTGTGAGCGAGTACTGGCCGCCGGAGACTTCTGTGGAGCCGATATACCCGCCTCCACTGACAATCACAGCTCCTGAAGGTGTCCCCCCGCTGCTGGTCACGGTACCCGAGATAGTCAACGCAACGTTGCTTTCGATGGGGCTGGCGACTGAGGGCGTCGTCGTGGCCGAAATGGTGGCCGCGGCAGCTAATACGTCCACGCTGGTGCTGGCGCTCGCGGAAGTGTAAGTGCTGTCACCGCTATACTGCACGGTCAGCGTATCGATATTCGGCGCGAGCTGATTGGGAGAGATGTTGAACGTGTAGCTGCCATTGACGAGCGTTCCGCTTCCGCCCGATTGATAAAGACCAAAGAGGCTGACCGAGCCGGTCGGCGTAGGGCCGCTGCCTGTCACATTTACCGTCAATTGCATGCTTTGGGCGGTGGTCAAACTGGTGGTCGAGGGGATGAGCTGAAGCGTTGGTGTGAGGATATCGACGCTGATGGTAGTGCTGCCTGTTCCCGAAGTGTAATTCTGATCGCCGGTGTAATTGGCAGTGATGGTATCGGCGCCATTGGTGAAGGCGCTCGAGGGAATCACGACGGTGCAAAGGCCGGCGGTGAGCGTGCAGGAGGACGAAGTGTAGGAATTTGCAGAGAAGGTTACCGATCCTGTGGGCGTGGGGCCTGCGCCGGTCACGGTCACGGTTACGCTGTCGCCGTTCGAGTTGGCGCCGAGCTGGGTTGGGTTCGCGGACACGGCGAGAGCGGGAGCGATCTTGGAGATGGTCACGCTGGCCGTGCCCGTGGCTGAAGCATACGTGCTGTCGCCGCTGTAGCCCACAGAAAGCGTGTCGCTGCCGGTGCTCAGGCTGTCGGCCGGTATGGTAAAGGTGTACGCGCCGTTGGCGAGCGTGCCCACCGCCGCTACGTAGCTTCCGCTGGTCAGTGACGCGGTCCCTGTGGGCGTGCCGCTCGCGCCACTCACAGTGACGGCAACGCTGAGGCTCTGGCTGAGCGCAATGGCGCCGGTTGGCGGGGTCACGGTTACGGTAGCCGCGGCGGTGCCCAGCGGCGAGTTCCACGCGTTGACCACGTTGGCCACATTGAGCGATCCCAGGCCGCTGGCCGGATCGTATCCCGCCGTTGCGGCGTAGCCGGAGAGCACGCCGATCGAATCGCCTGAGTGGTTGACCGTGCAGTCCGGCGAGCCGGAGGTGCAGGGCATGGCATTGGTGCCGGAATCCACGTCGTTGAACAAGCACCCGTCATTGGTTTTTCCCGTTTCCGCCGAGCAGTTGCCGTAGTTCTGTTTGAGAGCCAGCGCATACAGTTGCGGGCTGGCATTGCCCTGCGGCGATCCCTGCTTCTGGTCGATGAGCGCCATCACGCCGGCCATCGCCGGCGATGCCACGGACGTGCCGCCCACCTCTTCGCCCACCGGCTCGGCCGACGATGTGTACGTACACGCACCCTCCGCCGAGACGCAAATCAGAGACGCACTGCCCAGAAATCCGTTTCCCGCAAAAAAGGAAACGTCCGGCAGATCGCGCTTGCCATCCGAAGGAATTCCGGAGACACCCGCCTGCCAGGTGGGCTTCGCATATCCCCCGGAGCAGCTGGCCACGGTCGATCCATTGCTGCTGGTGCAATTGCTTGCGCCGCCGCCGCCGCCCACCGTGTCAACGAAGCCAGATATATTGTCCGGTGGGCTGGTATGCTCGTAGATCAGGTTCCACCACTGATTTACAAAATTGCAGGCGCTCTCTGCATCCGTGGGGCTGGTGGCGTCGAATCCATTCTTTACTAGTTCCGCTGCCCACTCCTGCAAATAACTCAGCGCCAGCGGATTTGTGCAGGTATCGTTCCACGGAACTTCGGGGATGTAATTGAGTGCATTGGAATCGTTACTGGAATTGTCAGTCGATCCCCAGTAGGGCGCGGGGGTCGAGCCCCAGTTCAAATCCGTCCCGCCCACTGCCGTGTTGTAGGGAGTCGACGCCAGGCCGCTGACCGTGAGCCCATAATTGGCTGCATAAGGCGTATTGGAGGACTGGTCCTGGTCGCAGGTCGCTGCTCCTGCATCTCCTGCGGCCACAAAAACTGAAATCCCCTCCGTAGCCGCCGTCTCCCACAGGTTGTTGTACGCCGTGTTGCCGCTCGTCCCCATGCCCAGCTCGCATTCCCCATAACTCACGTTGAGAATCTTCGCTGTATTGTTCTCCACCACGTATTGCGCCGACGAGTACACGGTATCGGTGGTCGCCGAGTTCGCACCCGAAACCACCAGTACAATTTTGGCGCCCTTGGCCACTGCGCCCGACCACTCCACGTCGAGTGTGTTCTCGATCAGGTCGCTGATGCCGCAGCTCGCTTCGGGCGCGTTCGATGTGCACTCGCCGGGATCGGTGCCGTTGGCTACCACGATGGTGGGCGCCGTGCCCGCGGGGAGCCCGAAGACGCTGCGAAACGTTGCCACATCCGAGAGGTCGATGTCGCTGGTTCCGGCAATGGCGATGGTCTCACCCGTGCCGTCGATATTTTCGTTCCACGCCGGCAACACGTTATAGATGGTGGCGAAGTCGTAGGGCGCCACATCCTCGAGAGTAATGCCGTCCACCGTGTAGCCGAAAAACGGCTCGGCTTCACTGGATGAAGCCGCTGCCTGGCTCTCTCTTGGCGAGCTCAAGAGGCCGATCGCCGGCGTGGCGTTGATGCGTTGCCAGCGGCCGGTCGCGGGGTTCAGACGCACAATACCGCCCAGCCGGTGCTGCGGACGCGGAAGGAAATTGTGCAGCGCCTTGATTCCTGCCACCACGGGCGCCAGGGCCGCGGGAATCTGCGGATCGCTCAGGTTGGCGATGTGCAGAACACCGCCGGCCATCACATTGTCGATCTGCGTGTGAAACGCGCTCTCCACCTGCGCTGCAGTGCCGCTGAAGCGGATGGTCATCCCATCCGGCGCGACTTCGTCCACGCGGAATCCCTTGCTGCTGAGCCAACCGGAGATTGTGGCAATATCGGCTGCAGCCGGGCCGTAAGTGGCTCCTACTTCGGCGGGGGTGAGCCAGCGATGAAAATTCGGCGACGAGGGAGCGTACTGGCTCGCCACAAAGGCGTCAAAGGCCGCCTGCCGCGCTGCGCTCCGGCTCAGCACCAGCACCAGGTCGGTCATGGGCAGGTCCGGGCTCACGGGTCCGCGATCGTTCGCGGAAACGGCTGCAGGGGGTGGGGTGTTGCCGCTGAGCGTGACTAACTGGCTCTCGTCGATCGGCCTCACAATCCGCGCGCTCGGCGCCGGCGGCTGCGCCGCGCTCCACGTGCTCCAACACAATCCAAGCGCACACAAGCCCAGGGCGAGATTAAGCCGCAAACGCGTCACAATTGACGTCCTTTTCCCCGCGCGAGTCATTGCCTGCGCGAGATATCTGCAATAAAGATGAGGGTGCGGAGACTCTCGTTCGGCGTCTTGCGTGCCAGATTGCACCGCGGTGAGGACGCAGAGATCATATCCCAAGGCCGACAGGGGAGGAAAGGTTATTTTCGGCATCGGATCGCTGCGTAAAGATCGGCCCGACGGCTGGCATGGGCGACGGGCAGCCACTTCTTCACCCGCCTGCGCATCTTGTGCCATGAGGGAGATGGGCGCCGGTCAGAAGTCGCTTCTTACTTACTATGCAACCCCTGGCGCCAAGCCGGTTCGCGCCGCGAATTGTCCTTCACTGCGGCAAGCCAACCCGGCGCACGAGGGCAGCAAACCGAGGATCGGTCCGCAAAGGATCGAGAGTTGGATCGATTTTGAGATACATCAGTCCTTTATCATGGGCGGCAAATGCTTTTTCCAGCCAGTTGAACGCCTCATCCTTCTCTCCCAATCCGGCGTAAATCATGGCGATCTCATACCTGCCCATTCCCTGCGCGCTCACAGCCTTTTCGAGCCTGGGAATAATCGCACGCGCTTCGCTCTTCCGTCCCCATCGCGCGTAGGCATTTCCAATATGGCCCAGGTCGTAGGGGCTGCTGCCGGCTTTTTGAAACGCAGCGATGGCTTCCTCGTATTTGCCCGTCTCTGTATAAACATCTCCCAGGTAAAACTGGATTAGAGGAATCGTGGTATCCGGTCCGTACGTCAGGCGAAACATCTCCAGCGCCCGATCGTACTGGCGATCGAAGTAATAGGCCACGCCGGCGTAGAACGGCCCGAGACTGGCAACCGGATCGTGCTGGAGCGCCAGGTTCGATTCTGCAACCGCATCGTGTGTGCGGCCCACGTAATAGAGATAATTCGTGTACTCCCAGTACACGGGCGCCGAGTTTGGGTTGAGTTCAAGAGCGCGTTCGTATTCGCTCTCCGCTGTGCGCCAATCCCAGTCCAGCTTCATTGACGCGCTCGCCAGCCCCGCATGCGCCTCCGCCAGATTGCTGTCCAGTTCGATCGCTTTGAGTGCTTCCACCTTCTGCTTGGAATAGGCTACCGCCGAAGGAAGAAGGCCGCCATCGCCCATGAATTCGTAGACGCGGGCCATTGCCGCATGCGCCGGAGCGTAGTTGGGATTCGAGTCAATCGCGCGCTCGAGGAATGTGAAGGCGCCTTTGTAATCGGTGTTGTTCATCCGCTGCATGCCCTGGAGATACATCTCCTCGGTCTCCCACTTCACCGGGCGCGCCTGTTCCAGCCGGATTCTTTCCTGCGGGGTCAGCTCGACGCTGATCGCGTCCGCAATCGCTTCCGCCACTTCGTCCTGCAAGCTGAGAATATTGGTCTGGTCGCGGACGTAGGAGTTCGCCCAGAGATGCCGATCCGTCCTCGCATCGATCAGCTGAGCAGTAATCCGCACTTGGTTGTTTTCGCGTTCTACCGAACCCTCTACCACCGCATCGACCTTCAATTCGCGGGCGATCTCCGGCAGCGTCTTCTTCGTCCCCTTGTAAGTCATGGCCGAGGTTCGGGAAATTACGCGCAGCGCTGAGATCTTTCCCAGCTCGGTGATGAGCTCTTCGGTTATGCCGTCCGCGAAATATTCCTGTTTGGGGTCTCCGGAAAAGTTCTCCAGAGGCAAAACCGCAATGGAGCGAATGGTGTCCGTCTGGGTTGCACCCTTCCGCTCCAGATCGAAAACGATCGCCGCAGAGATAACCACTGCGCACGCCCCGATCGCGATGAGCGCCTTCCATCTGCGGGGCAGGGGTTTCGATCCCGAGATCGGAAAAGTCTTGACGGCGGCTGGCGCTGCTGTCTTGCCCGGCAGCGCCGTCTGTGTGGCCGCGAGACTTTCAAAGGAAAATTGCGGGACGTACGATCCGGGAGGAAGTTCGATGCGAACGGCAGAAGGGATTTCGAGGCTTCCGTAGTATTGTGCGAGACGCCGGCGCACCTCATTGGCCTTGACGCGCACCACCGCATCATTCGCAGTGTCGTAGTCTACCGGGCGCCCGAACATTTCTGCGCCGAGCATGCGCTCTCGAAGGCTTTCGAAATGGCCCGCGAGAGCGTGCTCCACTACAAGTTCGAGAAACTCCCGCGCTCTTTTGCCGCTCCTGAATGCCTCGCTTGCGAAGATCCTCCGAAGTTCCCCACGGACGACCGGAGCGCCGTGCGGATCCACGGTTGGTGTTGACACGCTCGCCATTCCGCACATCCGCTTCACCTTTTGTGAAGCGGAAAGCAGTATAGCACGCGGTTTTCTGTCTTGTTTCCGGTTGAGCTGGCCGCGAACCGGTGCGTTCTCTCGACGCAGCCCGGCGCGGCGAAGCTCCAGAAGCAATAACGCTACCTGCCGTTGATCAAATCAACCGATTGTCTGTTGCACATCTCGATTGCCCCGATTCCTCCCGTGGGCCCTGTGATTCTCCTGGAAAACACGCGCATGCAATCCTCGGAAAGGGCTGTATTCTGGAAGCGACTTCCCATGGCAGCGGCGGGAGAAGCTTGCGATGACGGGTGTCCGGGCGGTAAATCTTCTGTGACGGCGCATCACGTAAAAGGATGGGCCCCGTTGGCGCTGTTTCCCATTTTGCTTGCCCTGTCTGCAGGCATGGGAGTTTCGACCGAAGACGCGCAGACCATGGCGTCCGATGCCGCTGCAATGCCGGCAATCGACTATCCACAACTCGCCGATATCACCGCCTCGACCGGCATCCATTTCGATCATCTCTCCAGTCCGGAGCAGAAATACATTGTGGAGTCGATGAGCGGAGGAGTGGCGCTGATCGATTACGATCGCGACGGCTACCCGGACATATACTTCACCAACGCGGCCAACGTCGCCATGGGATTGCGCGGCGAAGAGGCGCGGAGCGCGCTCTATCACAACAACCGCGACGGCACGTTCACCGATGTCACCGACAAGGCAGGGGTGGGCTTTCCATGCTGGGCGATGGGAGCGGTGGTCGGCGACTACAACAACGACGGCTGGCCCGACCTGCTGGTCACCTGTTTTGGCGGAGTGGTTCTCTATCGCAACAATGGCGACGGCACGTTTACCGATGTGACCCGGAGCGTCGGCCTCGGAAACGACCATTTGTGGGCTACCGGCGCCGCCTTTGGCGATTACGACGACGACGGCTGGCCCGACCTCTTCATCTCGCATTACGTCGACTTCGATCTGCATAATATGGCGGCTTTCGGATCGAGCGATATATGCCGGTATATGGGCCTCGACGTGCAATGCGGGCCGCGCGGATTGAAGGGCTCCCGCGACAATCTCTACCACAATAATCGCGACGGCACCTTTACCGATGTATCGAGGAAAGCCGGAATCCTGGACGAAGAAGGCTATGGACTGACATCCATCTGGTCGGACTTCAATAACGATGGCAAGCTCGATCTGTTTGTGACCAACGACGGCCAGCCCAACAATCTTTATCAGGGAAATGGCAAGGGAAGTTTCGAGGAGGTCGGCTTTTCGTCGGGTGTCGGACTGAGCGAAAGCGGCACGCGCCAGGCGAATATGGGGATTGCCCTGGGCGATTATCTGCACACCGGGCGCATGTCGCTGGTGATCTCGCATTTCGACAATGAATTCGCGGCGTTTTATCGCAACGACGGCGAGATGAATTTCACTGACGTTGCTGCGCCTTCCGGAATTGGCCGCGGCACGCGCGGCTATGTGGGATGGGGCGACGCTTTCGTGGACTTCTCCAATAGCGGCTGGCCCGATCTCTTCATCGTCAACGGTCACGTGTATCCGCAGGTGGACCAGATCAACTCGAGCCTGCATTATCTTGAGCCCAAGCTTCTGTTTCTCAATGAGCGCAACGGAAAATTCAAGGACATCAGCAAGCTTGTGGGGCCGGCAATCCAAGCTCCACAGGTGAGCCGCGGCATGGCCATCGGCGATCTGTTCAATGACGGCCGGCTCGAAGCGGTGGTCGAGAATCTGCAAGGCGAGCCCATGATCCTGCGGCCCCAAGGCGGCCCCAGAAATCACTGGATCAGCTTTCAGCTGGAAGGGGTCAAAAGCAATCGCCTCGCGCTCAACGCGCGTGTTCGCGTCACCGCGGGCGATCTGGTGCAGCTGGGCGAGGTGATCAGCGGCGGAAGCTATCTGTCGCAGAACGATCTGCGCCTCCACTTTGGTCTCGGAACTCACCAGCGGGTGAATAAGGCTGAAGTCATCTGGCCTGGCGGGAAAGTGGAAACCTTGACGAATCTTGCTGCGGACCGCTTTTATACGGTGCGCGAAGGTGCCGGCGTCATTGACTCGAAGCCGCCACGCTTCGGCCAAGCGAATCGGCCTTGATTCACTTTTGCAGCGGCGCGTCGGGGTTCACAGGAACCGGCTTGCCCCGTTGCTGGGCGCGATGAAGCTGCTCGAACACCGTCTGATCCGAGGCCTTCTGCAACTGTTTTGTCTTTGCAAACTCCGCGGCCGCCTCCTGGTTTTTGCCGATTGATTTGTAGAATCGTCCCAGCCGCCAGTGCACCTCCTGATCGTTGGGATTGATCCGCTCGGCCGTCAACAGCTCGCGCAATGCATCCGCGCGCTTGCCCGCATCGCTCAACAGGATGCCCAGATCAAGGTGGGCTAGCTCTAGCTTAGGGTCGAGGCGAATCGCCTTTTCGAGCAGCGGCTCAGCCATCTCAGGGTTGCCCATTTTGATTTCGGAATCCGCGAGATAGGCCAGCGCCGGCGCGTGATTCGGGTTGTTGGCGAGCTCGGCCTGAAACTCCTTCGCCGCTTCGTCATATTCGAGCAGCCCCCAGAGAAGATAACCAAGTCCGAAGTGCACGTCCGGCATTTTAGGATCGGCCTTGACCGCGGCGCGGAACTGCTCTGCGGCCGCTGCCTTGTCTTTCATCTCGTCCAGCGCTTCTCCGGCCAGCATGTCGGCTTCGGCCGATTCCGCATTTAACGTCAGGATTTCGTGATAAACGTCGAGAACGCACTGGTATTGTTTCGACCAAAGGCAGCTCTGCGCCAGCGCCAGGCGGAAGGGCAGATTCTGTGGATCGGCTGCGGTGGCTTCTTTCAGGTACGGAACGGCCGCTCCGTACTCGCCCATCCCGTAATGAGCAAGCCCGATCAGCGTCTTCAGGCGCAGCGACTCGGGTGAAGCTGCCGGCGCCGCCTTCAAAAGCGGCTGAAATGTTTTGATGGCAGCGCCGAACTCGCCGCTTTTGAACAGCGATAAGCCGAGATCCAGTTCGACTCCGGGCATCGCCGGATTGACAGCCAGCGCCTTGCGATAGGACTCAATCGCCGCTTTGTATTGCTGCTGACGCGCCTGGAGAAGACCGAGATTCGCGTACGCCTCGGCATCGTCGGGATTCCTGTCGAGCACCGACCGCCATGCTGCTTCTGCTTCCGGCACCTTGCCCTCCTGCTGCAGCTGTGCGGCGGCCTGGCGCAGATCGTCCTGTCCCCCTGCGGCTGCGACGGCAAGAGCATGCAATCCCAGAATGATGGCCAGGCAGCGAAGAATTGCCTTCGATGCAATCGATCGCAACATGATTTCCCAGGTGCATTCTCGCTCAGATCGAGCTGGTTAGGCAATCGCAGGCGCGGTTTGAAAACGCCGAGCATTCGCAATAGAAAAGGCGCGGCGAGTACATCCGCCGCGCCATCGGG
Source organism: Acidobacteriaceae bacterium (assembly GCA_030040425.1). GTDB lineage: Bacteria > Acidobacteriota > Terriglobia > Terriglobales > Acidobacteriaceae > Telmatobacter. The sequence continues at coordinate 23,378 of JASHTS010000112.1, read as the reverse complement.
AAACACTGGAGGAGGATCAAAAGACGATTTTGCCGCCGAGTTCGAGCAGACGCGGGCCATAATCGCCCGTGATGGAGCCAAAGTTTCCATCGGCGCTGTTCGTGTCGATGCCGGTCCACGACGGATGGTTGAAGGTGTTGAACGATTCAAAGTGCAGTTCAAGGTGTGGAGTCTCACGGCCGCTGAGCGGGATCGACTTGAAGAGCGAGAGGTTCCAAAGGGAGAGGCCCGGCCCTACCGCCGAGTCACGCCCCGCAGTGCCGAAGCCCTGGTTGGACCCTCCGGCCCACGGAGCGGTGGGATTCCCGTAGGAGCCTTTGCTGAACCACGCACTTAATTTTTTCGGATACGAGACTGACGCCACCAGGTTTGGCCGATTATTGGTGCCACCGCCCAGTCCAAGCGTGTCCGGGCCCGTGTAAGTGACGTACAGCGGGTTGCCGCTGGTGTATTGGGTAATGCCGGAGATCGACCATCCGCCCAGAACATCCCGCTCCAGAACGCTCGAAGTTGTCTGGAACCACGGCAGCGAATACACGTAGCTGGCATTCAAGATATGGCGGCGGTCGAAGGCGCCGGATGCGCGGTCGTACCCGATGTTGTAAGGATCCGAAACCCCATTCAGGTCGTTCGAGGCCGTGTCGATCTCATGCGACCAGGTGTACGCAATCAGGGTGGTCAATCCGTGCTTGTTCTCAAACCGGATTTGGGGTTGAAGCGCGTTGTAACTGAAGTTGGTCTCATCCTCTTCCTGGGTTACGCCCGCGAAACCGGGATAGTTGCGATAGGCGTTGGGGCCGATGGATCCGTTGGCCACGGCTTCGCGCAAATCATAGGGACTGGCGGGATCGGTTGCATCGGCCAGCGGCAGAGTATTGATGTTGCGGTCGTCGTTCTGGTCCCACCCCTTGGAGCCTACATATTGAACAGAAGCAACCACCGAGGGCGCCAGCTGGCGCTGGATGCCGAGGCTATAGTCGGCCGTTCCAGGCAGCTTGTACTTGTACTCAATATTGGTGAGGTTCGCGGGGAAGGTCTGGGTCGACGTCAAGCCGGTCAGCGCGCTGGTATTCGGATTCGAGAAATACACGTTGTTCGCGGAAGGAATATAGGCAAACGGCGGGTCGAGCGCCGAGTTATATACGTCGTTGCCCTGCACCCGTTCGAAGAACATGCCAAATCCGCCGCGCAGCACGGTCTTTCCGCTTCCAAAGAGGTTGTCGGCGAAGCCAATGCGCGGCTGCCACGAGTTGTGGTAGTTTTTCACATTGCCTTTCGGAAATCCGTTCACGCCGGCTTCTTCGATTCCATTCAAATAGAACAGCTCGCTGCCCGTCTTGCTGAAAGTGGAAAGTTGCGTCGGATTGATGGTGCCGTCCGCCTCGATCGGATTTCCAAGCGCGGTGATGTAGTCCGATGGGACAAAGTTGGCGAATCGGTCGTAACGCTCGTAGGTATGCGGGATATCGTCGAAACGAATCCCGAGATTGAGGGTCAGGTCGCGCGTCACGTGGTAGTTGTCGTTCCCGTAAAAGCTCCACGTGTTCGAAACCCAGTACTTGTTGTCCAGGTACTGGAGCTGCGAGAAGTTGGCCGCGTCTCCAAGCAGGAAGTTGATATACGAATCTCCCGAGAAGGAGTTCGAGTTGAAGACGGCCGTGCCGTTGGTGTTGTACTGCAGCTGCTGGTTCTTGTAAGCGTGGAACCAGCTTGCGCCGAACTTGAACTGGTGCTTGCCGTTCGTGTACGACAGATCGTCTCTGTACTCAAAGCCTTCGTATCCGTTCTTCCATGGATAATAGCTCGGGCTCCAGTTCACGTTGAGCGGCGATCCCTGCAGGTCAACCTCGGGCAGGCGGGCCATGAAATTGTCGGTAATCGGGAAAAAGCTGGTTGCCGTCCATCCCGTGGGCTGCACAAACGTTCCGCCCGGCCCCTTCGTCGGCGTCAAAGTAATCTTGTTGCCGCTGTAAAACACGCCCGACTCGTTGAGCAGGTTCGACGAATAGGTCTGCGTCAGCTTGATCACTGCTGAGTACGAGGGGTTGCTCATGATCGTGCCCACGGTCGGATAGGTGCTGTCGCCCCAAAGGGGAGGGAAGTAATTCTGGGCCAGAGTGTCATGCAGGTAGTGGCCCATCAACTGATATTTGGGACTGATGGAGTGATCGATGCGCACAATGTCTTCGCGCACGTAAGTCGGCTGCGGAATCGACGCAATGTACTGGGTCCCATTGTTGTAGTTCGGCTTGGGGAACGTTCCCGCATTGATCTCGAGCACGGCATTTTGGTCGATCAGGTTGGCTGGAATCACGCTCCCCGGAAACGCATCGCCGATGGTGAGCCCGTCGGTCTTATACAGGGCCAGTTTGGCTGGATCTGTTGTGTTGGGGACGCACGGAGGCGCCACACCCGTATTGCAAACACTCGAGCTGGTCGCTTCGCTTGCAGGCGGCGTGTACGTCAGGCTCTGCCCCGCCGTCGGAAAGTTATCCGCCGAACTGCTGTCCAGAATGTCGTTCTGGATGGACGGCGCGCTGCCCTGGATCAGTCGGCGCCATTCCTCGTTCCAGAAAAAGAAGGTCCGGTTGCGGTTTTCGTTGTAGACATGCGGAATGAACAGCGGCCCGCTGATATTGCCGCCGGGCTCGTTCAGGTGAAAGGCGGGCCTTCCCTGGCCGGCGCCCTTGGTGAAGTAGTCGTTGGCGTCGTAATCCGTGTTGCGGTTGAATTCGTACACTTCGCCGTGGAAGTCGCGTCGGCCCGACTTCAGCACCATCACGATGGTGCCCCCGGAACCAATGCCGTAGTCGGGACTGTAGTTGCTGTCGAGCGTCTGGAACTCGGCAATCGCGTCCTGCGAAGGCAGGTTCATAAAGCAGCCGCCGCAGCCGCGGTCGTTTTGCTCGCCGCCGTCGATCAGATAGATATTGTGCGTGCTGCGCGTTCCGTTGAAGCTCAGGCCGTTGGCCGAAGTGAGCGCGTTGACGCCGCTGAACTCAGGCAACTGGTTGGAAACGCCGGCGCCCAGTGCGGCGAGGTTGGTCACGTTGCGTCCGTCGGTTGAGAGTTCCTGCACCTGCTCGCCGTTGATGAGAGTGCTCACCTCGCTGGTCTCGGTCTGCACTTGAAGGGCATCGGCGGCCACAGTCACGGTCTGGGCCGCGCTGCCCACGGCCAGCGTCACATCGGCTTCCACCGTCTGGGCAACGTTGACTACGATGCCCGCGCGCGAAAATTTCTCGAAGCCCGAGGCCACGGCATTCAGAGTGTAAGTGCCGATTCCCACGTTGGCGAAGCGATAAATCCCGGCCCCGTTTGAGACCGTGGCGCGCGCCTGGCCCGTTGACGGATTGGTGAGGGTGATGCTGGCGTTGGGAACCACCGCGCCGCTCGAATCCAGAACCGTTCCGGTGACGGTGGCATTGTCCTGGCTCCAGCCGGGCGTGGCCAGCATGAAGAACCCAAGCATCAGCACCAGCCAGCCAAACAGCGCTGATCGATTCCTCCTGATGCTTGAATAGGTGAATCTCTCCTTAGCCTTCCGCTCTCCTGCAAACGTACGATCCATCATTTGCCTCCTCCCTTGCAAACAATTGCTTCCCGTGGTGCCGGCGGTCAGTGATTCGATCACCGATGGACGACTTTCCACTCCATCGCTCTCCTCTGTGCGGGAAAGCGTTTACGCGCGCGACATCGCTCCAAATCCACACCTCTCATGGCTACCCATTCAAGGCACCGCTGGACCATACTTCCGATTGAGTTGACTTGCAAGTTACAAACTGTTTGGCGCCCGTTACGTGACGTTTGCAGGGGCCCGTTTTCTTCCTTCACTGACCGGCGGAGTTGAAGCTCAATCATTGATGAACCGAGGGTTACAAACCCGGCTGGCGATAGGCATTCGGACCTCCGCGAATTGAAGTCGGGGAACAGTGGAACAAACGGGGCAACGCCGCCAATCGGGACTGGCTCCGCGCCGCTCGCCATCCCATAACGAGTTAACGCAATCAGAAGCGCGCAGTCGGATGTGCGTGTGTTCCGACCGGAATGCGAGTCAGCCCCGAAGAGCTTCCCGAATCGCGCCCGGCCACGGGAGCGAACTCATCCGGATGATGCCGGGATGGCTCCGCGCGGAGGTTTGCGTCACGAACAAGTCATGCAGAGGAGCCGCATTTCTCTGCGATCTTCATTCCTGTTCTCGCGCGAACTCTTGCTTGACAAGCAAGAGAGTGTGGGCTAATGTCGCTTCGATTGGTAATCGTTTACTTCAAACAGGCGTCGCTCTCGACGGTGGTGTGTGGGTCGCCGGTTCCGCAAGGAGGGGCGGTCAACACAGTGAGCGGGTCTGGAAATGTGCGCGATTCGGGCACATTTTGAAATCCTTCCGGCCTGTTCAGATTCGCTGACCGGCCGGCTGCTTTTGCGCAATCGATGGAAGCGGGCAATTCCCGGCAGAGGAGCGCAGGGCCGTTGAAACTCCGTCTGCGACAAGGCAGAACCGTCGTTCGGATCCAAAGGGAGGATCGCGGATGAGTCTGCTTTCGAGAAGGCAACTCTTAAAGAGGGGCAGCCAGGCGGGGCTTGCTGCGTGTGCGGCGTCGGCCATGGGAAGGTTCGCGCTTGCGCAAGGCCGTCCGGTTACGCGCGTCGTCATCGATTCCACTCGCGAGATTTCTTCCATCAGTCCTCGCCTCTTCGGTTCTTTTCTCGAGCATCTCGGGCGGGCCATCTACGAAGGTATCTACGATCCTGGATCGAAATTTGCCGATGCCCATGGATTCCGCACCGACGTGATCGCGGAAGTAAAAAAGCTGGGAGTGCCGATTGTTCGCTATCCCGGCGGAAACTTTGTCTCCGGTTATCACTGGCTCGACGGGGTTGGTCCGAAAAAGGATCGGCCGACGGTGCTGGACCGCGCCTGGGACACGCTGGAGACGAATCAGTTCGGGACAGACGAGTTCATGGAGTGGGCGAAGCTGGTGGGAACGGAGCCGCTGCTGGGGCTGAACTTCGGTACGGGCTCTGCAGAAGACGCGGCTGCGCTGGTGGAATATTGCAACTTTGCTGGCGGGACGAAGTGGAGCGAACTGCGGCGCTCCAATGGCCACGAGCAGCCCTATGGAGTGAAGTATTGGTGCCTGGGCAACGAGATGGACGGGCCGTGGCAGATCGGGCACATGCCCGCGCAGCAATATGGCATCAAGGCAACCGATGCGGCCCGCCAGATGCGCGCGGTCGATCCGGCAATCAAGCTGATTGCATGCGGATCGAGCGGGCCGTTTATGCCCACTTATATCGAATGGGACCGCACCGTTCTGGAAGAGTGCTACGAAGTGGTCGATGGAATCTCGCTGCATCACTACTGGGGAAACGACGAAGAAACCAACCACGACAGCCGGATTTACATGGCCATGAACCTGGCCATGGATCGGCAGATAAGAGAAATCGCGGCGGTATGCGACACCGTGCGCGCACAAAAGCGCTCGGAAAAGCAGCTCTGGCTCTCCTTCGACGAGTGGAACGTCTGGTATCGCGCGCGGGGCGGAGATTTTGCCGATGGGCACGGAAAGCCGGCTCCGCATTTGCTCGAGGAGCCCTACAACCTGGAGGATGCGCTCCTGGTGGGCGGGCTGGCCAACTCCCTGATACGGCATTCCGATCGCGTGAAGATTGCCTGCCTTGCGCAACTGGTCAATGTGATCGCTCCCATTGCCACCAACGAAGATGGCATTCTGCGGCACACCATTTACTATCCGTACGCGTGGGCGCTGAAGTATGCGCGCGGGCGTGCGCTCGCCCTCGAGCCCGAGGGTCCGGGCTACGACGTGACTGTGCTCGGCCGTCCTCTCGAGAGCGTGGGGTTGCCTCAGCCGGGATTCGGCCAGGTGGCGTACGTCGATGTTGCTGGATCCATCGACACTGAGAGCAAGACGGCAACGCTGTTCTTGTTCAACCGGGATCTCGAGAACGCGCAGGATGTGGACCTTGTGTGGCGCGACGTGACGCCGGTCGCGGTCAATGAGTTTGTGTCGATGACCGGGTCTGATCTGAAAGCGGGCAACACCTTTGCGGAGCCCAATCGCGTGGTGCCGCAGACACTCGAGAGCCCGAAGATCGGCGATCGCATGGCGCTCACCTTGCCCGCGCGTTCCTATTCGGTGCTCTCGCTTGCCATTTAGTTGACTGCCGTCTGCAGCAGCGCCTGCGCACGAGAGAGCGCTGGGCTCTACTCGAAGAGCCAGTCGAGGTTGGGCGTGCCCGCTGCGCTGCTCTGCGCCTCGAAGTGAATATGCGGCTTCACCTCGAGTCCCGCGGGAATAAAACCGAGGATCACATAGTGTCCCTTGTCCAGGTCCAGCTCATTGGCGCCCGCAGGCAGGGGCTTGGCCCACACCGCCATGGCCGGCGTTCCTTTCGCCACAACGCCGTTCAGCAGCAAAAGATTCCATTGCTCCGTTTCGGGATCGAGCACGGAGCTCTGGGCCGAACTACCCGCAGGAAATCCCACCAGGATCTGCGCCTGCGCGCTTAGATTGAAGCGAACCGTCCCTCCCTCGCGCGTCGAGATTCTGATTCCCTTGAGGCCATTCAGCTCCGGAGCCACATCGCCAATCGTCTCGCTCCTGTCCAGAAAGAGCTGCGCTCCTCGCTCCACCGTAAATGTTTCGCCTGCGCCGGACTCGAGCGTGAACCCAACCTGCGGCAGCGGCTTGGTCGCCGCGCTCTCCGCTGCCGCTCCTCCGGAGAGCAATTCGGCACGCCGCTTCCGGAATGTGGCCAGTTCCTTTTCATACATCGGCAGGCACTGCTGCCAGTCGGGAAATGCGTCCATTCCTCCGGGGAAGGGAATGCGTCGCTGCGCGGTCTCCATGCCCGTCGCGGTCAGATAGGCGGGCCCGGCAACAGCCGTGAGTTCGCGAAACCGTTCCACGGATTCCGCAAGCAGCGCGTCCGCCTGCGCCAAATGCGCGGCGTCGTGATCGTAGCCGTAGAGCAGCACCTGCTCGGCGGCTTTCACCTTCGCGTTGTAGAACTGCATCAGCAACGCGATCGCTTCGAGATCGTTCACCACGCGCGCGTACTCGTCGCGGTTCCGACTCACAAACGGACCCGCCGCTTGCGCTGCTTGCAACGCTTTGCTTGAAGCCTCCACCGTCTCATCGCTCACGCCGAGCGGCGTCTCTCCATGGTGCGGTTCATGGCGGAACTCCTGAGCCACATATTCCTGGAGCCGCTCGCCCGGCGGGGCATCGCCGGTCCACAACGTCTCTGCGGGATTGAACCGCCCGGGATCAATCAACTGAGGCATGGTCATGCCCAGGGTGAATGCCTGGCGGTTGCCTTCAGTAATCCCGATGCGCGGCAACAGCCGCGGCTGGCACGGCCCGGCAAGCGTGTAAGCCTCGAACAGTTTTTCTCCGGCTCGGGCAGAACCAAACCGCTTCGCGAACTGCGCCGCCCAGTAGGCATGCTCCTTTTCGGGATCGCGATTGGGATTCCACGCATAACGGCCCCACGCCGCGAACCAGATCCAGTCTCGATCGATCTGCATGAGCCGCGGCACGGCGTTGTCGCCTGAGTACGGCCAGTCCCAGTAGCGCAACGGATACAAATGCAGCCCACCGATCCCGATGCGCTGAAAATTCGCGAGCGTCTCGCGGATAAAATCCGGGTCGCCCCACCGGAACGGCTCCAGATTCGAAAGCAGGTGCACGTTGGCGATCGCCACGTTTGAGCTTTCGGCCAGCATCCTGAAGCGGTCGAGCACCGGTCCGCGCACGTTGGTCCACGTCAGTGACTCGCCGTTCCACTTGAACATGGTGTCGATGTTCGCGTAGAGCGGCGTGGCCGCCTTCATCACGGCGGCAATGTCGGTGGCGTGCGCGCGCACCACGATGGGCGGCTCGGTGCGGATGCCCGATTCTTTCAATCCCTCCTTCACTCCGGGAATGATCGTGCTCGCCAGCCATTCCGCGCCGTACTGCGGGCTCAGCGCCTCGCCCAGCGTCATCATCAGGCCGGCGTTCGGATACGTGCGGATAAACTCGGCAATCGCATAGCGCGTATACGCACTCGCCAGCGCATTCGGCGCCGAAAGATGGTAAGGCAGGTGATGCGCGCGCGCAAAGGCGTGCGAGAGATGAATGTTGTAGAAGCCCTGCACCACCCGGATGCCGCGCCGCGCGGCCTCGGCAGTCAGCCACTTGAACATCGCCATGTTCGCGTCGAGCTGCGCCCTGGGCAGCTCCTGCGCCTCCGGGTAGCGCGGCAGTTTCAGCAGGCTGGTGAACGGGTGCCCGTTCCACAAATACAGCGTGTTGTAGCGCTCTTCGGCGAGCATGTCGAGATATTGCGTCCACTGCGCCTTGTCATAAAAGAATGGAAAATTCTCCGGCGTGTAAGGATAGTCGTATTCGGCGCCCTCGTATGTAATCTCCTGCTTCTGCATTCCAATGCAGGTGCCGCGCAGCTTCAGCGCCGGATGCTCCATGTCGTCGATGCCCGTGGGAAGCGCATGCGCCGCGCTCACGCGGTCGGCCAGTTCGAGCTCGCCATAGAGAACCCCCGACGGATCGGAGCCGGCAATCACCCAGGTGTCGCCCACTTGGCGAATCAGGAATGCCTCTTCGGCTTGCGGCCCGAACTCAGGCAGATCGAAGCGCGCCAGCTCCGGCGCCGAGCGCACGGCCGCCAACACCCGCGCACCGCGCGGCGCGTCCTTCACCTGCGCCAAAGCTGCGCGCAGCTTGTCCGCGCCGTAGAGTTCACGCGGCGCGGCGTTCTTCCCCGTGAATACTCGAATCGTCTCCGCGTGGACGCCGGCGCACAGCAGAAAAACCGCGGCTGCGGCAAACATCGTGCGCCCAAGGCGCATGCTGATCACAAGAATGCGCATCGTTCAGCCGGCCGCTTTCTCAAACAGCATTGCCAGGTATGGCCTGCCCGGCAGCGTAATTTTGCTTTTCCCGTTGAAGGTTCCCGCAACGGCAGTCTTCGTCATGGCCCACGGATCGATCAGCGTCGCCGTGTAGTTTCCCCCGTCCGGCAAGGGAAACTCGTATTCCGCGGGCCGATGGTAATCGAAGTAGTAGAGGATTAGCCGGTCCGGATTCCCCGCGTTCGGATAATAGGGATTCTCCGCTGCCATCAAACCTGTTGTTCCGCTATCTTCCAGAAGTTTCCTCAGAAACAGAATCCGCGCCGCGCTTGTTCCCTGAAGCGCGCCCGCATCGGACCAGACTGGCTGCCCCTCGTCGGTCATGTAGGTCTCGCCATGCGTGGCATACGTTCCATAAATCACCGCCTGCCAGAAGCGGCGCGTCATCTCCTCCGCGGTGAGGTTTCCCCACCGGCGCGCGATGTTGCCTTCGTACTGGATCTCGTCGTAGATGATAGGTTTGTTCCAGGCAGCCTGCCGCTCCGCCGACTTGTCGAAGTCGAACTCCTGGAGGCTGGCGTGCGTACACCACGGTTTCGCATTGTCGTACGGCACGCGGCTGTGGTGGATGGAACGCAGCCGCCCGTGCGGATCGCTCTCTTCGACGATGCGGAAGAACCGATCCCAATCGGCCATCGACTTCGATTTCACCAGGTCGTATTCATTGGCGATGGACCACCACACATTCCGGTACGCGGAAAGCCGCGCAACCGCATAACGCAGATAGCGGTCGTCCGCCTCCGCGCCCATCGCTTTGAATCCCCACGCATCGTATGGATGAAAGAGAATCACGTCGGCCTGGATCTCCGCGGACATCAAATCCCTGATCCGCTCCTCCACGTGTTGAAAGTAAGCGGGGTTGAGCCGCGTCAGGTCAAAGCGTTCACTGCTGGTCGAGCTGTCGCTCAGGTCCTCAGCTTGCGGAGGTTGCGCTCCGCCGATGCGCTCAAACGGCATGGCCGCTGGCTGCCGCTTGCCCAGCGGCTTGGGCAACAGGCACATGCGAACCTTATTGAAGCCCGCCGCTTTCAGGTTCGCGAGCGTCTCCGCATCCAGCGGCGCTCCGATGAATCCGTAGGAATAGCACGTGGTTCCGAAGGGAAAATAGGGAGTGCCGTCCGCGTGTTCAAAATGAAACTGGTGCGCCGTTCCAACCGGACCGTGATTGCCGGCGCGCGCAGGAACGCAATCGAACGTTCCTGTTTTCCCCGCGAGTTCGCTCGCGCTGCCCGTCGTCTGATAGCTCCATGTGCCTGCCGTATCGGGCGAGAAGCGCACTTTGTAAGTGCCGTTCCCATCGTAGAAACCCGCGGCCTCCACGGTGCGATGCCCGATCGTGAACCGCGCACCGAACGAAACATCGACAAACGGATTGCCGCTATCCGGTCCCTGCGCCGCGACCTCGAAAATGCCCCATTGCTTCACGCTCTCTTCGCTTGCACGGACGAGTCCCGCTGCAGGTCCCGCGGCCGCCAGCCCTGAGGCCATCGCGCCCGCCCCCATCTTCATCAGGTCTCTCCGATTCATCGCACCCATGTCCTCTCCGGTTCGGTTACGCAGATCAAAATCGCGCTACGGCGCGCTCATGCAAAGGAAACAGCGTACTCTTTGCCCGCCTTCGCCCGGAAAGACGCCTGCGCCGTGCCTGCATTCGCAAGCGCCAGCCGGCTTCCGCCTCGCGTGACCGAATGAATCTGCTGCCCCGCAGGCACGGCAAGCGTCACTTCGCCGTCCACACTCGCGCGCAGCGCAGCACTCACAGCTTTGCCCTCGCGCCAGGCAAGATCCACCTCCAGTCCGCCGCGGGTGCGCAAGCCGCGAAAACTGCCCGCCGGCCACGCTTGCGGCAAAGCCGGCAGCAGCCGCACCACGCCGCCATGGCTCTGCAGCAGCATTTCAATCAGCCCGGCCGTGCCGCCCAGGTTGCCGTCGATCTGGAATGGCGAATTCGCCTTCATGCCGCAAACGTCGAAAAGATTAGGCCGGGTGGAGTTGCGCAGGAGCGCGAGCAGGCTCTGATACGCCGCTTCGCCATCCTCGAGCCGCGCCCAGCAGTTCACAATCCACGCGCGGCTCCAGCCCGTGCTGCCGCCTCCGTTCTGGAGCCGCCGCTCCAGCGCGGTCCGCGCCGCTCCGGCGAGCTCCGGTGTCGCGCGCAGCGTGATCTGGTGGTCGGGATAGAGCGCAAACAGATGCGAGATGTGCCGGTGTCCCGGCTCCGTCTCTTCGTAATCTTCGTTCCACTCCTGCAGCGCACCCGTCTTTCCAATTTTGAGGGGCGGCAGCCGCTTCGCTGCGCTCGCGACCTGCGCGCGCAAATCTTCATCCAGGCCAAGCATCTTGCTCATGCGCTCAACCCGGTCGAAAACCGCGCGAATGATCTCCGTGTCCATGGCCGGCGACATGCACAAACTCGCCGTCGTCCCATCGGGAAGCCGGTACTTGTTCTCCGGCGACTGGCTCGGTCCGCTCAGCAGCTCTCCATCCGCTCCGTCCACAAGATAATCGAGGAAGAATTCTGCAATCTCCTTGAGCCGCGGATAGGCGCGCTCGCGCAGAAAGTCCTGGTCGAGCGAGTACGCGAAGTGCGAAAAGAGATGCAGCGCCATCCACGCTGCGCCCATGGGCCACACGCCCGCCTGCACATGATCCACGGGAATCGCGTCGCCCCAGAGATCGGTGTTGTGATTGACCAGAAATCCTCGCGCCTTGAAGTATCGTTGCGCGGTCTCTGTGCCCGCGGGCCGCGTCGCATCCAGCAGATCGAAGAGCTGCGCGTGCAGGTCGGCCAGGTTGCCGTTCTCGGCCATCCAGTAATTCATCTCGGCGTTGATGTTCACCGTAAACTTCGAGCCCCAGGGCGGGTCGAGACTCTCGTTCCAGATGCCCTGCAGATTGGCGGGCAGCGTGCCCGGCCGGCTGCTGCTGATGAGCATGTATCGTCCAAAATGAAAATACGTGGCGATCAGGCCCGCGTCCTCGCCTCCTTCTTTCACGCGCTGCACGCGTTTGTCCGTAGCCATATAACCCAGTGGATCGGGCCCGTCCACAAGCTGCAGACCGCAGCGGCGCGCGTAGCGCCGATAATCGGCAACGTGCTCTTCGCGCAAGCGCGCGTACGGGAGAGCAGCGGCCTCGCGCAGGCGCCGGGCGCACGCCGCGGCCATGCCCGCCACGTTGTGCTCGCGATAGTCGGTGGCCGCCGCAATCAGCAGCGTGACCGCGCGCGCCTTCTCCATCCTCAGCGTGTTGCCCTCCGCGCGGATTACGCCTCCCTCGGCAATCGCCTCCACTTCCGCGCGGAACGCCACCCCCACCTGCCGCTCCTGCCTGAGCGGATCCGTGGTCGGATTGACCGGGCGCGCCGCGCCGGTCATCACCAGGCGATCGTTTCCGGCTGCCTCCGTCTGGCTGTTCGCTGGCCGGTCCAGTCGCACCGTCAGACTCATCGGGGCGCTCGACTCCAGGCGCGCCACCATCACATTGCGCGGCGCGGAACTGAAGACCTCGCGCTTCCAGTGCGCGCCGCCGGCACGGAACGTGGTGGTCACCAGCGCGCGATCCAGATCGAGCTCCAGCCGATAGTCGCTTATTTGCGTAGGCACATCTTCGAAATCGAGCCACAGATCGCCCAGCGTTTGATAGACCGGCAAACGCACCGGAACGCCCATCATCACCTCGGCCGCAAGCGCCTCCGCCTCGTGCACTTTTCCGGCCATCAACAGCGCGCGCACCTCCGGCGTGCGGCTTGCCTGCGGATTGCTGCGGTCCCGCCGCTCACCATCCCACACCGTCTCTTCATTCAGTTGCAGCCGCTCGTGCGCCGGATTCCCAAAGACCATCGCCCCCAGGCGGCCATTGCCCACGGGCAGAGCATCGGGCCACGCCGCTGCCGGCTGATCGAAAAAGAGAACCGGCCCCGCACTTGCTTCCGGAGCCCGCGCGGTCCACGCTTCAACGCGCCTGCGCTGCGCCAGAACCGCGCCCGAAATTGCCGCGTTGCGCAGAAAGCGCCGCCGCGTCCACCGTCGTTTCATCGTGCATGCCCCTGGTTCCGCGTCAGCAGCACTGCCGTGTGGGGAGCCAAAACGAAAGTTCCGTCGGTGGCGGCGTGCACGCGGAACCCGCGAACCGAAACACCCTGTTCGGCGTCAATCGCGGGCCCGGAGAGAACCCACCGGGAATCGATCCAGCGAAGCGTAGACCTGACGCGCACCGGCTTCTCCGTCTTGTTGATCACCATCACAAGCAACCGTCCGCCTTTTTGGCCCGCATAGGCGCGCACGCGATCGTCGCTGCAATCGAGCGTGGTCTTCGCCAGCGTAGCGCCGGCGAAGTTCGCGGCGAGATTCATGCCCCAGTACTCAGGTCGGCGAGCAAAGCCTTCCGAAAGATTGCCGGCAATCGGCGTGTACACGCCGTTGCCCCCTCCGTGCAGGTTCACGCCCGCGCATCCCGCCGACGCGAATTCGAGCATCATGTCCACAACCCACAGCGCGCTGGCCAGCGTATCGCTCACGCCGGGCTGCCCGCCATTCCAGCAGGAATTGCCCTCGCTCATGCGAAAAGGAATCCCGTCGCTGCGCGCTGCGTCCATGGCAATCTTCAATTCGCGCTCGAGTTTCGGATCGGGCGCGAGCAGCCGCTCGATGGTCATGCCCGGTGCGCCCGCCGGCCCCATCGCGTAATAATGCGCGGTGAGCATCACCACGTGCGCATCGCCCTTCACGTCGTGCGCAAAACCTGTCACGTAGTCCATCTTGTTGGAAACATCGGGTCCGGCAAACTTCGCCTCCGGCGTCCGCTCGAGCACCGCCACCTGCGCGGCCGACCATTCCTTCCAGTAATCTGCGTAGCTCCACGTCGCCGGCCGGTAGCGATTGCGCCACGCATCGGGCTCGTTGCCGAACTGGAAGGCAATCAGACGCGACCCCAGAATCTGCTGCACATAAAAGGCCTCCTCGGCCGCCTGCGCCGCCGTGCCGCGTTCCAGATTCAGGCCGTACAGGCAATCCCAGCCGGTCGCGTCGAGAAATTCGCGCAGGCTGCGCACGCTCTCGCGTGTCACCGGCACTTCTGTCTTGATGTTCTTGCTCGTATCGGGGCCCACGGCCCCGACCGGCGGCTGCGCGGCAACGGCCTGAGTGGTGAACCTCGTGAACGCGCTCGTTCCTCCGCCCAGCCGCAGCACGCCCCGCGCGCCCAACGTGCGAAAGAGATCAATCAGCGCGGTGTTGGCGCCCGAGAAGAACCTGGGATTCGCCAGTTGAGCCGACTCGTAACTCAATCCCGTAAAGTTTGCGGGCACGGTGGCAACCGTTGCAGATTCGCCGATCGCGAGTGTGGCCTCGATCGCATCCCCTGCGCGCGTTTCCGGCAAAACATCCTGCGCCACGCACGATGCGGCAGCGGCCGCGCCGGCCATGCGGAAAAACGCCCTTCGATTCATTTGAGATCGACCTCGAGAACGCTCGCTCTCCCGGCCGTAGAAAAGGGAATCTCCGCCGCCACGCGCATCGGCTTGCCATCCATGCGGATCGAGCTCACCGCGTCGGGATTCATGGGCAGATGAAAGACGAACTCGCGCGTCGCACCGTGCGGGTCGACCGTGATGCGCCACACCTTGGCGCGGAAATGCTCTACGCGCAGGCTCACCTCGCCGCTTGTCGAAACCGGCGCATTTCTGAGCTCGACTTTCTTGCCCTCCGGAACCCAGCTCTCCGGCAATCCCGCGAGCAAATGCAGCTTGCCCGCGCGCTCGTTCAGCAGCATGTCGCGCAGCAGCAGCACCAGGTTCGCGTTCGCCCACGCCTCCGGCATGTCGCCCGTGCCTTCCATATCGGCGCGTTTCGAGTGCGGCGTGTCGCAGGCGCGCGGCTGCGTCACGTCCACCAGGATCTCTTCTTTCCACACCTTGGTCGTGTAGCTGTGATTCAGCGCCGCCGCCAGCATCGCTGCGGCCTTTTCTCTTTCGCCGCGCAGCAGGTAGGTCTCTGCGATGTTCATGGCTTCGCCCGGCCACACGCCGGCCGGCCCGGCCCAGGCCACGTTCGTGGGCAGCCCCTGCTTTTCTCCGCGCTCCATGTGCGCAATCAGTCCGCTCACCAGCGGATCGTTCGGCGCATACAATCCCGTCGGATAGATGGCGAGAAACGTCTGCGAGTACGCAGCCTGCGGATACGTTGGCATCGCCGGCAGATACGGCGGATCTTCATGCTCCAGCGTTACCGCGCGCTTCACGCTCTCGCGGATCGCAGCCGCATAGTCGGTAAACTCCTGGTCCAGCTTCGCCGCATCGTCTGCGTGACCCAGTGCGCGGGCAGCCTCGGCCGTCACCTGTTCGGCATAAGCCGCCATGAAATTGTGCGCAAACGAGTGCCCCTCCGGCAGTCCTGAGTCGCCGTAGCTCCACGGCAGCAGCCCGAACCAGTAGGGCTTCTCGCCGGGTGCGAGCGGCGGATTCGGCTCCGGCCTGCAATGCGATGGAATCATGCGCTCGATCGGCTGCGCTCCCGGCGGAACATCCGCATAGCCTTCCACCATCGTCTCTTCACGATGCTCCGCAATCCACTGTGACGCCCGCAGAAGCGATGGATACGCGCGCGCCAGCCACTCCCTGTTGCGCGAGAACTGGTAATATTCCCAAACCGCGCCCGCGTTGCCGCCCGCATTGTCCCACGCGGGCCAGCCGCTCACCGGCGGACCATCCCACTCGCCGTCGTCATTGATGATGTGCAGCGCGTGCTCCACGCTCTCGCGTGCGGGCTCAAGAAATCCTCCCGCTTCGAGAGCCCGCGCCTGAAAGTACTCCCCGCGGCCCCAGTACTGCCGGTACACCGCCGGCCCATCCAGCGTCCAGAGATCGCCGTGCCCGTCGTATTCGGTGAGAATCAGCACATACGCGAGCGATGAATAGTAAAAATCGCTCAGTTCCCGCTGCGGAAAATCAATCTGCGTTGCGCCTGCCCACAGGCCGTCCCATTCGGCCACAGCCATCTGCAGCAGCGCATCACCGGTTGCGTGCGCGAGCGCCGCATTCCGCTTGGCAGGCCACTCGTACGGCAGTTCCAACCACAGCGTCTTCTCACCATGCGCCGGAACGGCAGCGTGCAGCACCAGCGCGAGCCCGTCGCTCTCCTGCGTGAGAGTCGCGCCTCCGGCATCGAGAATCAGCGCCACATCTTCGCCGCCGCGCGTAATCAGCGCCTGCCCCTGCACGTGCCCGGGCAGGTTGCGCTCCCGTCCGCTCAGCTTGATCACCGCATCGGCCGCGGCGTTGCCCTCATTGCGAAGCGTGAGCCGCACCACGTCCATCCCGCGCGCGCCGGAGTTCCTGTCCGGCAACTCGCCCGGCTTCGCATCCGGATCCACTGCAAAGGCAAGCTCTTCCAGCGTGAGGTCAGCGCCGTGCAGCGTCGAATCCACGAACGGATAGCGCCCGCGGTAGAGCTCCTGGTCCGTCATCTCGAGCGGCTGCGCGCCTGCAAACGCCTCGATCGCCAATTCGCCGTCCATCTGGCTGCTGAAACCGATCGGCGAGTCCAGCGGCCTGCGCTTCAGGCTCCACTGCGACCACTTCAGGTTCCCCATCTTGTCCACAATCGTCTTGTGGCTGCCCATCGGCAGGCCGATGAGGCTCTGCGCGTCGGTGTTTGCGTAGCGATGGTCGATGAGAACCTGCGCAGCGAGTCCTGAAGAAAAGATGGCCAGCGCGCCCGTTACGGCGGCAAGGCGCCGCGCCTTCGCAATCCACTTCGATTTCGTTCCGGCATTCATCGCGTCAAGATAAGTTTATCCGGCGCCGCGCGCTGCATTCCGTGCTGGCGCACATTCCGCCATGTGGACCCTACTGCGCTTTCATGGTAGAAAGCACCACGATCTGCCCCGGCTGCACGATCACCTCATCGGGCGCGGCGGAAACTTCATTCTCTTCCTCGAGACCCGTGCGCTCCATCTCCATCCACGGCGAACGGGCACCCCGCACGGTCACGCGCCGCGCCGTTGTTGCGCGATTCACCATCACCAGCGTCTCCTCTTTTTCATCGGCAAAGGCGGTTGTCAGCAGGTCTCCATCGCTGCTCACGGCGCTTACGCGCTTCATGCCCTTGCGAATGTGCCGGCTGTACGCGCCCAGCACGCGCAGCTCAAAGCTCGTGGGCTCCGGAATCCATCCTCGTGTCCGCTCCGGCGCCAGCAGCGCACGCGAGCCCGCAAAGGTGGGCTGTTCCACATCCAGCAGCGTCCAGCAGTAGAGCAGCCCCACGGCGTCCAGCTCGGTCAAATTCTTGTGGTAAAGCTGCGCCACTGCGAGCGCAATCCGGTAAGAGGGTTCCTGGTAATGCGGATCGTTCACGCAGATTTCCGTGGCCAAAAACGGCTTGCCGGCCGCGGCCTCGTGCATCGCCTTCATGCGCGCATCGTACAAATCGGGATTGGCCATGAACTCCTGAAAGTCGTATTCATGCGTCGCCGCGTAGTCGATGGCCTGCCACGCTGCCGCATCTTTCCGGAAATCCTTTGTCCGCACGATGCCCTTGTACATGAAGCTTGCGTCGGCCATGTGAATCGCGGTGTGGATGAATCCCGCCTTGTCCAGCTCTCGCCGCAGCGTGGTCGCCATCGCGTCGAAGATCGCCGGCGGCTGGTCCACTTCGTTCTCCAGTCCCACAATCAGTGGTGCCGCCCCGGTCGCAGCCTGCTCCTTGCGGCAATACTCCACGACGATGCGCGCGTACTCCTCCGGATTCGCAACTTCCCGCGCCGGCCCACTTCCTCCATCCGCTGCCGGCGCCCCCGTATACGGCTCCGTCGCCCACTTGGGCAGCGCCCACAGTTCGTAAATCACGCTGCCGCCCATCTTCTCGATGTGCCTGTTGTAATCGAAGCTCGACACCTCGCTGTTGGGAAAATTGTCGCCGTAGTAATGGGGCGTTGCATCGTTCAGGTCATCCAGATTGCTCAGATCGGGCTTGAGCTCGGTGCCCATCGGATACTCACGCGAGATCAGGAGGTTGTACTTCTTCAACAGCGCCCAGTAAGCGCGCTTGCCTTCGTCGCTCAACTCCGCGTAAGCCGGGATGCTGGGGCTGCCGCCAAATCCGAGCATCGTCTGGTACGTCCTGTCCGCATCGATTACGACCTCCGCCATCTTCACATCCGGCTTGAGCAGCACGCCCGCAATCACATCGTGCGCCGTGCGCGGCGCCGCATATTGCAACTGGTGCCGCGTCACGTCAAAGAGCAGCGGGGCTTCAAGAATCTGCGTTCCATTCACCAGCACCCGCACGGCCAGGTGCGCATCGGCAATCACGGTCAGCGTGCGCGCCTGCCCTGTATATTGCCGCTCCACGTCACGCACGGTTTTGTCGGGATAGTTTCCTTGTCCCTCGTACAGTCCCATCGAGTCGTAATACCGTTCGGTCAGGCTCACTTTGCTTGAGGTCAGCTCCACCGTGAATCCGGCGTGCGGACCGGTAAAGATCCAGCGCAGCCCGGTGCGTTCCGGCAGATCGCCGTCGAGAACCAGCGTCCGCTCGAACAGCGCAGGCAGATTTTCGTGGAAGTATTTGCGCGCGATCTCGTCCCGTCGCGACCATCCTGGCCCCTTCGGCCCATCGGAGACAAAGCGAAAACTGTCTTCCGCCGGCGCAGACGAAGCGGGCGCCGCGGGTAACGGCACCGCCTGCTGCGCGCAGACGCTCGCCGCCCACCAGGCCGCACACAAAGCTGCGCAAAAGCCCATCCATCGCATGGCCTCGATTATCCTTGCGCGCCGCGCCGCACTGTCAAGCTGGCCGGCATTATTTATCTTTCTTGAGGATCATGAGGGCTGAGTCGCGAGTTGCCTGGAAGATCGGGTTGGAGACGGTCTGCAGCCGGTCCTGAGTGTCGCCGGTAAGGTCAAAAAAGGTTACGACGTTGTTGCCGCGGTGCAGCCAGGGCGCGGGCGTGTATAGCGAGAACTGCGGACCAATCGACCAGAAGCGGCCCAGCGGCCGGTCGTTGATCCAGAGTTCGCCCTTGTGCAGAGCCTGTGTGTCGATCCAGGTGTCCGCGGGGCGGCGAACCTTCATCTGCGTGCGAAAAAAACAAGGACCGCTGCAGGCTTCGGGCAGGAAGCGGAGTGAGGAAAGCCGGTTCATGGGGAGCGAATAGATCTCCCAGGCGGGAGGCGTCATTCCGCCGATGGTCACGCTGCCGACGATGCCTTTGCGCTCGGTGCGAATCACCTTCGTAAAGTTCACGCGGCCGGTGTTTTCCACCAGGATGTCAAGCGTGCTCGCGGTTTTCTGCACGGGGATTTCGAGGCGGCTCTGGTCCAGGCGCCGATCGAGCGTGCCCACCAGCTCCTGGTTCACATAGACCTGAGCGTAATCGTGCAGGCCGTCGACAACCAGCGTGCCGCCGTCCCCTGCATCCAGGCCGGTGCGGTACAGGATGTAACCGTAGGACTGATCGAGATCCTCCATGGCGAGGAGCTTGTCGCTGTGCACCGGGACGGGCAGGTTGCGCCAGAGTGAGGCTGACTCGAAGCCCGGGCTGATGGGAAATGTGCCCGCGGCGGAGACGGGCGGCACGGGCGGCGGCGTAACGCCCGTGGCTTTCTGGATCGCATCGCGGAAGAGAAAGTATTTTTCGCGCGGCTGTCCTCGCTCGTCGAGGGGAGCGTCGTAGTCGTAGCTGGTGGTGTCGGGCTCGTAGTTGGCGCCGTTGCTGTTGGCGCCGTTCATCCAGCCGAAACTGGTTCCCCCTTCGAACATGTAGAGGTTGACAGAATCGCCCTGCTTCAGCATCCAGGCGAGCTCGGCGGCTTCGCTTTCGCCGTTGGTCACATGATGGCGCTCACCCCAGTGATCGAACCAGCCATCCCAATATTCGCCGGTCATGCGGATGCCGTCCGGACGCAGCCGCTCGAGCGTGGCAAAACCCTGCTCTCCGTCACCCGGGCCGAAGTTGATGACGGCGGGGAGTTCAGGAAGGGACCCGCTCGGCAGTTCCTCGGGTCCGTCGGCGGTATAGAGCACCGGCGCGTCCATGCCGTTCTGCAGCAGGTCCTGCTTCACGGTTTCCATGTAGGCGTGGTCGTCGCCAAAAGAGCCATATTCGTTTTCAACCTGCACGGCGAGGATGGGTCCGCCGTTTTGGAGCAGGAGCGGAGAGATTTCCTGGCCGAGACGATGAAACCAGGCTTGCACCGCCGCCAGATAGCGGGGATCGGTGCTGCGCACCACTAGGCTCGGATCCTTGAGCAGCCAGGAAGGATATCCGCCCAGATCCCACTCCGCGCAGACGTAGGGGCCAGGACGAAGAATGACAAAGAGGCCTGCCTGCTGCGCTTCGCGAATGTATTCGGCAATGTCGTTCTGGCCCTGGAAGTCGAAGACGCCGGGACGCGGCTCGTGAACGTTCCAGAAAACGTAGGTCGTGATGGTGTTCAAGCCCATCGCGCGCGCTTTGCGAAATCGATCGCGCCAGTCGGCGCGCGGCACGCGCGTGTAATGCATCGAGCCGGAGATGATCTGAAACGGCTTGCCATCGAGCAGAAACTGATGCCCTGAGACCGTGAAGGTGTGCGGCGGGTGGCCGCCGGCGGTGCGGGCGCTTGCACCGCGGCAAGAGAGTGCCAGGAGCAGAAGCAGGAAAGCGTTACGCACAAACGAATTTGAACGATCGGTCATAAGAGAACTGAATTGCCCTGCATCCCTCCCGCCCCACATGGGACAAATCTCGTCAAGTGAGCAGGCCGGTTCCTTGCTTCCGCTCAGCTGACGGGCGAGTTCAGGAGAGGCCGACGCGGCGCAGAAGATCGTCGAAGCGCGGATCGGAGCGCAGCGGATCGAGACAGGGATCGACCTTGAGGTAGACGAGACCCACGTCGTGATTGCGATACGCCTCTTCGAGCCACTTGAAGGCCTCGGCTTTTTCGCCGAGCCCTGCGTAGATGAGCGCGATCTCGTAGCGGCCCACGCCATCCCGGGCAACGTAGGGCTGCAACTGGACGATAATCTTTCTCGCCTTCTCCGCCTGACCGGCCCGCGCGTAGACGTTTCCCAGATGGCCAAGCGTATAGGGGCCGTCGCCCGACTTAAGGAAGGCCGCTATCGATTCCGGATACATGTGCTTCTCGGCATAGATATCGCCGAGCAGAAAGCTCCAGTCCGGCAGATCGATCTTGAGGTCACGCACGGTACGCGCGATGGCCAGGGCCTGGTCATACTGGCGCGAGAAGAAGTAGATGAAGCCCTCCGCATGAAACGTGCTGTCTGAAATGGGATCGAGCTCGACGCTGCGCTCCACCTCAGCCAGCGCCTCATGCACATGGCCGGTGCGCACCAGGTAGAACGCGTACTTCTGGTGGCTTGTGGCGGAGCTGGGATTGAGCTCCAGCGCGCGATGAAATTCCGCTGCCGCCGTCGGCCAGTCCCAGTCGAGAGTCATGGCGGAGTTGGCCAGCTCGGCGTGCGCTTCGGAAAGAGAATTGTCCAGCTCAATGGCGCGCAGCGCTTCGGCCTTCTGCCGCGTGAAGGCTTCCTTGTACGGCAATCGTCCTGACTCGCCCAGCCTGCCGTAACAACTGGCCAGCGCCGAATGCGCTTCCGCGTAAGCGGGATCGCGATCGATGGCGCGATCGAAATAGTCGATGGCGCTCTTGCAGTCGTCGGCCTGGCGCAGTAGCAGCCCGCGCAGAAACAGGTCCTGCGCCTCCGGATCGACCGCATGCCTTTGCGCCAGGCGCGCCTGCTCCTGCGGAGTTACCTTGATGCTGATCTCGTCGGCGATGGTCTGCGCCACTTCCCCCTGCCACTTGAAAACGCCCGTCAGATTGCGCACGTAGGTATGAGCCCAGAGCGGCCGGTCGGTGCGCGCGTCCACCAGTTGGGCGCTGATGCGCACGCTGTCTCCCTCGCGCAGGATGCCGCCCTCGACCACCGCGTCGACGGAAAGCTCCTTGGCAATCTCAGGGAGATTCTTCGTCGTGCCCTTGTAGCTCATCGACGAGGTGAGCGACATCACGCGCAGCGTGGACACCTGTCCGAGGTTGTTGATGAGCTCCTCTGTCATGCCGTCGGCAAAATAATCCTGGGCCGGATCGCCGGAGAGGTTCTTCAGCGGAAGAATCGCAATTGAGTGGATTCCGTGGACCGCGTTCGTGGCCGCGAACCACTGGCGGTAGGCAGCAAATCCGGCGGCGGCAAGAACCACGGCGAACGCGATCCCGGTAGCAAGCCGCCATCGGATACCGGTTGTGCGCGGGGGAACCGGCGGAATCTCGACCCCTGCCGCTGGGAAGGCCTTAGTGGCGCGGCCATTTCCGGCCGTTGCCGCGTGGCTCCCGTTCGCCCGCACCGGGGATTCCGCGTCAGCGGCAGCCGGGCCGCTTTCAGAAAAACCATGAGCGTCCGGTTCCGAAAAATGGAACCGCGGAACATACGAGCCGCTGGGCAGCTCGATCCGCAGAGCTAGTGACCCGGGACCGGCTTCGCTGTAAAACTGCGCCAGCTTCTTGCGGACCTCGCTCGCCCGCACCCGCACCACGGAATCGTTGCCCGTGTCGTAGCCGACCGGGCGGCCGAACATCTCGGCTCCGATCATGCGCTCGCGCAGGCTATCGAGCTCACCTTCCAGGGCGTGAGTGACCGTGAGGCGGAGAAAATCCTGCGTGCGCTTGCTCCCGGCAAAGGTACGGCTCGCCAGGAGCTGGTCCAGATGGCTGCGTACCAGCGCGGCCTGCTCGGGGCTCAGCACTTCCGGCTCGCCAACCGAAGATGAACCGGATCTCGACATTTGAATCGCGTCTTTTCTCCAGCTTTTCTACTATAGCACCGCCGAAATCTGCCCATTCCCAGCCTCGTAACGGGCACGGAAGCGGCCCTGTCTGCCCATGCTTAATCATCGGGAACCTCTTCGTTGCGTTGCGCCTTAATGGCAACTTTCGGATAGCCGGGAATACACTGGCAAGGCGACCGGCGAGAATCGAGACGCGCAACAGAAAGCGCCACGGCTGAGCCTCGTGTCTGAGAATCGGAAGGCATGACCTGGAGGCGGAATGGTTTCCACTCGGCCCTCGCCTTTTTCCCGCGGCGCGTAGTTGATAGCGACGGCGGCGTCTGTGGCGGAGTAGGCGCTTCGACCTGGGTACTCGGCCGCGAGCCGAGGATGGACTTCAAGATGAGGAAGAAGTGATGCGGGCTTCGTTGGTGGTGACGGCCATAGCCGCATGGCTTGCCGCCGCTCTGACAACGGGTTTCGCGCAGTCGGCGCCCCCGCCGGATCGCGTGCCGGCCGATTTCGAGGATGTGACCGCGCAGGTCGGCGTTCATTTTCTGCATCAGGCCCCGCACAGCTCGCGCAAGTATCTTCTCGAAACCATGGGTTCGGGCGTCGCCTTGTTCGACTACGACAACGATGGCCGCCTGGATCTCTATCTGGTGAACGGCGC
>JASHTS010000111.1 GCA_030040425.1 Acidobacteriaceae bacterium | reverse complement strand
TTGCCGCTTGCGACGAGGCGATAGCGGGGAAGATGAGCAACGGCAGAAATGCGATCGCGAAGAGTGCGCTTTGCGCCGCCGTCTTGTCCATGGATGATTTCTCCTCGCATGCGAAGGTGCAGCTTTGCTGTCTGGCCCGCACTCCACCCCTGCGCCCCTTGCCCGATTTCACCTGTAAGACGAGCGAATCCCCTTTTAGGAAAGCCGGCGCGGGGAACCGCGCAGTTGCGGCCCTTTCGCTCTCCTCGCGATTATGCAACTTTAGGGGAGTGGACAACGCCGTGCCGCGAGATTTTCCTCAATGGCAGGAGTGTCTTCGGCCAGGGCGCGGACGAGCCGGCAAAGACCGCCAACAAGGACGGCAGCCCAAGAGCGCCGAATGCAATCGGCCGCCCAACGACTCCCACAGCAGGAAACCTCGCGGCCCCTTTCTTTTTGCCTTGCCACGCTGAATGGTCGCCGGGTCGGCGCAAGGCTGCCTTGAACTTGCCTCCCAGGCGCCGATGGAGAAAACCAGCCATGCGCGATCGGCTCAGACATTTCTCGCTTCCTCTTCTTGCGTTCGGCGTGGTGGCCGGCATCTCCGCATGCGGATACGTCTCCACCCAGGGCAACCCGCCTCCGCAATCGAACAAGCTGGCCATTACCACCGCTTCGCTTCCCACCGGAACCGTGGGCGTGGCTTACAGCGCCTCGATCGCCGCAACGGGCGGCACCACTCCTTACAAGTTCAGCGCCACCGGCCTGCCCTCGGGGCTTTCAATCGCCGGCGCCACGGGAGCAATCTCGGGCACGCCCGCGCAGGACACCGCCGGCACGGCGACGGTGGCGTTCACGGTGACGGACTCGAGCACGCCCGCCCCGCAAACCGCCACGGCCAGCCTGGCGCTTGCGCTGAGCGCGGCCAAACTCACCCTTACCACCACTTCGCTGCCCAGCGGAACGGTCGGCACGGCGTACAGCGCCTCGATCAGCGCCTCCGGCGGCGCCACGCCCTACACCTACGCTGCAACCAACCTGCCCGCCGGATTATCGATCGACGGCTCAACGGGCGCCATCGGCGGAACGCCGGGAGAGAGCTCCGCGGGCACGGCCTCAGTTGGAGTCACGGTGACGGACTCATCCCAGCCTACGGCGCAGACGGCCATGGCCAATCTCAGCCTCACCATCAATCCGGCGGTTTCGCCCTCGGCATGCGGCGGCATGAGCACCGGTGACAACGCCAGCCTGAACGGGTTCGTGCCCTTCCCCGCCGATTCTCCCTGGAACACGGACATCTCCAGTGCCCCGCTCGATCCCAACAACGACGCCATCACCTCCGCGGCTGGATTCGCAGGATTGCATCTGCATCACGATTTCTCTTCCGTGGCCGGCGGCGATTACGGCATCCCGTACGTGATCGTAGACTCGAGCGTCACCCCGCTGGTTCCCATCAATGTGATCGACTACGCCAGCCAGAGTGACGTGGCCGATGCGCCCTTTCCCATCACGGCTCCCATTGAAGGCGCGCCCGCCGATTGCGACGGATGGCCGGACACCTACGTGGGCGACGCCCACGTGCTGGTGCTCGACCGCAACACCTGCTTTCTCTATGAGACCTTCAACACCCACCGCTGCAATGGCCAGTGGAATTCTTCTTCTGAGACCATCTGGGACATGCAGAACGTGGAGATGCGGCCGTGGGGATGGACTTCGGCCGATGCGGCGGGTTTGCCCATCTTTGCCGGCCTGGTGCGCTATGACGAAGTGGCCGCCGGCCAGATCAACCACGCCATCCGCTTCACCATGCAGCAGACCAAGAACGACGCCAACGGCGGCTATTTTGTCGAACCCGGCACGCACGCCGCGGGCACCGTCTATGGCGTGAGCAATGTGATGGGCATGCGCATCCGGCTCAAAGCCAGCTTCGACATCTCCGGCTTCTCGGCGGCCAATCAGGTGATTCTCACGGCCATGAAGAAGTACGGCATGATCCTCGCCGATAACGGCGGGTATTTTTACTTCCAGGGCGCGCCCGATCCGCGCTGGGACGACAACGATCTCGAAAACCTGGATGCCATTCAATCCTCGAACTTCGAGGTGGTGCAGATGACGCCGTCGTGGCCGGGCTGGGACGCAAACACCGCGCCCACCGGCCAGCCGCCGACCATCGTCAGCTTCACGGCGTCGCCTGCCACGGCCTCCGCCGGCACACCGGTAACGCTTACCTGGGATTCGGAGAACGACTCCTATGACTTTATCGATCTCCTGGGTGGAGTGCACGGCGGCAAAGTGGTGGTCACGCCCACGGCCACGACCACCTACACCCTGAACGCCACCAACCAGTACGGCCGGTCGACCATGGCGGTGACGGTGACCGTCCAGTAGCGCCGGGCGCTACGCGCTTTCGATGTCGTGGATGGTCGCGGCAATCTCGGCGATGAGCGTGTCGAGATCGGGATGGAAAGCGAGCCGCTCACGCGTGGGCAAAAGCTCAAGCAATTCGCCGTAAGGCGTGGTTTCGCACCCTGGAAATGCGGGAAAGCCTGCCGCGTCGGCGATGCGGCAGCTCAGCTTGATCAGCTCCGCCATGCCCCATTCGGCCTCCGCTTCCGGCGGGTCATGGTGCTCGCAGACCACCGCATCGAAGGCCGCCGGCAGCTTCCAGCTCGCGATGAGGCGCTGGCCGGTCTCGCAGTGATCCCACCCGAACAACTCCTGCTCGCGGGCCAGCATGCTTTGGGGCGAGCCGCAGTGCGACTCGAGCAGCTTGGCGTAATCCTGCGGCTGGATGACGGAAAGAGCGAAGCGTCCGATGTCGTGCAGGATGCCCGCGGTGTAGGCTGCGTCTTTGTCGAGCGACCCGGCGGCTGCCAGGCGCCGCGCAACGAGCGCACAGGCGATGTTATGGCTCCACAGGCCGCGCATGGCTGGATAATGCATCGATCTGCCCAGGTAAGCGCGCACCCCCACGGTCATGCACATGCCTTGCAGCGCGTTTGCGCCCAGCACCACCACCGCCTGCAGGATGCTGCTGGCGGGATAGCGCGGAGCGTAGAGAAGCGAGTTGGCCACGGTGAGAACCTCGCCCGCGAAGGCGGCATCGGACGAGATCAGATCGCACAACTGGTGCAGTTGCACGTTCTCCTGGCTCACCAGCCCGAGCAGCCGCGTGGCCACCTGCGGAAACGGCGGCAGGCGCAGGTGCGCCCACGGCATTCCCTTCGTCTCGTGATCGCGCTCTTTTATCGGCACGCTCGTCTATCTCTCTTCTCTGCAGCTCTTTAGGTATCGAATCGGCAATCCTTCCGTTCCCGCCCGCCGGGCGCGGCACGCGTGCCGGACCCCATTAGGTTGTCGGCTGGCCGCAGCCATTCCTCTAGTTACCAACCGAGCAGGCCATGGCGCCCTTGGGCCGGTTCCCCGGCCGCTTGCCGGGCTCCCCCGCATCCTCGCAAGCACTGGGGAGCCACGAAAAATATTCAGCGCAAGAACGCGCGCCTCCCGCGTTCTCTCTTCAAAGTGCCGGCGATGCGCCGGCGAAGGAGGGTTATGGAAAACGCTGGAAGATTGGGCTTAGCAGCCGCGCTGTTTCTGGCTCTGGCCGGGATTCGCGCCGGCAAGGAGATCCACGCCGCGAGCGGCCCGGAGCCGTCGGGGTCGGAGGGCTACCGCGTCCTCGCGCCTATTGAAAGCGGCAATCTGCTCTTGTTTCCGGTGGTCCGCGCAGGAGACCAGAAGGACAAAGCCTCCGGCGAGAGCCCCTTCATCACCCTCGACGAAGGCATTCGCAGCGGGGAAGTGCAGGTGACCGAAGCGGGGAACGTGCAGGGTTTGGTGCGGCCCCGCGGCCCCGGAGGCATTCCCGCCGTCGCCTATCCCGCGTACAACGGCGCGCAGGTGAACACGCTGGTGCTGGTGAACAACGCAAAGAAGCCGTTGCTGCTGCTCGCCGGCGAAATTGTCACCGGCGGCAAGCAGGATCGCGTCATCGCCAAGGATCGCATTGTGCCGGTGAACGCCGACCCTATCGATCTCTCCGTCTTTTGCATCGAGCCAGGCCGCTGGACGGGCAGCTCGGCGTCCTTTGGCGCGGCTGCGAAGGCGCCGGCGGAGGGATTCATGGTGCAGCCCTCCGTGCGCCTGAAAGCCATGGCGGAAAAGGACCAGCAGCAGGTGTGGGACTCCGTGCATGGGGCCATGGCGGAGATGGCCACGGCTGCGCCGCCCGCCGCTACGGACTCGGTGACGGTGCAGGCAGGTGCGGGCGCGTTCGGCACATCGAGCTACGCCCAGGCGATCCAATCGAACAGCGTGCAGGAAAAGGTGGACGAAGTCGCGGCGCCCGTGGTGCAGGCGCGCGAGCAGGTGCTTGAAAAGCTGAAGGAGGAGCACGCCGTGGGCGTGATCGCAGCGGTGCGGGGCGAGATCGTGTGGGCCGACCTGTTCGCCAACCCCGATCTGCTGGCCCGCTACTGGACCAAGCTGGTGCGCTCCTATGCGGCCGA
>JASHTS010000110.1 GCA_030040425.1 Acidobacteriaceae bacterium | reverse complement strand
AACCGCGCGCTGATTGACGAAGATCTTGCGGCACGGCATGCCTTCGAGCGCATTCCACACCGCGGCCGTGGGCGGATCTTCGCGAAGACCCCACAGCAGGACTGTGCCTTCGCCCCTCACGCGCGCGCCGCCTGCGCCGCTCCCAGATATTCGAGGACCGCGTCTGCGGGCTCGTCGCCGCTGAGATCGGGAACGGTGTCCGCGGCCAGAAACTCCGCATCGGGGCCAGGACCGGAAAAGCCGACTGCCAGCAGCTCGACCCCTGCCAGCCGGGCGATGCGGCGGGCCGCGCGGTGCAGTGCGGGGCCGGCATCGCCCAACGTGCGCTCGCCCACCACGGTCACGGTGGTTTGCGAATCTGCAGACGCCATCTCTGCGCCTGTGCCTTCCCCGTTCACCGTTCTGCGCACAGGACGCACGCGGATACCGGCCTGTGCAGCCAGATGCACCCATTTCTCCCGGCGCCAGTAAGGCCCGCACAGACTCGATGCCGAGGGACGATTCAAGACAGGACAGCGAAGCTGCGAGAGCCAGAAGAGAAGAAACGCCGTCATCTCCGACGCCACATATCGGCGATCTTCGGGCGCAATCTGCGCGAGCTCCTGCGCGGCCACGCTGGGCAGCCGCGTGAGCACCCCGGTGACTTCGCGCTGCTTGAACGACTCGCCCCCGGCCACAATCATGGCGCCGCCGCGGCCAGCGGAGCGCAGGCGCCATCCAGCCACGGACAGGTCGCGAGGCGTAAGTATGCGCACCGCACTCTTTGCCCAGCGCGCCGCCAATGCCGGGGCGCCCGGATCCCATCGACTGGCAACGATCACAAGCATCAACGCGATCTCCGGTCTCACTCGCCGGGCTTGCCGCCGCCCTCTTCGTCCTCCGCAAGGTCCTCGCCCGGCTCGCTTTCGGCCGGCATGCCCAGCGGCGGACGCTCCTCGGGGCGGATAAAAGCTCGGGCCTCGCCCTGCGGCTCTCCGGGAACGGCAACCGCGGCATTCAACACGGGCTTGTCGACAATGGCATCCGTCGTTTTGACGACATCTGACGTCTTAACGGTGTCTGCGGTTTTAGCGGTATCCGTGGTTTTGATTGTGTCCGCAATCTTTTCGACGATCTGCTTACCTTCGATAGTTTCCTTGATCTTGATCAAGTGGCCCGAACCGCTCAGGGCGATGGTAAGCGGGCTGCCTGCAGCATTGTGCGTAATCGTCACGGCCCCGGTGTAGGAAGTGGCGGCGGTGGGAGAGAATTTCACCTGGATGGCGCACTGCGCGGTGGGCTGCAGCGTGCTGCAGGTATTGCCGGCCAGCGTAAAGACGCCTCCGCTGACGCTCACGCCGGTGATCACCAGCGCCGAGGTTCCCGTACTGGTGATGGTGATGGTTCCGGTGGCCGATGAGCCCGTCAAGATGGATCCGAAGTCATAGCTGGTGGTGGATGCGCCGATTCCAGGCGTGCCTGGAACGGCCGTTCCCGTGAGACCGATGGTGAGCGGACTGTTGGGCGCGTTATGGGTGATGACCAGGCTGCCGGCGACCGATCCCGCCGCGGTGGGACTGAATTGAACCTGGATGGTGCACTCGGCAGCCGGTTGCAGAGTGCCTGAGCCGGTGGAGGAAAGGCTGGAGCTGGTCCACGAGAAGTTGGGCGAAGCCTGAACGGAGGAGATGGTCAGTTGCGAGGTTCCGGTATTGGTGAGGATTACGGCCTGCTGTGCGCTGGTGGCGCCCACGATTGTGGAGGGGAAGATGATGTTACTGACCGAAGCGCTGACCGCGGGCTGAATGGCGGTGCCCGCGAGCGAGACGGTTTGCGGCGACTGACTGGCTACGGTTCCGGCAATGGTCATGGTGGCCGAGCGCGATCCGGCGGCCGTTGGGTCAAAGGTGACATCGATGGTGTAACTCGCGGTGGCGGAGCCCAACGCTCCCACGATCACCGGCGAGGCCGCACTGATGGCGGGGGTGGTGAAGTCAGAGGGATTGGCGCCGCTGATGGCAATGCCGGTGATGGTGAGGGCGGCCGAGCTGTTGTTGGTCAGGATCACGGATTGCGTGACCGAGGTGCCGACAGCCTGCGGCGTGCTGAAGGTGAGGCTGGCCGTCGACAAGGTGACCGCGGGCTGGGAGATGACCCAGAACCACAACTCGAAATCGGCCGAGGGCCGGCCATCGCCGGCGCCGTTCAAATAGACATTGGCGTTGCCCTGCGTCCAGATGAGGTTGCCCTTGAGCGAGAGCCGGGCGAGCAGCGGCACGGTCGTGGAGAACTGGCCCTCCAAGGTGGTTTCATTCGCCGCCGCCAGGCTTGAAGTCCACGTGAGTGAAGAGGCGGCGCTCAGAGCCACGGTGGCGGGAAGAATCAGCGGACTGAACCCGCCGCCCATGGTCGCGGCTGCGGGAAGGTCGACGGAGAGAGAAAAGATGGGGCTGTTAGTTCCGCTTGACGTGAGGATGCCTGGATCGAGCGGCGCATCGAAGTTCACCGTGATCCCGCTGTTGAGCAGCGCCTGAATGCTGACGGTGCCATTGTTGGCGAGCACAGTACTGCCCACCAGAACCTGGGTGACATGGATGCACGGGTTGGCCAGCGATGGGAAAACCTGACGGCAGTCGCTCACCGCAGGCGGCGATGCCGTAAAGTTCACGATGCCGAGCCGGCAATAGTGATGAAGGATGCCCGCGGGCGGAGCGTTGGTGAGCGGATCGACCGATCCATCGGAGGAGCGGGCGGCAAAGGTCCAGTACTCACCGGCGCGGAAGGCATTGCCGGCAGGAAAAGTCACAGTAATGCCATCTTCGAGCAGGACGGCGGTTCCGGCCGAGGGCACGGGAATGCCGGAGGAGCCGGCGGTCACTCCCGCGCTGACGGAGGTGTCCAGGTCGTACCAGGGGGTGGCGCCGTCGCTCAGGTACACAGTTCCCTGCTGATCCCAGCGGCAAATGCGGGTGTGCCGGAAAGTGTAGGTCTGTCCGTTGCTCTGCACGGGAAAATTGGCGGCCGACACCGTGGAGTCAAGGACGATGGTCTGCGCCGCGGGATCCACGGTGAGAATCTGGTGCAGCTCTCCCTCCAGGCCGCTGGAATTGAGTTGCTGGAAGTTCAGCTCGAGATAATCGTCGGTGATCTCGATCCAGTCTCCGGGATTGAATCCCAGCACCTGGTCGCGGCCGAGGCTCTGCACGGTAAGCTGGCTGGCGTTGTTGCCGGCGGAGTTGGTGACCGTGGCGATGGCGGTGACCACTGTCGCCACCGAGGCATTTTCGCGCGACCACTTGAAGGTGGCCGTGCCCGTGGGAAGAGGGACAGCGGGAATGGCGGTTGAAGCCACGCCTGCCTGATGAATCTCGACGCGATAGAGCTGGTTTTCAAGGCCGGTGTAAGTGGCCGTGGGAGTGAGCGCGCAATTGCCGGACGGGGCCAACTGCACCAGCGCGTTGGAGAGCTGGCTCGTTGAAGGCTGGATGATGGTCTCCCATGGGCCGATCGACGTATCGGCTGTTGAGCAGGTAACGGCGGCGACGCTGCTGACGTCGACGAGCTTGACCTGCCAGACCATCTGATAGCGGCCGGTGGTGTCGATCCCGACTGCCTTCTCGACCAGGCTGGGATCCTCGAGGAAATTCACTTCGCGCTGCCAGACGTCGAGGTAGACGAGAAACGGCCCGTTGCCTGACGGCAGAGCCGCGCCGGGAAGATAGGGCTGCTGCGTGAAATCGACGTCCGCTTCGCTGACGCCCGGAATCTGCGGGGCTGCCGACCATTCGCCGAGCGCGGGATCCCACGCGATGGGCGCCTGCGGCGGCTGCTGCCATTCACTGTTGACGGGATTCCAGGGCGGCGCCGGCAAAGGGCCATGATTTTCGGCAAGGATGCCGTCCACATACATGCGGCCAGCGCCGATGGTCACGTGCGGCACATTGCCCGCAGCCACGTAGGCGTTGATTTTGAAACCATAGGGCGTGGTCGACGGAACGCCGGCCAACCCCAGGATGTCGAGGGTCCCGGCCTGGATGCGCCGGCCGAGCTCGGCCAGCCATTCATTCCAATCCGAATCCAGCTGCACGCGGCCCTGCTGCATGACGACGCCCAGAAAGTCACGCCAAGGATGCCAAGGACTTGAGTTAATACGGCTTTGGTCGAAGCTCATAATGGTCTTCCTTCAGTTCTGGTAAAAAATGCCGGATTGAAGCCCTGCGGGAAGGTACTCCTGAAGCCGCACGAGCAGGTCGGTTTCACGCAGAGGCGCGAGCACAAAATGAAAGGCTCCCATCTCGCCGCCGTCATCGGCTCCCCTGCGGATGGCATTGTTTGTGCCGGGGAGCAGCTTGGCGTAACCGGGATCGCCGTATTGGAGCGAGTAAAACAGCGGGGCGAGGATAGCGCCGCTTTGAGGAACGCATTCAAACTGCCGCGGTCCGGACGCGGTGGGCGGCAGATAGCTGAAGCGCACGCAGCCCTGCTGCTTGCGATCGGCCAGCACCGGGTTGTTCCACGAGTCGGCCGATGCCAGCGCGGACCACAGAATGGAGTTCGAGATCAAGGTGAAAAGGGTCGAATGAACTTTTCCGATGACGGTGCAGCCCTGCAGGGTGAGGCTGCCGCCGCCGCCGGCTCCGTCGGTGGCCGAATACGCCACGCCGGTAGGGCTGCAGGCGTCTACAACGCTGTCAGTAAGAGCGGCGGTGCACTGGCTCTGCACCTGCAGGCTGCCCACGATCGACTGCTGGACGACGATCTCGGTGCCGGGAACTTCGGCAACCAGCACGGGCTGCCCGGCAAACTGCGATTCGCCCTGCGAGGCGAGCGCGAGCCCGGGAACCAGGGTGCAGTGACTCAGCACGATCTGGCCGATCTGGTTTCCGCCGGAGTTGGGTGCGTGGACGAGCGCGGCAGGAATGGGCGCGGTCGCACTGGGCGGCGCGTAGGCAAGGAGCAGTCCGTTCAGGACCAGGGTGCTTCCAGCTCCGCCCAAAACCGTAATCTCGCCGCCCAAAAGCAGCGTAGGACGGCAACCCTCGGCTGCGCGCAGCTCCAGCGTGGTGCCTTCGGGAATCGAGATCTGCAACGCGGAAGTGGTGGCGGCGGTCAGCGGATAGGTCCAACTGTCCTCAATCTCGACCGCGACTTCTCCAACGCCGGGATTGCCAAGCTGTGCGGTGGCCGCGTTCAAGAGCGATTGCAGCGTGGTTCCCGAAGGCGCGGTGTGGGAGTACTGCAGAACGGAGCTCTCCGCCTGCACTACAAAGCTGGAGGCGCGCGAGGCGTACTCGCCGCCGCCCATATCGCCATTGAAGCCGTAGTAAAACGTGGCTTGCGGCGGCGCAGCAGCCGCCGCGGGCGAGGCCAGCGCCAGCCGGCCCAGTTGCGGATCGATGGCCGCGACGAAGGGTCCACCGGGCGCGGGCACGTTCATCCAGCTTCCGTCCGCGCCGGAGAGATCGCAGACCTGAATCTGGAAGGCGTTTTGAAATACGCCACCGAGCGAGAGCGCCAGGCTGTTTCCCTGGCCGTAATACACGGTGCCGGCCTGGCTTCCGATGTCCTGGCATAACACGCGCCGCGTCAGCCGCGCCGGCACATTCACCGGCTGCGCGGCCACAGCGATCTGCGAACCCTGGGAGACCGGATTGTTGAACAGGGGCATATCCGCGCCCAGCGGGCTGAAGCGGAAAAACTGGCTGCTGCCGGAGACGGGGCTCAAAGGCGAATTGGTCAGGCTGTAGGCGTTCAGCGAATAGAGGAACACGCCCACATTGGGGATGTTGTAGCGGCTTCCGTCGGTCGGAATCAGGCGGACGTCAATGGTGTGGGCCGTATTGTCGAATGCCGTGTCGGCGTACTCGCGCACCTGCCAGTGGCGCAGATCGGGCGCGTAATAGCTGCATAGCCGCACGGCTTTCATGTACTGCGTAGCAGAGAGCAGCTTGAACTCCTCCACCGCGTGCGCGCCCCAGCCGGTGACATCGCGGGCCAGTTGCTCGAGCACCAGGATGGTGCCCTTGCGCCGACGGAACGAGATGGTGTGCGCCACCTCGGCGCGCGGACTGGCAACCGCCGTGGCCACGCCGTGCACGGGCTTGTAGCCGATCAGGTCGCCGATATAGGGAATGACCCAGGGCGCGCAGGTTTCAATGAATTGATCGTCGTAAAGCTGATTCAGGTCTTCGGCCATGACCGCGAACTGCTCTTCAATGAGCATCAGCAGCGACTCGAGCGGGCCCTGAGCCAGGCCCTGCGCCTGCGCCACCTGTGCGTCCTTGATGCGATAGAGCGAGGGCAGAAGGTTGAACAGGCTTTGTCCTTGCGTGCTCATGACATCACCCCCAGGACAATGGAACTCGGGTCGGGATCGAGGACCAGAATCTCGGCCGGCTGCGGCAGAGCACTGGAATTGGCTACCGGCACGTACGGATAAATCCGCGTGGACGAGTTCGAGACCGGGCGCAAGAGCGGCTGCGGCAGCATCAACGAGCGCCAGGAATAGAACTTCGCCAGGCTGAAGCCGGTTTTCTGGTTGCCCAGGTCGCCGGCCGCGCTGGTGGCCACGGTGTAGAGCTCTGTGACGTTGACCGCGATCACGCCCGGAACCGCCTGAATCACCGTCGCGACTTCGTCTTCCGAGACGCCCTGGCCAAAGGTGCGGGCCGCAAAGCTGTATGCGTTGGAGAGGGCCTGCAATACGTTGGCCTGCACCGTCGGCTGGTCGTAGGCCGGGTCATACTTGATCAGCGCGGTGAGTCCGAACAGCGTTTCAAGAAACGATTGCACAGTGATGGGAATGAGCGGGTTCCCGTAGTTGCCGAGCGAAGCGGTCAGGTTGGCCAGGGTCGGATTTCCCGGCGGCAGGGCAACGCCGCCCACGGCGGCCACGGTGAGAAACACGCCTTGGCCCGGGCCGCCGGGAATCCAGATGGCGTAAGCCTTGGCAATGCCGGCAAAGGCGCTGGCGTAGTTGGCGTAGTCCTCGATGGACACGGCGCGGCCCAAGGTAAGCGCCGTCAACGGCGCGTTGGAGCGAATGTCGCTGACGGTCTCCGCATCCTGCCCGCCGGTTGCGGATTCCGGATTGGTAACCGCGCTGACGCCCAGTGGCCGGTCAATGAGCGTGGTCAGCGTGTTGGCGCCGACGTTTCCGGCCGATCCCAGGCCGATGCGGTAGTTCGCGACCACGTTGTTCTGCCCCGTCGGCAGCACGGCGCCCTCGACGCCGTCGCCAAACAGAACGTCCGTTGTGCCGTCGGATTGGTTCAGCGTGGCATACACCGCGAGCGTCGGGCTCTGGTTGTACAGGCTGGGCACCTCGGTCCAGGCCATGCCGTTTACCTGGACCTGAAGCGTGCTCTTGCGGCCGGTGGGCGTGGGCGCCTGCACATACGTCAGCGGGGACTGCTTCAGCGTGAAACTTTGATCGGTGGCCGAGCCGTTACCGCTGCCCATGATCTCGGTCACGGACTGCCCGTTGGTGGCCAGGCCTACGTTGGCGTTCACCGTGGTCGCCGTGCGGTCATAGCAGTTGGCGAGCGGCGACTGCAGCTGAATCTGCGTATGCGGGTAGGGGTCAGTGGAGGTGCTCAAGGAGGAAACCAGCGCATACTCGCCGACCTCCGGATCGCTGCTGCTCGAAGGCGCGAGCGAAATCTGGGCGAGCGCGACCGGCACGCCCCCCGAGCCCTGCAGCGTGCCGGTGCGGCCGCTCGCATCCTGCACTTTGAGCAGCGCTGAGACGCCCGACAGGCCCCAGGAGGGAATCGAGCCGCCTGCATTGAGCGGCAGCGGCGACGGATCGGTGAGCACAAAAATATCGCCGGGGTTCGCGGTTACCGGCGCGCCGCTTCCGGAGGGGTCGTCGGGCACGAATTGCAGGCTGTTCACGCCGCTGTTGACGGAGATCTTCTGGCTCACGCCGGAAAGCGCCACGACCTGCAAACCAACCAGGTCAGGACGCAGGTCCTGGAGATCGAGCAGGGTGCCGTAGAGCGGATAGTTGAGCGGCTGCTCGGCGACAGGCAAATACTCGGCCTGGGCCAGCACCGAACTTTGCCGCGTGGCGCTATAGTAGCCATCGAGATTCGCCGGAGAATCCGCCAGCAGGCGGGTGATCTTGCCGCTTTGCCCGTACGCAGAGCGCGCAATCACGGTCACGGATTGAACCTGATAGAGCGTGAGAAGACCCGCGGGAGACCGGGATGTATCGGCGTTGGGCATATCGAGCGCAATCCATCCGGCGGGCACGATCTTCGAATAGGTCGCGTCCAGGTCGACCAGGCTGGGGCCGGGTGAGGCGAAGTTCCAATCGGTGTTTGTGCCGTTGAGCAGGCCGCTCGAGTAGGCGACGATGTCCACCTCAAGCCCGGCGCCGCTGCCGCCGCTGGTGGCCACACCATGGGCGGTGACGTAACCGGATCCGCCGTTGACCACCGACAATGCGGTAACTATGCCGTTCGCCACTGCCTGCACGCTCAAGACTGCGTTGACGCCGCCTCCGCCGGTAACGGAGACCTCATTGCCGACGTCGTAGCCCTGGCCTGTATTGCCGCTGTGCGGGACGGCCGACGTGATGTTGCCCGGAGCATTCGCCAGGATGGCGACCGCGTCGCTGGTCATCAGGAGCGGACTCATCGCGTTATAGCCGAAGAGCGACGCGCGCTGCCGGAAGGCGTAGACCTTGGGATGTTGCTGCGCCGGCCATTGGTGGAACGTGGCGTCGCCCAATCCTTCGCTCCAAATAATGTAGGTGCGATTGTTGACGGTATCCGGAGTTACCGCCGTGACAGCGCGGATATCCCACCGGTTGCTGTTGAGATCGTTGAGCCGCTCGTCGCCCACAATCAGGATGAGATCGCCGGGCTGCAGTTGCGTGGAGACGCCGTCAAGATACACGCTGAGATCGCCGGTCCGGGGAACCCAGAGCGTTGTGGTCAGCACCGGCAGAGCGCTCCAGTCCGATTTGGCCTGGATGTTGGCCGCGGTCTCAAAGGTCTGCGCGGTCTGCCCCTGCGCGGGCACGCTCTGCACCTGCGTGCCTTGCGGGATGATGATGGCGGGAGCGGTTGGATCCGTGGGCTGGCCGGGCGCGTTTTTCAAGGCGAACGCGAGGTATGTGGAAGCGGAGACGCCCGGCGAAGGCTGGTACCCGACCAGGCGCGACAATTCGGTGAGCGAGCGCAACTGGCCCGCGGTGCGCAGATAGCTCTCGTTGGCGAGCCGCTCCTGATAGAAGGAAAGGATGTCGAGCACGATGGCCGATGCATCGATCAGGGCGATGGTGAAATCGTCGTCGTCGCGCGTCTTGAGCGCCGCCAGCGCGGGATAGCTGGAGCTCGACAACCGCGCCTCCATGGTCTGCTTGAAGCTCGCCCACGTTCCCACCCGGTAAGGCACCGCGGTGAGTCCGGGACTGGTGTCGCTTCGCGGTTGCGGAGTCAGCACGCTGGTTCCCGCGCAGCAGCCGCAGCAGCAATTCGATCCGCCTGTGCAACTCATAGGCTCTTCCGCCTTACGCAAACCTGCGATTTACGTGCATCGCTCATCGGCTTTACCATCACTTCCCGCCCTGCATGATCAAAGTCAGCTGCCCGTGATCGGGGAAGCTGGGATCGTTGTCGAGGCGGGCAATCTGCAGCGAGCTAAGCTGGATCTCTCCCGCTTCGAGGTACTTTCCGGTGTCCATGTCCTGCGGCTGAAACTGCGTAGCGGTGACCGTCACCACGCCGGGCACCGAGCGCGCCGCAGCGTACACCGGGCTCAGATACACGGTCTGGCCGAAGGTGAAGTTATCGGGGAAGAAGAGGCCCTTTTGTCCATTGGGGAGCATCTGATTGCCCAGCACCTGCAACAGCGCTTCCTCGACATCGCTCTGGAAGTAATCCGGATCCACGCACACCTGCAAGGTGATCGCGAGCGAGACGTACTGCGGGGATTCGAGCTTCAGGTCCTGCCCGGCCAGCCGGTAGCTGCCCACCGATTGCAGCAAAGAATTTTGCAGAGCCGAGCTCAGGTTTCCACCGCCCTGCGGCTCCACGGCGACGAAGACGGAGTACCAGCTTCCCGTCCATCGCAGCGAAGCCACGGCCTGATCCACCTGCGGGTTTTCTTCTGCCGCATTCTCGTAGTCCTGCATGGTCACGGCGCGTTCCTGCGCCAGGTAGGCCTGCGGCGCGCGGCGCCGGATCTGGTCGCTGGTCTCCGCATCCGTGCCACCGGCGGCGGGAAGGGGATTCTCGCAGGACTGGATGCGCGCGTCCCCGGCGGCCAGGTAAATCAGGCTCTCCGCACCCACGTTGCCCGCGGTGCCGTTGCCCACCCGATAACTGGCAAGGAACGACGTTCCCTGCGGAGGCACCAAGCCATTGGTCGTCTCCGAGGAGTTGGGATCGGCGGGCGTGGCAAAGCGCAACGTGGACGTTCCGTCCGCATCGGTCTCCACCACGAAAACCCGGTCGGAGGCGCTGCTGCCCAGCAGATCCTGCTGCGGATTCCATGCACTGGTGACGCCGTCGTAAGTGCCGCAGAGGCAAATCTCGGGAACCGCATCGTTGGCATCGACGTTGGTCAGGTCGTAGGCCGAGAGGCTCAGGCTGGGCGCGTCCGCAAAGGTCCGAACGGTCACCAGCTGCGAGCCGGGATCGAACGCGCCCGGCAAGGTAGGTTGGGAAGAGGGCGTGAGCAGCTCGAGAGTCACAGGAAGAGTCACGCCCTGGCCGCCGGTGGGCGGATCGTAAACCACTGCGAGGGTGAACTGCGGCCTTACAGTAGCGCAGCACGCGGCCGGCGGCTGCGACGATTGCGCGAGCACGCCGAAATAGGAGGGCCAGTTCCCCGGCGAGCTTGCCGCCAAAGTAAGAAACGTGACCGGCGGATCGCTCGTATCCAGCAGATTGATGGCGCCGCTCGCGGAGAGCTGGGTGAGCGTGGCGGGAAATCCGGCAGGCGCCGTGGCCGGCGGCGTGTAGCCCGACGGAACCTGAATGAGCCTGGATGCGGAGTTGATCTGGGTGACGACGTAGTTGGCAGCGGTCGTCGTCAAAGTGAGATTCGTGAACTGCTCGAGGATGGCGGGCGCCGCCACGCCTGCGGCAGGATTGGGTGGATTGTAGATGACGGCAAGATCGAAGTTCGCAGGGGTGGTTGCGTTCTGCTTGACGGTAATACCGAACAACGCCGGCCAGTCGGCAAGATTTTCGGCTTGAACCGTGAGGGTGTTGAAGCCGTTTGCATCGTTGAGCGCAACCGGCGCGGTTCCCTCGAGAAGAACCACGCCCGGAGTGACCGGGTTTGCCGCCAGCGGTAAAGGAACGGCTTGCGTCAGCGGGCTGTACTCGAGGGTGGGGTTGAAGCGCACGGGCACCGGCGTGGGCGCCGCAGGCGTGCAGCGACCGGCGGCGGAGTTCGAGGGGTAGAAGAGCCAGGGAGCGGGAACTACGCTGGGGTTGGTCTCGGAGACGGACAGGCCATGATCGGCCAGAACCACGTTGCCGTAAACGACGCTGACATTGGGCACCTGCACGGTCGTGTTGTTCGCGGTGTCGAGATAGACCGAAGAAATGCACACCGGAAACGGCAGGGCATCGTCCTCGGACCATTGGATCTCGGTGACCGGGGCCGGCGTCTGGGTGGGCGTGGTTATTGGATTGCCCAAGACGTCGAAGAGTGGGTCGGTGAGGGCAGCGCCGCTCGCGTTTTGCGTGGCCACCTGGGTCAACCGGACGGCGCAGCGATGAAGAAGATCGGCATCCGCGAGGTTTCCGGTTTGCGGACCGATGGCTTCCACGAAGATCAGGACGTCGCCGGGCGCCAGGTTCGGAAAGTATCCGGCGAGCGTCGCTTCAGTGGCTCCCTGCGGCAGGCAGCAGTTCGAGTCGCCCCAGGTGTAGAAGTTGATGAGATTGTGCTCGGGATAGAGGATCGCATCCTGCATGGGCTCGAAGGCCTGCACGCCGCTGGAGATGGCCGCGAGCTCGTTGCCGGCGCCAACCGCCAGCGTGGACGGCATGCCGGGCGCATAGGTGTAGAAGCGCGCCAGCGTGCGGTCCATGAAAATCGGATCGCCGGTGTTTCCCGCCACGGTCAAGTGAATCCACGCGCGCGCATTGCATCCGTCGTGAACGTGATAGTCCATCAGCAGCGCGTGCCGGCGAAGCGAGATACGGCTGCGCGCCGTTTCGAGATACGCTTCCGTGGCGATGGCGTCCTGCTGGTAGCTCAGGTAATCGCCCTTGTAGGCAATCAGCTCGGCCAGCGCGATGCCGAGGTCTGCCTCCGTGGTTGCGCCCCATGCAGGCAAGAGCTGGTTCAGGCGGTCCAGGATGAGGGTGCGAAAGCTGCCGTAGTCCTTGGCCAGATAGTTGATGGGCGGGGCCGCGGGCAGCGCGGGCGGGCAGTTCGGGACTTGCGGATTGCAGTCGAACTGCGGCTCGCAGGCCAGCCGGAAGGAGAAGGACACCTCGGCAAGCTGCGGATCGATGCTGGCGAGTACCTCGGTCAACTCGAAGGGATCCACCTCGGCGCTTTCCGTCGAGTTCACGAGGCGCAACGTGTAGGTGGAAAAATCGCCCACCTGGCTGGTCTGCGCAACCAGAACATTGGGCGCGGCTCCGGCTTGGAGGGAGGTTATCGTGATTCCGGTAATGCTCTCGCCTCCGCCGATCAAAATGTTTGCGCTCTGCACCTGTGCGGCGACGGTCTTAAGGAAGTAGATGGAAAGGCTCGGCGGCTGCGCGCTGCCGGGCGTCCAGGCAACTTCGAGGTAATCGATGCCGTTGGGTGTGCATTGAAGGTTGAGCGTGCAGCCGGCGCCTTTTCCGCCCGATGCGGGAACCGCGGCCGCGGTCCCGTAGAGAGCGCCGTTCTGGGTGAGCGCGATTGCGGTGACGCCTCCGCCGCCGTTTACGGCAGACACGGTAACCGTGGCCGTGCCGCTCGATCCGTTCTGCGCGATCGTCAGAACGTCGCCGACGGCATACCCGCTGCCCGCCGCGGCGATGGTTGGCGTGGCGGCGATGCTGGCCGGATTGTTCAGAACCGCATTTCTGCGATTCTGATTGCAGCAGTTGTAGATCATGAATTGGGCTCAAAGGTGAAAGTCTGCACCTGGGTTACATCCGTATTGAGCGGAGTGTAGGTCACGGTGACGTTCAGTGTGGATTCCTGAGCGGAGGCCACCACCGACTGCACGGACACAGAGCCGGCAAGCCACTTCTGCAGCGCAGCCTGCACGGCGAACTGCGTGGCCGCGGCCATCTCCACGCTGTTGGGGGCAAAGGCAAGCTGCTGCAGGCCGCTGCCGAAATCCGGCATATTCACGCGCTCGCCGGGCGCGGTGAAGAGCACCTGCTCCACAAGCTGGTTGAGATAGTCAGTCGCCGACGCACTCAGCGTGCGCCCGCGGCCATCGAACTGATAAGGG
Source organism: Acidobacteriaceae bacterium (assembly GCA_030040425.1). GTDB lineage: Bacteria > Acidobacteriota > Terriglobia > Terriglobales > Acidobacteriaceae > Telmatobacter. The sequence continues at coordinate 35,651 of JASHTS010000110.1, read as the reverse complement.
AAATTCAGATTCATAGCTGCCTTTCTCCCCGGCAAAATCCGACTGCGCGCCAAGACCGGCGCGAGAACTTCTCAAGTGGCCAGCACCCGCATCTGCGCCATCACCGGCAGGAGTGGCGTGCCGGTGGGAACGCAGGTGGCCACGCCCGTCATGATCACCACCGGCTGCCCCTCCGACATCACCTGCACGGCTCCCAATACCCATTGCGCGGTGACGCACGGCCCATTACCCGCCGGCGGCACAAACGCGCATCCGGCAATGGCGTAAGGCGCCGCGATGGTGGCGATGGGCATTCCCGAGACCAGCACCCGCGCGCTGGGGACAGTGGGCATGGCCTGCCCGCCGTGCGCGCACATCACCGTCGCTCCCATATGCAAGATCGGCGCTGGCATCAGATCACCGTGAGTGCATCAATGTTGACGGCCACCGCGGGACCGATGAGCGTGATCATCGCTCCCTGGCCGTTGCTGATGTAAATGCCGGTCTCGTTGACCACGATCATGGCTCCGCTTACGCTCTTGAGCACAATGCCTCCGCTTACAGGGGAAGGCGGCGCGTCGCTGACCATGATCATGTTCTGGCCGGTGGTTTGCAGTACGATGTTTTGCCCCGGTGGAATCGCGGGCGGCGCCGTGGCGAAGATCGGCACGTCCGCCACCAGGCCCCAGAAGCCGCCTGTCCAAATGGGATAATCGGGGTCGCCCTGCTCGAACTCCACCCACACCTGCGACCCGATGGGCGGCACAACGAAGACGCCCGCCTGAATCCCGGCTGCCGGCACACACGGCAGGGCCCAGCTCGAGGGGATCTCTCCCAGCACGTCAGGGCACTGCAGCATCACCCGGCCAATCTGCTCCGGATCGATGTTGTCGATGACCAGTCCCCGGTACTTGCCGTAGAACCGCTTCGGAAAACCGGAGGCCGGAGAAGATTGCGAGCTCATAGGTTCACCGTTGGTACCGTCGAAACCAAACCGTTGCGGGTGAGGGTGAAGTCCTGCTTGTACTCCCCGCGCTTGATCTTGTGGGTAACGTTCTTGGCGTAATACAGGCCGTCAAAGGCCGGCCCTGCGCCGCGCACGCCCACCAGTTGGCGCGCCTTCAAGACGCCGCCATAGCGGGTTACATCCAGGCTGCCGTCGCAGGTGACGGCTTCAGCGTTTTGCGCGGCCTCGGCAAGGCCCATCATGATGGCCTGCGGAATCGGCCTTTTGGACAGGTCGTCGCGGAACGGCGACAAGTCGGGAGGCAGCAGGTTGGTCGGCAGAGGAGGAATCAGGCCCAGGGGCGGATTCAGCGGCGTGATGGGCGGCATCGGAATTACAAAACTGATTCCGGTTTCGAAGTTGGAGACGTACACCAGGGGAATCTTGTTCTGCTCCTGGTTGAAGGAGAAGTGCAGGCTCTCCACATTGGTGTACGCATCCAGGTCGGAGCTCAGCGCCGGCTGCGGCAATCCGACCTTCACTTGCGGTCCCCAGTACGCCTTGCTGGCGCCGGGGAGCGGGCCGGGATCGATGTAAAACACATAGCCGGCCTGCTCGGCGAGATAGCGGACGTATTCGAGGTCCGTTCCCTGCTGGCTGGGAATCTGGTCGATGGGCAGAGGAATAAAGAGCAGCACGCTGGGAATCACGACGGGGATAATGCCGAAGAGCGCGTACTTCAACAGGATCAGCTCCACCCGCGCTTCCGCAGGCATGGCCGGATAAGGAAAGCCGCTCCACGTCGACTGGTCCATCAAGACGGTGAGGTCCTTGCCCCAGATGGTGAGCGTGGAGTTCGATCCTTTATCACCGGGCGCGATGTCGTTCTTGGTGATCACGCCATCGATCAGCACGCTGGTCACTCCGTTGACGGTCACGGCGATCACCACGCGCATGAACAGGAGCGGCATTCCGCCGGTGAGGAGAAAGAGAATCTGTAACGGCGACTGCTTGTCGATGCTGAAGACCAGCTTGAATCCGCTTTGCCCCACGTCCTGCGTCTGCACTTCTACTTCGGCGAGCGCCTCCATCACCGCCTGCGGAGGCGTGAGGGGAATGATGGGCCCGATCATCAGGTTCAGCTGAACGCTGTTAAGCATTGGACACTCCGGGAACGCCCTGCGGCATGGTGATGTTCAGCACCGTTCCAGGCGTCTCGACCAACTGGCCGGGCCGGATGGCGCCGTTGGCGTCGCAGATGAGCCAGAACATGAGCGGATCGCCGATGTATTTCGCGGCAATCAGGTCCAGTCGGTCGCCCTGGCGCACCGTGTGCGTGGCCACGGTGGAGAAATTCGGCGCGCCCGGCTGGGGGACGAAACGCCGCACCAGATACGTGACCATCTGCCCATTGGGCGCCTGATAGCAGAGCGTGCCGTAGCCGTAGTAGCGGCTGTCGGTGGGGAAGGTGACGGTGGGAACAATTCCGAGCTGGATTAACGACTTCAGCGGCTGATTCATGGCAAGCCTCCCAATCCCAAAACCGAGATGGCCACGTTGATCACCTGCGATGCGAGCTGCTCCTTGGTGCTGAGGTAGGCCATGAACATGTGGCCGCCCGGCGTGTCGAAGCCGAGGTCGTCCACATTCAGCACCCGCATGCCCAGGCTCACCTTGGCGCGGATGGGATTCAAATTTGGATCGAAGGCTTCTTCGGTGATGGAGAAATCCGTGAGGCGCACGGGAACCACGCGGCTCCTGCTCCACACAAAGAGCGTGAGCGGCTGCTCGAGGGGAATGATCTCGAGCGCTCCGTTGCTGGCCAGGTTGTCGTCGGCGATCAGCGTCTCGACGGTCGGGTTCACCAGCATCTCCAGTTGCGAGAGCTGGGGGTGCAGGCCGTACTTGACGGAGTTCGGAAACTGGCTGGGAAACTCGAGCTGGTCGGTGGCATCGAGCTCGGCTTCGAGCTTGATGGTCTCGATGGCCGGCCCGCGCAGGCGCAGCGCATCTACGCGCACGCCGTCCTGCCCGCCGGGCACCGCCTGGATCTGCAGCGAACGGCTGAGCGAGTCAGGGTTGTACTGCAGCGCGATGACGCTCTGCACCGCAGAGGTATCCGGATCCATGGTTACGATGCCGGCCTTGACCAGCCGCGGCGAAATGGGAGAGCTTGCCATTCTCCTCACGTCCCTTCTGGCAACGAATCAATGCAACTGCAATCGATCTACCCTGCGTGGTTGATACCTCAAAAATGACCCGTGAGCTGCATCCTAAACACTGCTTCCGGCTTGCGAGTTGGTGTGGCGCGGTTCATCGCTCTCCACCTCCAACTGATGGGCCGTTGGCTTTGGCATGAGCGGCATCGCCAGCGAAGGCGGGGCGGCTCTCCGACGAGTCCGCGCCGGCGGGTTTGCGGAAAATGATTGTTTCTTTGGGCTCATCATCGGGTCCTTCCTCGCTCTCCGTTTGTCCCGAATGCTTCCCCTGTGTCTTGCAAAAATCGTCGCAGATGTGCAGATCAGATGGCACGGGCGGAACAATCCCGCCCGCTGCACCGGTCACGCATTGAAACCAGCGATTGTGATCCATTGAGGAGACGACTCCAAGAGTCAGCGCGTTGTCGCAGCCGTGTGCGAACCCGTAGCGCTCCCGGAGCTTTGCGATGATGATGCCCCTCAGCCTCTTGTATTCGGCCTCGTTGACGTAGTTGCGGATCATATTACTTTGCCGGCGCAGATTTTCTTGTTTCGAGGGTGGAACCGCATAGCTATTTCCGAATGCCATGCGACCCACCGCGATCTCTTCGGTGACCGCGAGGATCTCCTGGGCGCGATATTCCGCCTTATCGGCAGCTGAGTCCGCGCGACCGGGGAGCACGGCTTTGGGATCCGCTTTGAGAGTCCTGCCCAAGGTCACATGTCTCTTTTCGTGGGCGAGGGTCTCTATCAATTTGCTTAACGACACTTTGTCCTTCTTCTGCTTGAAGTCATCCATCAGTTGCTTCGTGAACTTAGAAAGTCGAATCTCCTTCTTGCTTGGGTCGACCTGGGCGTCAGCGATTTCTCCCCCGACCAGGAGATCTGTATTGATCTTGTCGCAGGAGATGACCTTGAAAGTCCTGATGTCCACGCCCGCGTCAGGTGCGAGGACCCGATTGAGTTCGTTCTGGAACGAGGATTTTTGTTCGGGTGCAAAGTCTTGCGAGCTTTGGATGAGCCCCGGCACGGCCCTGACAAAATCCTTGAACTCCCTGGTAATATCGACGCGGCCTTCACAATCGTCGGGTTCGGATGGGCCAACTTGTTTTGGCCCCGTCTGCAACGGCTGCCTTTGAAGGAGAGCGCCTTTCCCACTCTGCTGCCTAACGTGCGCCAGCTCATGGGCCAGAAGCTGGCGGCCGGCGGGAGCGGCGGGATCGAAGCGCCCAGCCCCAAAGACAATGTGGTTGCCGACGGTGTACGCAAGAGCATTGACCGCGCGCGCGGATTCGGCTGCCTGGGCATCGGTGTGCACGCGGACCTGGCTGAAGTCGCAGCCCAGTCGCGGCGCGAAGAAGGAGCGCGTGGCGCTGTCGAGAGGCGCGCCGGAGCTGCTCAGCACCCGATGCACGCTGGATGGCGCTTCGCGCGGTCCGCCGGGCGAGGCTTCCTTCCGCTGCATCTCTTTTTTCTGACTGCACTCTTCGCACGCGCCCTCGGCCGCGCTTCCGCCGCAGGAGCATTTGCGCTGCACCGGAGGGGCGATGCTGATGCGCGAGAGCGACCAATCGACTCCCGCGCGGCCTCCGGACATAATTTTCTCTGCCACGCGATCGGCCTCGCGCTCGAAGGCATCGTCGGGCGCGCCGATGCGCAAACCTCCGTGCGCGGCCTTCGACGAGGTCTTCGCCGCCGCTTCGGGCTTGTGCGCCAGCAGGGCCTGGCTCATGGCTTCAATTCCTTCCCGATGGCGCGCGCCACACGCGCACCGAAATTCCTGCCTCCGGCGGGTCCGCCTTCAAAAGGCATGGCTCCCAACTTGATGACCGGCGTGCGATGCGTGCGCGCCCACGCCGCCCGCGCGCCCGCGTCAGCCAGGAATCGCGAGAGCCCGGTTTCCAAGCCTTCCGTCAACGCCTTGCGCTCCGCTGATTCAAATCCTCTGAGCGCAAGCCGATCGATGGTCACGCGCACGCGGCTCATACCCACCCCCGCACTTCCGCTCCGGAAAGCGGACGCTCGATCTTGAACGCCTCCAATTGGGCGGCCTTCGCCAGATGCGCCATCCCTACCGACTCGCCGGCCTCGGCGGCAAGGAAAGCCGCGTTCAGCGCGATGTTGCGGATATTGCCACCGGCCATGTTGAGCTGCGCCAGTTTCTTCACGTCGAGATTCTGGGTGGGCGTCTGCGCAGGAAAGATGCGCTGCCAGATGGACTCGCGCTGCGCGGCATCGGGAAAAGGGAAATTCACCGTGAACCGCAGCCGCCGCTGAAACGCAGGATCGACCGCCGACTTGAGATTGGTGGTGAGAATGGCCAGGCCCTGGTAGCTCTCCATGCGTTGCAGCAGGTAACCGACCTCGATGTTGGCGTAGCGGTCGTGGCTCTCTTTCACGTCGCTGCGCTTGCCGAACAGCGCATCGGCCTCGTCGAAGAGCAGGAGCACGCCGCCCTCTTCGGCCGCATCGAAGACCTGGTTGAGATTTTTGGGCGTTTCACCGATGTACTTACTCACCACCGCCGAGAGGTCGATGCGATAGAGATCGAGCCGCAGCTCGCAGGCCAGCACCTGCGCGGCCAGGGTTTTGCCGGTTCCGCTGGCTCCGGCGAAGAGAGCGCTCACTCCCAGGCCGCGCCGTCCCTGAGAAGAAAATCCCCAGGTCTCGTAGACCTTCATGCGATGACTGACCTGCGCCACCAACTGGCGCAGGATCTGGGTTTGCGACGCGGGCAGCACCAGGTCGTCCCAGGTGGACCTGGAGACAATGCGCTCGGCGAGATTTTCGAGCTTGGGACGCGCCAGCGCCCGGCAGATGGCCCACAGGCCGTCAGAACGAGCCGGCTGCTTGCTCGCCGGCAGCGAGGATCCGGTGGAATAAATAGTGCGCGCGCTCAGCCGGAACTGCTCCGACAGATTGTCAAGCGTGCCGTTCAGGCCCGCGGATGCCGCGCCCAGAGCCTGCTGCCAGAGCCGCTTCTGCTCAGCCGGCAGCGGCTTGTCCACCTCGAAGCGGCGGACGGCCCGATTCAGACGGACCGGCTCACGGCAAGCCAGGAACGCCGGCCCTTGCAGGCGCTCGGCGAGATGGCGCGCCGAGGCGGTTACCCCGCCGGCGCATTGCATCAACAACGCGCTCGGTCCCATCAGCGCTTCCCTTTGCCAGAGGATGGCAAACTGATCGAGGTCTGCGCCGGGGGCGGGAAGATCTTCAGCCTGCGCCGCGAGCAACTGCCGGCCGGCGCTCTGCGCCGCAATTCCCGCCGCATCTTCCTGGCCGCTGGGATCGTCGCCGCAAAGCTGCACAATTCCTGGCGCCGGCGGACCCGCTGCCAGCGCCTCGGCCGCCTGCGCTGCAACGGCCTTGTGCTCGCCGGCTATCCACAGCGGAGGCGGGCACAGGCGCACGATGGATTCGAGGCGCGCATCGAGCACATTGACCCCGGCGAGATAATGCAGGATGCGCTCATCGATGCGCAGCGGCGCCGACGTCAGTCCCTGGCTTGCATCCATCTCGATCAACCGGAACTGCCGCAGCGGGCGCGCCGGCGTGAGCGCGCTCCAGTGGGAGCCGGGAATGACCGCCAGCGCCAGCCCAAAGGTGACGCTCTGCCGCTGCGCCGATCCGCGCGCTTGTCCGCACAGCGCGGCCAGCTCCGAGTCCATTTCCACGCCCGCGCAGAGCAGAACGATCTGGCGCTCGAACTCGCTCAAGGCGAACAGTTCGGTGAGGCGGTCGATGGCCGGCAACGTCTCCATGCGCGCGGCGATCCGTTTCGCCGCTCCCTCCGCCTTTGCGGGCGCATTCGATCCGAGCAGCGCTTTCAAGCGCGCGAACTCAGCCACCAGGTACTCCTGGTTGGCCTCGGTCCACGGAATGTTTTTGCGCGGCGTCATATCGTAACGAACGGTCCTTCGAAAACCGGCGGCGTCGCTGTCCAGTTCACGCTGAGCGGGCTCTCGACCCCGTCGACGCGCAGGCGCGCCAGGTACGATCCCGAGGCGAGCGTGGGGAATTGAAAGGTCAGCGCCGCGGTGGCGGCCTCAAACTGCACGGCCGGCGCGGAGGTGGAGCCCAAAATCAGCGAGACGGTCTGATTGGGCAAAGCCTGCGGCTTGCAACTGAGCGAAACCAGGGTGCCGGAGCTGTTCGCGGTTCCCGCAGGGGCCGGGGTGGCGAGAATCGACGGGGCAAGAGGGAAGGGGACGCTGTTGGTGCTGCTCACAACCGCTCCGGTTGCGTTCGTGAAGAGGAGCGAAAGGCTGTAGACGCCGGCGGGCAGGCTGGCGGGCTGGTCGGGAACGACAAATGTGATGGCGGCATCAGTGACCGTGGCCGGGGCAAACGGCGGCCACTGCACTCCGAGACGCGCGTTGACGAGCGCAACCTGGGTTGCGCCCGAGAGCGATTGCCCAGCAACTGTCACCGTGTCTCCCGGTGCTGCGGCAATCTGCTGATTGGGCGGCTGCACTTCGAGGATCTGCGCCGGCGGGCCCGCCTGCACGCTGATGCTCGGGCTCAGGACCGGCAACGCAATCGTGGGCGTGTACTGCGGCTCGATGAGCACCACCGAGACGTGAAAGCTGTAAGTAGGCCGGTAATCGGCTTTAAGAGCCGTCCACAGCCAGGCCATCTCTTCGCGGTTCAGGCCGCTCGGGACGATCTTGATCATCTCCACCTGGTCAGCGAGGCCGGAGGTGCTCAGCACTCCCGCGAGCGGATTGGTGGAGGGAAGGTTGGCGAGCGCGGCGCCGATCTGGTTGCGCGGCAAGATGGCGTTTTCGTGCAGCATCAGGATCGCGTAACCCAGCAGCGCCTCGGCCTGGGTGTCTTCCGATGCATAGGCGGAGAGCAGGTAATGCAGGTCGAGGGCCAGCGGCGGATTGCGGAGCGCGGTGCTGCCGTCAGAGGCGAGCGAAGGATACCCGATGTTGCGCCAGGCCGGATTCTCCGACACCTGATGCAAAAACAGATTCACCTGCAGCTTGGAATTTGCGCCCACGCCCAGATTGTTCTGCACGATGTCCGGCGCCAGCGCGGAGACGGTCACGCTGCCCAGCACTGCCGATGGACTGTTGAAGACCAGGTTCAGAAAGTATTCGAGCGTAGCCGTGACGCCGGCAATGGCAAGAGCGTTGCTCATGACGGCCTCCCGTGCCGGCGCTTCAGGTAGTCGTCCAGCGTGAGCGATTTGCGCGCGGGTTTAGCCGCTGCGCGCGGCGGCGCCGGCGGCGCTGCGGTCACTTCGATGCGCCCGATGTGAATCAGAATCTCGTCGGGCTCGCGCTGCACGGCGCGCGCCTCCATCTCCGCGCGCGCATCGTTGCGCAGTGCCGGCGGCAGGGCCGTCGACATCTTCGGCAGAATAGCCGTGGCGTTGCTCAGGTTTTGCGGCTCGCTCACGAGGGGCACGAATCGATCCCTCAAGGCGCGCTCCGGCTCGCGGTTTTTCGCCGGCTGCGAGGAGTCCACAACGAACGGCTGTTCTTGCCCATCCGGCTGCAATTCCCGTCGCGCATCGAATGCGGCCGGCGCCGGCACGAACTTTTCCGCGCGGGAAGCAGGCGGCGGAGGCGATCCGGTTTGCAGTTCTTCACGCGCCGCGCGGTCGATCGAGCGAAGATGCCACGGACTCTCGATCGCGCCGGGCTCCGGAGCCATCGCCAGTGATCGCGACGCCGGGCGCGCAACGTTTTCCACCGCGCTCGGGCGCAGCAACGGGCGGAACTCGCGCATCTCTTCGGAAATTGGCTGCGCGTCCGCGATTTTCTCTGCAGAAAAGGGCGAGGCGGGCGGCGAGGCAATCGAAGCGAAGCGCGCGCGGGAAATGATGGGGGAGCGCGGTTCGGTCTCCGTGTCGCCGAGAGTCTCTGGTTCTCGCGCCGGCATGGGCGCTGCGGGCTGCGCCGCAGCGGCGGGGCTCCGCTCTTTGTGCAAGCCGGACGCAGGCCGCACCGGTTCTTGAACCGACTCCTCCCGCAAACCGTCCCAGGAGATGTTTTCGCGCGCAGGGGAAAACATCGGCGCCAGCACGGGATGAATCGAACCTCCCGGCTGAAGAACGCTCGACGCCAATCGCTTGAGGTAGCCGCTCATCCCCGCACCATCTCCACGTAGAGTCGCCTGCGACGATCGCTCAGCGAGAGGATTTCTTTCTCCGGCCAGCCGTACGCCGAAGCCAGCGCATGAAGCTCGCGGAGCAGCCGCCTGGCCCGCGCTTCGATCTCGGACCAGAGAAAATCGACGAGGTCGAGAGCCTCACTCGACTGATTCCCGCACGCAGGGCAGGTGAGGTCCATCACGATCTCGGCCATCGGATCGGCGAGCGCCATGCCATTGCCCACGGCTTCCACTTCTTCTTCGGTCCACTGCGCCGGCGCGCCTGCATCCACTCGGCAGGCGTCCACGATGCGAACCGCCGCCTGAAATGCGTCTCCCTCCTGCGCAGCCTGCGCCAGATCGCGGCTGGTCGGCAGCCGATAAAAATGCCCGTTCACCTCGACCGGGGCACCGGCGCCGGTCTGCCCTGCGCGGCCGGCCAGCAGGCGGCCATCCAGATCGAACTCCATCTTTTCGCCGCACTGCGCGCAGGCGGCCCATGCCTGCAGGCGAGAGCCGAAACAGCGGCTGCGCAGAGCCGCGAGCGCCAGGTTGCGCTCGCCCAGCGGCCAGTCCGCAAGGGCGTCGTATGAGGCTTCGGGGATCTCCATTCCAAGGAGAAGAAGCCCTCTATCGAGGGCGTGCAGGCTGTAGCCGCGCTCCCACAAGGCGAGGCATTCGGAATCGGAAATACTCGTCATCGCGAACTCGCTCCCATGCTTCCCCAAGAGCGCCCCGGCCGGCGGATTGCTTGCCGCGCCGCCAGGTTCCCGGCCTGCGGCGCCGCGACGGTTAGGGAAAATGCTTGAGTGTGAGCTGCAGACCTGAGGGCCGATGCAGCCACCACGGAGCTGCGGTCCCGCCGGCGGGCGGGCTTCCGCGCTCACTCCCAAACTGCTGGCAAAGAAAAAACGCAGCGAACGCGGCTACGCGTTCACGGTGCTCAAAGTGGGCTCAGTCGGCTCAACCACACTGGTATCCCGCTCGAAGCCCTCGTTCTCCAGCTTGATGTGCTCGATGGCGATGGCATTCGCGTTGGCGTCCAGGTCGGGCATGGCCTGATACTCCGAAACCCAGCACCGGTAAATTTTGTACGCGATCACCAGCTGGCCCGCTTCGTTGTAGAGCTCGAGGTAGATATCTTTCCGGAAGTTGGCCAAAGACACTTCCGAGCCCAGCGCCGAGCCGTAGTTCCACACCAGACCGGCCCAATCGTGAAAGGCGAGGTCCTGCGTGAGTCCCCGCTCCAGGGTGATGGCCTCGAATTTGTTGCGCCCCGGCGACTTGTGCGAAGTCGAGGGATCGCCGCCGGCCCGGTGCTCCACCACTTCCGTCGTCCGCTTGAGCGCGGAGAGCTTGCTGCCGCCGTAAACGTACTTGCCGTCCCATTTCAATCGGAACTTGAAGTTCTTGTATGGATCCAAGCGCGTTGGATTCGCTGGAAACTGAGCCATGGTCTTGCCTCCTTACGACTGTGTCTGTCCGGCAATCTGCTGGATCTGAATCACGACAAACTCCGCGGGATAGAGCGGCGCGAAGCCCACCAGAATATTCACGATTCCCAGGGCGATGCTCGACTGGGGATTGTTGTCCGCATCGCATTTCACGAAATAGGCCTGCGCCGGCGTGGTGCCCGCGAACGCTCCCTGCAGAAACAGGCCCTGCAGAAAGGTGCCGACGTTGAGCCGGATCTGGCCCCACAGGGTCTGGTCATTGGGTTCGAACACCACCCATTGCGTGCCCTCGTACAGGCTGGACTCGATGAAGAGCGCCAGCCGCCGGATGGGCACATATTTCCATTGCGAGCCGGCCTGATCGCTGCCCTGCAAGGTCCGCGCACCCCAGACGACGTCGCCGTAGACATTGAACTGGCGCAGGCAATTGATGCCTTGGGTATTGAGGCTGCCGTTCTGCAAGTCGGTCAGAACATATTGCAGTCCCGAGTTGCCGGTCAGGCTGGCGTCGATGCCTGCCGGCGCCTTCCACACTCCACGCGTGGCATCGGTCGAGGCATAGATGCCGGCCACGAAGCCGCATGGCGGAAACAGCTTCTGCCGATTGCCGATCAATGGATCCGGGGCTTCGACCCAGGGGAAGTAGTAGGCCGAGTTGATGGAGTATTGCCCGGTGATGCTGCCGCTATCAACACCTGCCGGCCCCGAGGTTTGCAGACCGGAGAAGGTCGCCGTCTGGGGCGCATCGACGATGTAGAAGGCCCGCTGCTTGTTGCAGTACTCCTGCAGCAGCGAGATGGTGGAGGCCTCCGATTCGCCCGGCACGCACAGCAGATTGAAGATGGACACGTTGTCGAGCAGGTGCACGCCGCCGCTGCCGGTGCCCGAGGCATTCAGCGCGGTCATGAACAGTCCGCCGCTGGAGCTGTCGGCGGTGGGATCCAAAACCACGCCGTCGTACCCGCCGGTGAGGAAGGGCGGCGAGGCATAGGGAGCGGAGCTGGATGCCGACGGAGGGAAGGGGCTGTTCAGCGTGGCTGTCGGCGTTCCCACGGCCGCTGCGGTCACGTAGTTCGAGTCGCTGTTGAGAACCGTCACCACGTAGGAGGGATCGGTGGGATTGACCGAGAGATTATTGAAATTCTCAACCACGGAAAGCGTACCGTTGGCGCTGATGGAGACCACGTTGACGCTGAACCGCGTGCCAGTCGTGTCGCCGGGCTGCGGCGTAGCCCCGATGGCAAGCGAGTTTCCCCAGGCCCCGGGGCTCTGCGCGCTGAATGCGAAGCCGGCGGTCGTGCTTCCCTGCGCAAAAAGCGTTGCCGTTGCCGAGGCCGCCGCCGGAACATCGACCCCATCGCCGTCGGTTCCGGCGGTCAACATGTAAAGCCCGTTCGCGGGCGCGGCCGTAGGGGTTCCGCTGTCGGTCAGGTTCAGATAATTTGATTTGGCCGATCCGAGCGAGGCCACGGATACGCCGGTGACGGTTTCCATCGTCACCAGAGGCGTTCCCTGCGGCGCGTAAACCGTCGACAAAGTGAAGGTTTCCCCGGAGCTCGCCGAGACTTGGACGCCATAGGCGCTGGACCAGGCGCCCACGTTCTTCGCCGTAAACGTAACGCTGCCGCCGGCCGCGGCCACCGTCGCGGAACCGGGAGTTGGCGCGGTGCCCGTGCCCGACGTGATCTCTGTGGTCTGCGCCAGGCGCACGATGTATGCCTGCTGGCCGCCGTTGTTGAAAAATTGAGAGACTGCGTAGCCCAACAGGCTGCGCGCGTCCAGCCCTCCGAACTGCCTCTGGTAGTCCATGAAGCTCTGCACCAGCACGGCCTCGTTGGTGGGGCCCTGTGGCGCCCAGCCCACAAAAGCGGCCACCGACGTGGCCACACCGGAAATGGTGTTCACCCCGCTAGGAAGCTCCTCGATGTAAACGCCGGGATAGGTGTAGGTGCCCATGACTCCGTTCTCCTTTCATCGCTCCTTGCGCGGTGCGATACCTTGACAGCAAATTGCGCCGCGGCCTGATGTGGACTGGTATGGATTGGTGAAATGTGCCAGGGATTTCCCTGAGCGGAAACAACCACCGAGAGGGGAAGCTAACTCCAGCAGCTCAAGGCTCTTTTGTCCTGAAGAGCCACATGATACCTGCGAATCTTTGCTTTGATCCGGATTTTTTTGAGAAAAAAGCAAAATGCCCGGACTTTTGTGCAAAACGGCTGAACCGCCCAGGAGGCGTAAGGCCGCAGAGGGAGTGCGGCCGAATGCGAAGAGTTCCGGGGTGCGCCGATACAGACGGGCCGGCATAGCCGACCAAGGGCAGCGGCAGGGCACGTCGAATGTCACCTGTTGCCATTTCCCGGATCCTGGCCTCGGGCCTGGGGCACGCCCCGCCGGCTGGAGCCGGCTGCTCTCCAGTTTTGCTGGAGCTTCAAGGGATAGTGCATTTGGAGCGGCTGGCGTTTCACGCGGAAGCTGGACTATCACTTTTCCCTTGCTTCACCGCGGGTGCAATTGCTTTTTTCCTGGTTCCCGATGCTTTGCCGCGGAGGATGTTTCGTCGCCGCCGGCAAAGCTTTACGTTGACTTTCTATGCACAAATCCTAATATTGAGTCATTCAGTCATCACCTCTCAAAGATTCCCATTTCGTTCAAAGAGTCGCTGGATAGCTCGGTTTTGAGGAGGAGGGTCGTGATGCAGCCTATCGTGGATCGTCTGTCGTGGGACGAGAGTCCGATTGAGAAACCGCGTACCGGAATTCGCACGCGCCGATGGCCACTGTGGCTCGCCTTCGCCATGGCGCTTTTCCTGCCCCTGAGCCTCCACGGCCAGGCGACGGGCAGTTTTTCCGGAAATGTGACCGACAAATCCGGATCGGGCATTCCGGGCGCAGCCGTGACGGTCACATCCCAGCAGACAGGCCAGATCCGCGCTGTGAAAGCGGACGACGCAGGACACTATCTGGTTCCGTTGCTCCCGGTCGGCGTGTACACCGTGCATGTGAATGCGACGGGCTTCCAAAGCGCCGAAACCGTGAACCTGCAGCTGCAGGTGGACGAGGCCAGGGAAGTGGACTTCGCGCTCGTACCGGCAACGGTGGTGACCACGGTGGCGGTTTCTGCCGATGCCGTCACGGTGGAAACGGCCAATCCTTCTCTTGGCCAGGTAATCACCTCGCAGCAGGTGGCGCAACTGCCTCTCAACGGCCGCGATTTCGTGCAGCTGGCGACGCTCACAGCCGGCGCCACCGCGGAGACGAATCCGGGGAGCTTCTTCAACGGAGCCACCGACAGCGAAGTGTCCGCGCGCGGTTCTTATTCTTTATCGGTGGGCGGTTCCCGGCCGAACAGCACCGATTGGCTTCTGGATGGCGTGGACAACAATGAATTGACCGCGGGCGGCATCGGCATCTTCTCTTCGATCGATGACATCCAGGAATTCAAAGTGCTCACCTACACTTACTCTGCCGAGTTCGGGACGCGCGCCGGTCCCACGGTGCTGGTCACCACGAAATCGGGGACGAACGAGTTCCACGGATCGCTCTACGAGTTCGCCCGCAACACCGACCTCGACGCGCGTAGCGATTTTGCCACGACAACGCCGAAGTTCAACCTGAACCAGTTTGGGGGCTCTGTCGGCGGTCCAATCCAGCGCAACAAAACGTTTTTCTTTGTGGATGGCGAGCAGAAGTATCAGCGCGAGGGAATTGTTTACACGGGCCTCGTTCCTACGCAGGAGATGATCAACGGCGACTTTTCCGACGATCCCTGGGGCAATAACGCCTCCAACACCTCGACCGGCGCGTTTCAGGCCACAATATCCAACCCGTACGCGGACGGCGCGGACTTCCAATGCGTGGGATCGCAAAACGGAGCTCCGGAACCCGCACCCGGCGGAATCCAGACAGGCGGCGTCCCCTGCAACAAGATCCCATCCAGCCTGTTCAGCAGCATCGGCCAGGGCCTGATGAACCTCTATCCACCGGTGGATCCCAATAATCCCAAGGAACTACCTGCCGGCAGCCCGACCCTGGGATACAACTACGTCACCGAGCCCGTGCGCAGCCTGAACGAAACCAAGTTCGATGCGCGGCTCGATCGGTCCTTCGGCGCGAAAGACAATGGTTTTGCCCGCTTCAGTTACGACCAGGCGTTCACTTTTGCGCCAGGGGGCGCGCCGGCGCCATACCTCGCAGAGGGCAATCCCTTCGGCAGCAACGAGACGCTGATCAACCACGCGCGCAACATCGGCATCGGCTGGAGCCATGTGTTCTCGCCCAACACCCTCAACCAGGCCACCCTGGGCTACGACCGCATCTTCGACTACATTGCCTCGCAGGATAACTTCACCTGCGAATCGGCCCTCCTTGATATACCCAACGCCGATCTGGGTTGCTCCTCCACCGGGACCCCCATCGCGGGCGGCTCCTACAGCCAAGGCCTGGTTTCGACAGAAGTCTATGGCGGCTATTGGTCTCTCGGCGATCGCGGCTACTCTCCATTTCAGGGCGGAACAGACATCTATTCCTTCAAGGATGTTGTCGACCTGATCCGCGGCCGCCATGAAATCCGCACCGGCATCGATCTCCGCGATAACCAGATGAATGTCGGCACCGAAGCCTTTCAAGATGGGTTCTGGCTCATCGGCAACGAAGGATACTTCAGCGGCAATCCCGAGTCCGACCTGCTGCTGGGCATGGCGGGAGGGGCCATCCACGACCAGACCTACGATGGCGCGATTACGGGGCGCCGCTGGAAGATCATCCGGCCCTTCGTCGAGGATGACTGGCGGGTGACCTCGTCGCTCACCCTCAACCTCGGCCTGGCATGGGACATGACCACGCCGGAAACCGAGGTTCATAACCGCATGGCGAACTACATCCCCTCGACAGGCGAGCTTCAGATTGCGGGGCAGAACGGGGTGAGCGATGCGGCGGGCATCCATATGTACTGGGGCGCGTACGAACCGCGCGTCGGCCTCACCTGGAAGGTTCTCGGCAGCGACAAGACCGTTCTCCGCCTCGGCTTTGGCATTTATCACGATTCGGCCTGGAGCCAGGGCGCGCAGGGCCTGTGGCAAAATCCGCCCAATCTCGGCGAGTCCGACAACTTCGACGGCCCGGTGAGTCTCTCCAGCGGGTTTATGGCCATACCGACTCCGCCAACCGTAGCCGACTTCACCGGTTCGCTCAACTGGATGCCGCAGAATTTCCAGCCCGGCCGGATTCATCAATATAATGCAGACATCGAACGCCAGTTGCCCGGCGATGTTCTGCTCACCGCCGGCTACGCCGGCTCGGTCGGCGGCCATCTGCTGGTGTACGGCAACAATCTCGACACCGACAGCCCTTCGGCTTGCGGAACCGTGTCCGGATACACCCTCGGCTGCCTGCCGGGCGGCGATCCTTATATCTATCCCTACTCGCCTCCAGACACGGGCACAATCTTCCTGTTTGGCGACGTGGGCAAGACGCATTACAACTCCATGCAGATCAAAGCGGAGACCAAATCGCCGAAGCACGGTCTCTACGCGCTGGTTGCCTACACCTACTCGCACACCTACGACAACGGCCTCACCGACGGACTGGGCTCGGAGTTGAGCGCTCCTTATTTCCCGTTGCCCAACTGGGAAAGCCTCGACTGGTCCCTGTCGCAGATCGACCTCAATCAAAGCTTCACGGGCAGCATCATCTATGACCTGCCTTTCGGCAAGGGCAGAACCTTCGGCAGCAACTGGAACGCGGCGACCGACGCGGTGCTCGGCGGCTGGCAGGCGACGCTCATCGAAAGAGCCTCATCGGGATTTGCCGTTCCCCTCATCGACAGCAATAACGAATCCGGGGTTTTCTTCGAACAGGGCGGCAACGACAACAATTACAACCGGCCCGACCAGGTGACGGGGTGCAATCCCTACTCCGCAAATCACGGCCAGCACCAGTGGATCAACCCCGACTGCTTCGTCGCGCCAGCCAGCGGCGAGCTGGGCAATGCCGGCCGTGTGCCCGTCACGGGACCCGATTTTGTCAACTCCGACTTCTCGGCCATCAAAGATTTTGCACTGCCCTGGCGCGAGACGGGCCTGAACTTCCGCGCGGAGTTCTTCAACCTCTTCAACCATCCCCAGTTCGGCATGCCGATTAACGATATCAATCAGCTCGGATTCGGCTCGGTGAACTCGACCGTCAACAACCCGCGCCTGGTGCAACTGGCTTTGAAGCTCACGTTTTGAGGCGTGGCGGATGGGGACGATACTTCTTCGAGCCTCGCGGGCAGGGAAGGTGCAACAAGGTAGGTCATGGAGAACCGGCGCCAGCTTTTGACACCTCGCGAAGCTTCGCGGATGCTGGGGATCAGCTATCCGGCCATCAAGAAATGGATTCTGGACGGCAAGCTGAAAACGACGCGGACACCGGGGGGCCATCATCGGTTGACGCAGAGCAGCCTTCGGCCGTTTCTTGCAGCCGATAACGCGCGGCGCGCGCCGGAATCCCGCGCCAGATACCGGCGCGTGAGCGGCAGAAACCAGCTTGTCGGCAAGGTGGCAAGCGTTCGCATCGAAGGCCTGATGGCGGAAGTCGTCCTGGCCGTAGGCGACGCTGAAATGATGGCCATCATCACCGCAGACGCCGCCCGAGAATTGCGCCTCAAAAAAGGAGAGACTGTGGCGGCGCTGGTCAAATCGACAGATGTCATGATCGAACGGATGGATCCCGAGGATCGCTAGCCGATCGCCGACGATTTGACGGTAACGATTCCAAACGTATAAATTCACATCAAGGCCGGATTGGCCTGGACATTCCCGTCTCTCGGAATGGTGAACGCCTGACCTGCATCGGGCTTGACTGCGGCACATCCGCACGCCATCAAGGGATTGAACCGAACCCGAAGAGAAACTGAGACGGACGTGTCCTCTGAAGCCAGATTCCCGAGGTCACCGTGAATATCCTTGAAGTGCGAGGGAGCCATTTCCTGCGTTTTTTTCTCTTCGTTTCGCTTTGCGCCGCGGCTCCGGCGTGTCTGTCCCGTTTTGCCGCCGCCCAGGCTTTCGCCAGCATCGGCGGGTCGGTCGTCGATCCATCCGGAGCCCTGGTAACCGGCGCCCGGGTCACGGTGCAGAGCCTCGATACCGGAATGGAGCGAAGTGCGACCACCGACGGTTCCGGTCAGTATCACGTGATGTCGCTGCCGGTGGGTGACTACCAGGTACTCGTGGACAAACAGGGATTCTCGCCGGCAAAGAGAATCGGAGTTCACCTCGTGATTGGGCAGGATGCCGAAGTGAACATCGGCCTGAACCCCGCGGGAGAACAGCAACAGGTTGTCGTGAATGCCGACGCGGCGGCGGTAAGCCTGACCACGGCCGACATCTCGGGCCTGGTGAGCGACCGGCAGATCAAGGATCTTCCCCTGAACGGACGCAGCTTCGACGAGCTGCTTACGCTGAATCCCGGCATTGTCAATTTCACCGCGGAGAAGACCGGTGGCACCGGGGTATCGAATTCGACCGTGGGCAACAATTTTTCTGTCTCAGGCAATCGCCCGCAGCAGAATCTGTTTCTGCTGAATGGCGTGGAGTTCACCGGCGCGGCCGAGAACAACATGCAGCCCGGGGGCACCAGCCAGGAACTGCTGGGCGTGGACGCGGTGCGCGAGTTCAACGTGCTTCGCGACACCTATGGCGCCGAGTACGGCAAACGGCCGGGCGCGCAGGTGCTCATCGTGACGCAAGGAGGGAGCAATCAACTGCACGGGTCGCTCTACGAATTTCTGCGCAACAATGTCTTCGATGCCGGGAACTACTTCGGCAAAGGCTCGGCTCCCCCCTTCCAGCGCAATCAGTTTGGCGCAGCTTTGGGCGGACCCGTCCGGCAGGATAAGACGTTCGCCTTTGGAAACTTCGAGGGCTTCACGCAGCACCTTCACCAGACCGGCGTAGCCCTGGTGCCCGATACGAATGCCCGCAATGGAATGCTGCCCTGCAAGCTGGTGACTCCCGCTCCCAATCCGTGCCCGCCTTCGGGAATGGTGGATGTGGGTGTCGCGCCCAGTGTGGCGCCGCTGCTGGCGCTGTGGCCCGTGCAGAGCGCGAATGCCCCGGATTTTGGCGGTATCGCGGAAGCTTTCAACAGCCCACTGCAAACCATTCGCGACGATTTCGGCACCGCGCGCGTGGACCAGGTCTTCTCGAGCAACGACCTGCTCACCGGCGTTTACACCGTCGACGACAGTGCCGACGTGACGCCCACCAGCGCCAACCTCTACAGCACCGATGTGGAATCGCTGCGGGAACAGGTGGCGAGCCTGGAGGAAACGCACGTGCTTTCGCCAAAGTTTCTGAATTCAGCGCGGGTGGGCTACTCGCGCGCAGCGTATTTTTATACCGGCGAACCCACGCCGGGAACGCCGGCCGCCGCGGTGAACGGTTTTGTGGCGGGCAAGCCGGTGGGCACGGTGGTGGTGGGCGGAAGCGCCGCGGCCAATCCTGCTGCGCAGGTAAGCCAGGCCGGCAGCAACACGGGAAGTCACCTGCACATCGACCGCAACCTTTATACGTATGCGGACGACGTTTCCCGCAGCAGCGGAAGACATGATTTGACCGCGGGCGTGTGGTTGCAGCAACTGCAATCGAACGAGGATCTGGCATTGACACAGTTCGGCCAGGCAACGTTCACCGGCCTGCAGCAGTTTCTTCAGGGCACGATCTCGAGCTTTCTCTATGATCCGGCTCCTACGGAAATGAATTGGCGCTCGCTGCTGGGAGCCTGGTATGTGCAGGACACAGTGCGCGCGACACCGAAATTCACTCTCTCCCTGGGCTTTCGCGACGAATTCACCAGCGGATGGAACGAGGCGCACGGCCGCGCCGCGACATTCATCACCCAAGAGGGCGTGATTCAGACTCAGCCGCGCATCGCGAGTTCCGCGTTCACCCTCAATCGCGCCAAGTTTCTGCCGCAGCCGCGCATCGGGCTTGCCTGGAGCCCGCTTGGGTCGAAGACGGTGATTCGTGCAGGATTCGGCATGTACAACGACCTCCAGGATGCTCTCGGCTACCGGATGGATCAGAACGGGCCCTTCAATCCCTCCTACAGCATCGCAAATCTTCCCGTGTCTTCGCTGCCTCTGCCCATCTCGCCCGTGCCGGCCAATGCCAAGGTTGCGCCGGCAGGCGTGCAGCCGGACATGCATACGCCTACGCTGATCTCCTATTCGCTGAGAGTGGAGCAGGCGCTTTCAGGGAATACCGTCTTGACGCTTGGCTATGTGGGCTCGCATGGATACCACGAAATTGTGAGCCTTGACGATAACGAGCCGACACCGACGATATGCCCGGCCTCTCCATGCCCCGCTGCATTCCCAAGCACGTTTCCGGCTCCGCTTGCCGGAGCCGCCATCCCCGCCGGGACCTATTACATCCCCGCGGGAACGCCCGCGGCGAATCCCGCCCTCGGCGCCGCATGGGCCTGGTTCTCGGTGGGCACCTCTTCCTACAACGCGTTCGAAGCAGACTTCAATCACCGCATGAGTCACGGCCTGCTGCTGCGCGGCGTCTACACGTGGTCCAAGTCTCTCGACGATGGCGACTCGCTCAATGCGACGGCTGCCGGCAACGCACCGGGGCTGGTTTCCAATCCATTCGATGTGAAAGCAGACTGGGGTCCAGCCACGTACGACGTGCGCAGCGTGGCGGTTATCGACGGCAGCTACAACCTGCCCTTGGGATCGCACCGCGCGTTCCTCGGCCACGCGAGTGGATTTGCGGGTGGGCTCGCAGCGGGCTGGACGGCGAATTCCATTGTGACTCTCCAATCCGGGTTTCCGTTCACGCCGCAATTAAGCTACAACCCTTCGAACAACGGAGACACAAAAAACCCCGTCCGTCCCTTCGCGAATCCTTCATTCTCCGGATCGGCGATCTCCGGGAAACCATCCCAGTGGTTCAATCCCGCGGCGTTTCTGGCTCCGCCTCCAGGCAGCGGCTTCTACGGCAATCTGGGACGCGACTCCCTTACCGGGCCGGGCATTGCCACGTGGGACTTCTCGATGATGAAAGACACTGCGGTACACGAGCGCGTCTCCACGCAATTCCGCGCCGAGTTCTTCAATATTCTCAATCGCGCCAATTTCAATACACCGAACCTGGTTGTATTCACGCCTTCCGGCGTCTCGCCCACCGCCGGGGTCATCACCAGCACATCGACAACTTCACGGCAGATTCAATTTGCATTGAAGCTGCTGTGGTGAGGGCGCCGGTCGGCCACTTGACACTCGTAGAGAGCCGATTGACTTAAACCACAGACAACTGGCCGGCATGGGGCCCCGCGTCCACCGGGCTATGCCGATCCTGCTGTTCCGGGGCGAGAGAGAGCGTCCAGGAAAAACTGCTGCCAAACCCGGTTACGCTCTTGACCTGGATGGTCGTGTGATGGCTTTCTGCAATCCAGGCCGCGAGTGCGAGTCCCAGGCCGGATCCGTGGACGTTGGTCTGGCGGGCGTTGCTGCCGCGGCGAAATCTTTCAAAGATATGCGCGCGATCATTCTCCGGAATGCCAATTCCAGTGTCGGCGACTTCAAAACAGGCGCAATCGCCGCTGCGCTCGAGAATGAGCTGCACCAGTCCGCCCGCCTCAGTGTATTTGGCGGCATTTTCGAGAACGATCATCAGGAGGCGCTGGAGGTAGAGTGGATCGGCCAGGACGATCATGTCGTCCGCCGGCAGGCCGGCCTCACAACGGATCTTGGCCCGCTGAAACGCCGGACCCAATTTTTCCATTGTTTCGAGACAGATTTGCCGGGCATCGACGGCGCCGATCTGGACGCGCTCTGCGCCCGCATCGGCGCGGGCGAGAAACAGGAGGCTGTCGAGCAGCGAGGACATGCGCTGCGCCTCGGCGCCGATGATGGCTATGGCGTCGCGGTAGTCGGCGGTGGAGCGCTCCTTCTGGAGGGCAAGCTCGGCCTCGGTGCGAATGAGAGCCAGTGGAGTCCGCAACTCATGCGACGCGTAAGCCGTGAAATCGCGCACGCTGCGCATGCCCGACTCAATCCTCTCGAGCATTTCGTTGAGGGTGCGCGAGAGGTGCGCCAGTTCATCGTGGGTATGGAGCAGCGGCAGCCGGGTTTGAAGATTGCCGTCGTGAATGCGCTGCGCTTCGCGCGCAATGGCTGCCACGGGCGAGAGGGCGTTGCGGCTCATCCAATGTCCGGCAAGCCCGGCCATAAGAAGAATCACGGGCGAGATCAGAAGAAGCCCGTGGCGGTAGAGAAGAAGCGTCTGATCGGTTTTTGTGAGCGTGGATCCGGTTTCCACCACAAATGTGCGGCCGTTCAAAGTGAAGGTGCGGCGCAGCGTGCGAATCCGCTTGCCGTCCGCGCCGAAAGTGAAGATGGTCCCCTGAGGCGGCAGGGCCGAGGCCGGCGGCAGATCATGCGGGGTGATCATCATGCGCCGCGCGCGATAAATCCAGCGGCTCTGGTCATCCTGGATCTGCAGCCACTTGCCTTCATCCTTGAGGTCGAACTCGGCCGTCACCTCGGCACGCGCGCGGCTCACGTCGTTGGCCAGATCATGCGCAGCGAAAAAGTCGTGCACATCGTCGATGCGTTCGTCGAACTCGTGATCCATGGCCGTATAAAGGCTTCTGCGGGCCATGAGATACGAAGCAAAGCAGAGAAGTATGCCGGCCACAGAAAAGATGGCAAAATAGCTGATCGAGAGCCGGATTCGAATCGGGATTTGCATAGAATGGCTCCGAGGAGAATGCAGACAGCGTGGAGCGCATGACGAGATAGAGCGGCTGGTTAAACTCTATGCGGGAATTGTTAAAGCGTGGTTACACCCTCTGCACAATTAAAGGAGCACGTAGCCCCGGCCTTTGAGGGTGTGAATCAAGGGTGAGGTTGCGCCCAAGTTCAGCTTGCGCCGCAGGGAGGAGATATAGACCTCCAAAACGTTGGAGAATTTTTCCCAATTATGGTCATAGAGATGCTCGAGCAACTCGTTCTTGGAGAGCACGACACGCGGCCGATGCGCCATGTATTCGAGGAGCCGGTACTCCATGGCAGTGAGCGTAAGCGGGCGGCCGGCGCGCGTGGCCGTCATCTCCGCGGGATGGATGACCAGGTCTTCCACTTCAATGACCGGTGTGGCGATACCGTGAGCGCGGCGAATCAGCGCGCGGCACCGAGCCACCATCTCTCCCAGATCGAAGGGCTTGGTGAGGTAGTCGTCGGCGCCCGCGTCGAGAAGGGCGATGGTGGTTTCCCTCTCGTCGCGCGAGGTGAGAATGAGGACCGGCGTCTTGACGGCCTTCTTGCGCAGGCTGCGCAGGATCTCGAGACCATCGAGCTTCGGGAGCATGAGGTCGAGCAGGATCAGATCGTAGGGATTGGATTCGGCGAGGAACAGACCATCCTGCCCGTCGAGCGAGATGTCGACGGCGTATCCCGCGGATTCGCGCAAGGCGCGCGCGATGTTCCGCGCCAGCCCGGCATGATCTTCAACCACCAGGGCGCGCACAACGCCTCCAGCCGCATTCACTGTCCAATTTCAAGAAGCACAAACTCGTCTTTCCCCGCATTGTCCATTCGGTTGGCAACAGTGTAGACGACATGCCGCGCGGGGTCGAGAGCCAGGGTTTTGGCCCCGGGAAGCGTGAGTACCGTCTGCAGATTGCAATAGCTGTCAGCGTCCTTCTGTTCGACGATGGAGATGGTTCCTTCCTTGTTGGAAGTGAAGACAGCGTGGATCTCCGGATCGTAAGCTACTCCGTCCACTCCCAGACCGATAGGCACTTTCATAATGTTCCTTCCGGTGATTGCGTCGACAACGATCAAAGCGCCATTACGGCAGGCGGAAAACAGGCGCGCATGAACGGTATCGATGGCCAGGCCGGTCGGCTCCGAGCAACCCTCGAGGTTCCACGTTTGACGGACCGACCGCGTGGCCATATCGATCTCCGCAATCTGACCCTTGTCTTCGAGATTGACAAACACTTTCCCATTTCCGTCGGAGACGACGCTTTCCGGGCGTCCGGGCAGGGCGATCGAAGTCAATGCCTTTGCCGACGCAACGTCGATCACAGTCACGGAGTTCGCCGCGCCATTCATGGTCAACACGGCGCCGGTGAAGGGTTCCCACAAGATGCTGTCGGGCTTGGCGCCGGTGGGCACCGTAGCCAGCACTTTCAACGACTCGAGATCGAAGATGGACGCGGTGTTGGCTTTGCCGTTGCTTGTTACCCCGCGGCCGAGTTCCGCGTCGAGAGCGACGCCATGGACACCGTCTGTATCGGGGACCTCGCCGGCCAGTTTGCCTTCCGCAAGGTCGACGACCATGACCCGTGTGGAGCGGGAGACGAAGAGGCGATTCGATTTCGGATCGAAGCGCAGGTAGTCCCAAGACCCATCTCCGCCCAGGGCGATGGTGCGCGTAATGTGGAAACCTGCCGGGTCCTGCGGCCAGGCGAAAGCCTGACCAAGGATGGCAAACGCTAAAATCAAGCGGATTTTCGAGCTCGTGAGGCGCATTTCAGTTGCCCTTTCAACTCCGGCTCGCCGACAAACCGGACGAGATGAAGAATGCACATGCCAACGTGAAGCCAGGCTGAAGAACCTGAGGGAGGCGCAGCGAATTTACAGCTTTGTCACACGGCATTCAGGCACGCTTCAGCCCGAAGCGATCAATCTGGAGGCGAAGGATCTCGTCCGGAGCGGTCTCCAAGGAGGCGTGCCATGCTTTACTCAATTCGCAGACCCGTTCTGCTCCTGCTGTTCATGGGCTTCACCCTTGCGAGCGGGACGCTCCTGGGGCACGCACAGACCGCGTCGATCAGCGGTGAGGTTTCCGATTCCACAAAGGCCGTGATTCAAAATGCCCGCGTGGTGATCGTTCCCGGCAATCTGGTGGTAATTACCAACTCTCAGGGCGGTTTCGCCGTGAACGGCCTTGCGCCGGGCAGTTACACGGTGGCGGTGAGCGCGCAGGGCTTTGCGCAAAAAATTCAAACCGTCAATCTCATTGCCGGTCAAACGGCCACCCTGGAATTCACTTTGGCCATCGGATCGAACGCCGAGCAGGTCGAAGTTACCGCCGAGACCGGCGCGACCATGACCGAGGCAGTGAATGAAGAAATCACCTCGCCCAACATCGTCAACGTGATGCCGGAGACCGAGATTCTAGCCCTCCCCAATGCCAATGTTGCCGATGCCACCGGCCGCTTGCCGGGCGTGACCGTGCAGCGCGACGAAGGCGAGGCCGTCTACGTTCAGGTGCGCGGCCTCGACCCGCGCCTGACCAACACGACCATCGACGGGGTCACGATTCCCTCACCCGAGTCAAGCGTGCGCCAGGTTCTGCTGGCCACCATACCCGCTGACATGGTGCAGTCGATCGAACTGAACAAAACGCTCTCCGCCAACCAGGATGCGGACGGCATCGGCGGATCGGTCAACCTGGTGACGAAGATGGCCGGCGAGGCGCCCACCATCGATGGCATTTCCACCCTGGGCTATTCGCCCATCATGAACGGGCGCTATATGGGCCTTCTCGGGTTTACGGTGGGCAAGCGTTTTGGCGCAGCCCGGCGCTGGGGCGCAATCGCGAGCGCCAGCTACGATTACAACGGGCGCGGGTACAACGACATTGAGCCGCAGCCGGACCTGAACCCCAGCAACTTTGCCAGCACGCCGCCGTACTACGACGACCTTACGCTGCGCGAATATCGCACCCAGCGGCTGCGCTGGGGTGGAACCATGGGCGTGGATTACAAGGTGAGCGAGCACTCCAGCCTGGCCGCTCACGTCATTCTCTCCGACTTCAAGGACTGGGGCGACAAGTGGACGTATACCATCAACACCGACGACAAGCCGTCCTTCAAGTATTCAATCCGGCATCCTGACTTTATGATCGGGAGCCTTTCGCTGGGTGGAAACCACACGTACGGCGGCAAATGGTTTACGTGGGGCTCCGCGGTCTCACGCAGCCGCGAACTGAATGCCGGCGGCAATCCGGGAGCGGCCTTCGACGCCAGCTCCGCGTTGAAGAGCTGGACATCGAGTAACTGCGATTACGTTGGCGGCCTGAATGGCGATCCCTACCGTCCGCAGTGGACGCCGAGCTGCATGGTGCCGAATACCACCATGCCCGCGGACAACATCTACAGCCTCTCCAACTACACCCTGGACAACATCAACACCAGCACCGGCCTGGCGATGCAGTTGAACCTGCAGGAGTGGGGTGCGATGGGCTTCAGCTATCACCTCGGCAAGCGCTCCGCCATGCTGGAGTTCGGCGGTGAATTCCGCAATGCGCACAAGGGACAGGACGCCTATACACCCACTTACGATTACTGCCCCAATCCGAAGGCGAATCCCAACTACCCGAACGACGCGATCTGCTCCGCTGCGGCCGCAAGCGCCACCCCCGTAAGCTCGGAGATGTTCGCCAGCGGCTTTGAGGATCCGCACTACTACGACGGCACCTACCACATGGGGGAAATGACCGACCACTACAAAGTGGACAGCTACCTTGCCGCCAATCCGGGACTGCTGCCTCTGGACGTGCCGGCCACGCGGAGCGGGTCTGATTCCGCCAACTACAATCTGATCGAGCGCGTCTCTGCCGGATACGTGATGAACACCTTCTATCTTGACCGTCTGCGCCTGCAGACGGGACTGCGCCTGGAAGCAACGCACGAGTACGGGTTGGGATATTTGGTGAATCCGAGCGCGGGGCCGAACGGCGACGGATTGGACAACAACGGAAACTGGATTGGGACAACAGCGGTCACAAATGTCCAGTCCTACATTGATCCCTTGCCCAGCGTGCAGGCCCGTTATGCTTTTACACCCGCAACGGCCGTGCGCGCGGTGTATGCACGCGGCATCTCCCGGCCCAACCAGTACGACCTGGTGCCGTATGTCAACCCAACCGGCAACGATCCGGTTGTGGCCGACATCGGCAGCCCCAACGAACTGCCCACGCATGCCAACAACTACGATCTGCTGCTTGAACAGGAGCTGAAGCCGTTGGGCCTCATACAAACCGGATTTTTCTATAAGCAGCTGACCAATCCGATTGTGACCGCCAATGTTCCCTGCACCGGCACATGCCTGGCAGTGGTGCCCGGTGCGCCCGCCGGCTCCCTGGCACAGGAGGACGCCAATGGAAACAATGCCCGGGTGTGGGGGTTGGAGTTTGGCCTGCAGCAGAGGTTTACCAATCTGCCGGGCGCTTTTCGGGGTCTGGGCCTAATGGCCAATTACGCCTACAACGATTCACGCATCAACGGCCTTCCCGACCGCACCGATTCACCGTCGTTGATGGGAACGGCGAAGCACGCGTTCAACATCGAACCCGCGTATGAGTACGGCCGTTACGAGGTGCACATGGGCATGTCTTACAACGGCGCGAACATTTACGCCTACCAGTACTACTCCACTGCCTCCGGTATTGCGGAGTGCGGCAATCCCAATCCAAACCCTACAGACTCGGCGCCGCTTAATGGCCCGATCAACGGACCCTGCGGCGACAATTACTTCTACCCGCACTTCCAGGTGGACGCGCAGATGGGGGCGCGGCTGATTGGCGGGCTGCGACTGGAAGTGGAAGGGCTCGACCTCAACAACGAAGTCTTCGGCTTCTATAACGGCAGCCCCGAGTACATGACGCAGCGCGAGTACTACAAGCCAACGTACAGCGCCAGCTTGCGCTGGACCTCGGGTGTCGAGCACTAGAGACCGCATCGATTCGTCGCCGGCCGGCGCAATCGGCCTCTCTCATCTCCGGCCTTCTCTGTGATTCGAATGACCCCAAGGGACCCGATTATGCCGCGCCTTGCACCGTACGCAGTTGTTTTTTCCGCGGCATTTTGTGCTTTGTGCCTGCCGCCAGGAGTGGCGCAGACCTATCGGGCACCAGGGGGCGATGCGGAATTGCAGTTCGTCCTCTATCTCAGCCGGCACGGCGTACGCTCGCCTACGGGTAAAGCTTCGAAGTATGCGAAGTATTCGTCGGCAGCGTGGCCCGAGTGGGACGTTCCGCCGGGTTATCTCACCGCGCACGGATACCAGTTGATGAAGCTCTTCGGCGCTTACGATCGCGCGAAGCTGGCGAAAGAGGGATTAATGGCGCCGAGCGGCTGCGCGGATGCGGCGCACGTGACCATCGTTGCCGACTCCGACGAGCGTACCCGGGAAACGGGGAGAGCCCTTTCCGAGGGGCTTCTTCCCGGTTGCGGCGTGGCTGTGCAGGCTTTGCCCCAGGGAACTGCGGATTCCCTGTTTCACTCGATGGAGGCCGGCAACGCTCACCCGAACCCGGCACTCGCCGATGCCGCCATCGCGGGGCGTATCGGCGGCGACGCGAATAATCTGACGGCAGCCTATCGGCCGCAACTGGCCGCGCTCGACCGGCTGCTGGCTGGCTGCGGCAAAGTGCAGACGACCAACTTTGCGCGGACCTCGCTCTTTGACATTCCCGCAACCCTTGCACCTGGCGGGGGTGACCATGCTGTGGAACTGCAGGGTCCGCTGGAAACGGCTTCATCCCTGGCTGAAAACCTGTTACTCGAATATACCGAGGGAATGAGCGGCACGAACCTTGGGTGGGGCTGCCTGGATGAATCGGCGTTGCAGGAGATCCTCGAGTTGCACGCCGCGGAAGAGGACTTCGCGCATCGCACGCCGGCTATTGCCCGCATGTACTCTTCGATGCTGCTGGATTACATCGCCAAAGCGCTGGAGCAGAGCGCCACGGGCAAGCCGGCACAAGGAGAGAAGGCAAGACCATCGGACCGCGTTCTTTTTCTGGTCGGGCACGATACGAATATCGCTGGCGTGGCCGGGGCACTGGGACTTGATTGGATAGTGAATGGAAGCCGAGGCGGCACGCCTCCCGGTGGAGCGCTGGTATTCGAGCTCTGGCGAACAGGTGCCAGCCGCC
Source organism: Acidobacteriaceae bacterium (assembly GCA_030040425.1). Taxonomy (GTDB): domain Bacteria; phylum Acidobacteriota; class Terriglobia; order Terriglobales; family Acidobacteriaceae; genus Telmatobacter. Next base: position 7,031 of record JASHTS010000110.1, on the reverse strand, counting down.
GATATTCCGTTCGCATGCATTACACCGCGCAGACTCTCGATCAGATGCGCGTGGCGAAACCTCTCACGCTCGCCAATCCTCCAGCGGATGTCCCGGTGTTCGTACCCGGCTGCAGCCGGGCAGATTTTTCCTGCAGTCTCGAGGACTTTCTCACCGTATTGCGCGCGTCGGCTGCCCCGCCATCCTAGACGGGTGATTGGATCCGCGCGCGTTTCAGAGCGTTCGCGTGGAAGACACGCAGGTTCTCCCGGAGATGATGCGGTAGCCGCTCCTACGCTGGCTGGACCGAGAGCCTCATGCAGGTTTATTCTTTTCGTCTCCCCTTGAATAATTGGCGCCATTGTTTTGTATAGCACCGCCGTGGCGCTTACTCGAGGCAAGAATGACATTCTGGACAACAGTTTGCCCGGCAATGCCTCGATTCTTATTGGCGACGTTTTACATTCTGCTCCTGAATCTGGGTCCGGCAAATGCATCGCAGTTAACCGACTCTAGGCCTGGCGCGGGCCAATCGTCGGTGGCCAGCACAACTGTCCGCGGCGCAACTCCCCGCACCAGCCTGTCGTTGGGCATTTCGATAACTCGAAAAGCAGTCAAGGGCCAGCGAGATAATTTCACTCTCATGGCTCAGGCCGGCCAGTATTTTGAGCTCCTGGCGGAACAGAAAGGGGCCGATGTAGTGGTTGAAGTCCTGGATCCTTCAGGAAAGAGTCTACTCATAGCTGACAGTCAGAATGGGGAGTGGGGACCGGAGCCGGCCCATGTGATCGCAGAACAATCCGGACAGTTCCATGTGAGGATCAATACCTCCGATGCAGAGCCAGGGGCGTCCTACTCCCTCACCCTAACTACCCTCCGGAAAGCAGAACCTCGCGACTCGGATTCCTTGCAGTTGCAGGCCTATCTGGCAAAGGGCGCTGAGCTCATGCATCAATCGCACTTCGCTGACAGCCTCAAAATATGCCAGCAGGCAGCCACTCTAGCGACGGAACTCGGCGAGCAGCATGAGCTTGCTATGGCCGAGACGATGGAAGGAAGTTTGCTGAATGCCCTTGGCCAGAAGCAAGAGGCGATCGATCAACTCAATCAAGCTCTACGGATTGAAACGCAATCTGGCGAGAGAGGAGAGGAAGCAGGGACGCTAGGCAGTATTGGCATGACCTACAGCGGATTGAATGATAATCGCAGAGCGCTGCAATTTCTAGAGGAAGCTCTCGCGATTGATCGCGACTTGAACGCCCGAAGCAGCGAGGGGGGAGCCCTCTTCATGATCGCAAGCATTCGCGCCGCTTCGGGTGATCTGAAGATGGCGACAGAGGAACTGGAGCAATCAGCGCACATAGCGCAAGAATTGGGCGATGAAGCGGGAGAAGCGGGGACACGCGCTGGAGCTGCCAATCTCTACATTCTCTTGGGCGAGCGGCGCAAAGCTCTAGGAAGCCTAAACAGGGCTGTTGCCCTCTATCGGCGCATTGGTGACCACCCCGATCAACGATACATATTGGGCGAAATCGGGCTTGCGTTCGTCGAGCTGAACGAAGATCAAAACGCCATGGATTGCTTGAGCCGTGCAGTCACATTTTCTCGCCAAGTGGGCGATAAATATTCCGAAGCGATCGCCCTTGCGGGCATCGGAAAAGTCTCCATCGACCAGGGCGACCAGAAGAAAGCCTTGGATGCCTTTGACACGGTATTGCAGCTTGGCAAGGAAACGGGAAACGTCGCCATTCAATCGACGGCACTTTCCGACCTTGCACTGCTTTATATTTTTCAAGGCGACAAGCAAAAAGCCCTTGAAACGCTTAATCAAGCCCTCTCCATGATGCGGCAGGCCGGTGTGCGCTTCGGTGAGGCCAAGGTGCTGGTTGAAATAGGCGATTTGAATATTCTTCTGGGTCAAGGACCAGCCGCGCTCACGTCTCTGAACGATGCATTGTCGATCTCTCGCCAGGTTGGCGATCGCCCGACCGAAGCCGAAACACTCATCGAGTTAGGTTATCTCGACGCATCACTCGGAGAGAACCAAGCAGCAATCAATGAATATAATCAGGCGCTTTCAATTCAACTAAAGTCGGGCGACAGAGCAGGCCAGGCACTGACATTGGTGTGCTTAAGCATTGCTTACAGCGCAATGAAGAACAAAGAAGCACTGGGATACGGCATGAGGGCGTGGGCTCTTTCTGAGGAATTACATATAAACGTAAGTCAAGTCCGAGCACTTCTAGCAATCGGTCTTGCTCAAGATAACCTGCATCAGGGGCGTACGGCGATTAACTTCTTTTATAGGGCCCTCTTGATTTGTGAGCGCACGCAGGATCGCCTCTTCGAAGCGGTTGCACTGGACGATTTGGGCCATGCATATATTGGCCTTGGGGAGTACAAGACTGCCCTCAGACCGCTCAAATTGGCGCTCGCGATCGCATCCGCAGCAGGCTTTCCATCCCTTAAATCCCGAGTCTTGTATAACCTTATGTTGGCCGAACGGCGAACCCGGCCGGCAGTGGCCGTGTTTTATGGCAAAGAAGCAGTTAATCTATTGCAGCAACTGCGACAAAGCGCTAGCGAAATTAGCGACGATATGCAGAGAAGCCTCGTCTCCTCAAAGGAGTCGGTCTACCGCGATCTCGCTGACCTGCTCATCGACCAGGAGCGGTTACCCGAAGCCCAACAGGTACTGAACCTGCTCAAGGAGCAAGAGTACACCGACTTTGTGCGTGGTGACTCGGCGGACGTGCTTGGACCGCTTTCTCTCACTCCCGAAGAGCGACAAGCAGAAGAGGACTACCGGAGTTCCACCACTCAATTGGCTTTACTGGGGCGGCAGTGGTTGGAGCTGAAAAAAATCAAGGCGCGAACTCCCGAGGAAGAGAAACAATATCAGAAACTGTCAAGCCGGCTCGAGACGGCTAGGGGCGGGTTGAACAATTATTTTGACCGACTGTACGTGCTCTTTGGTGAAGACAGCCAAGCCAATAAGCAAGTAGCCGACGTGAAGAGAGACGTAAGTGCGCTCGAGGATCAGATTGCGGATACACCCAACGCCGTGGCGCTCTACACCATCATCACAAACAACCGCTATCGCGTCATTGTGATCACGCCGGCAACAACTGTGGCGCGCGAATCCGCGATCTCAGAGCAGGATCTCAACAGAAAGATTTCGGCGTTTCAGCAAGTGCTGCGCAATCCATCGGAGGATCCGAAACCGTTGGCGCAGGAGCTTTACAAAATTCTGATTGGGCCGATCAAGGCAGATCTCGATCAGGCCGATGCCAAAACGCTTGTGTGGTCGCTCGATGGTGCGCTGCGCTATATTCCCATGGCTGCGCTTTTCGATGGTAGGCACTATCTGGTCGAAAACTACAGCATGGTTGCGATCACTCCCGCAAGTTTTTCACGATTAGGGGAAACTCCCGAACTTGAGGCGGCGAAGGCCGTCGCAATGGGGATTTCGCGCCAGTACGAGGCAGACTTGAGCCCTCTTCCCGAAGTGAGCACCGAGCTCCGGGAGATTGTGAAGGATCCACAAGTCGAAGGTGCGAACGGAGTGTTGCCTGGTTCAATCTTATTGAACGGACAATTCACCGAGGAGGCGATGGAGAACCAGCTCGATCGAGGGCATCCAATTGTTCATATCGCAAGCCACTTCGTATTAAACCCGGGGGATGACAGTCAATCATACCTGCTTCTTGCAGGGAAAACCATTGAGGGGAATGGATTCCATTTGACGCTGGCTGATTTTCGCGATAACCAGAACCTGGATTTGCGTCATACGGATTTGTTGACATTGTCCGCCTGTGAAACCGGCGTAACCGGCATCGCTAGTAATGGCCGCGAGGTAGACGGATTGGCGACGACAGCACAATTGAAGGGAGCGAAGGCAGTGATTTCTTCGCTTTGGGAGGTGAACGACGCCAGTACGGGTGAATTGATGGCTGATTTCTATCGGCGATGGAAAGACGGCGCCGGGAAGGTGATGAAGGTTGAGGCACTGAGGCAGGCTCAACTGGATCTTCTCCTGGCTAAGCAAACGGAAAAATCCGCGTTTGACGACCGGGGCTTGAGATTCGATCACAATGGAGACCAAGGTAGGGCGAATCTTAGCCATCCTTATTATTGGGCACCGTTTGTCCTGATGGGCAACTGGAGATAGGACTTGCATGTTGGTCCGATGAACACCCCCGTTCCTAAGCCGCGCAGCCTCAACGGGCGGCCCACTGCGCGCAGGGGCACTTCTGAAAAATTCGTGCGAGCGGTTCGGTGCGCATCGGCGCACTTTGCTGGGAGAACCATGGTGAGGAACAGGGCTGACGATCTTCGATGGTGACACGGCAGGGATTTCATCACCGCCGAGCATCCATCCGCCCGCAAGAATTCATCCGAATTAGACAACCGTTTGTCCGCAAGTGCATAATGAACCGTTCCATGCCGATTGGACGCGGGAGGACGCGCTATGCCGCGAACGGGATTCCACTTGTGTTTGGTCCTGGCTTCGCTCTTCGCGGGCGCTGCCTGGTGCTCTTCCCGCCGGGATTTCCTGGCCCAATACAAAGGCACCCCCTTCGAAGACAGCCGCTATCACGGTGGCGCGCAGAAGATCCCGGGCAAAGTGTATTGCGCTTTCTACGATCGCGGAGGCGAAGGCGTGGCTTATCACGACTCCGACGCCAAGAACAACGGGAGCGGTGCGCTCAATCCCGCCGACGGTTCTTACCTGAATGAATTCCGCATGAACGAAGGCGTGGATATTTCCTATACCAAGATGGACCGCAAAACCCCGATCGACGACACGCAATACGACAGGGTTAAGCCGCCGGCGAATATGTTTTACGTAGGCTGGACCGTGCCTGGGGAGTGGTTCGACATCACTGTCGATGTGAAGCGGTCTGGATGGTACAGCGCGGACCTGCTCTATACCTCGAACCGCGGCGGAACCATCTCGCTCGACGTCGACGGCGAGCCGGCGACGGGCCCGCTGAAGATCGAGTCGACCTTTGATGCGGCTGACCGCGTCGCCTGGCGGCAATGGCACCACTGGAATGTTGCGCCTGGAATCGCGAAGGTAAAACTTCGCCGAGGGATCAACGTACTTACCGTGCACATCCTCACCGAGGGACAAATGAACCTGGCTTACTTCGATTTCAAAAGGGCGGGCTGAGGGGAGCGCGAGATTTTGTCCCTGGAGATGCGAACCGGGCCGCGCTCGAGGTCAACAATCGAAATCTGCGATGAAGGAGCGCCTTAACTCCAGTGCAGCGTCATGACGGAACCGCGCGGCATGTGCAGGCGAACCTGCCGATCTTCAAACTGACAGTCGATATCGCGGTCGTCTCCCTGATTGGTAAGCACGAGGGCGTAGGCGCCATCGGGGTTGGCAAACGCGACGTGTTCGACGCCGGGTGCATTCGCCTGGCTGGCGATCACGCGCGCACCGCGGCGCGCAGCTTTTGCATAGTGGGCCAGGGCCCAGTACATGCCGCTGCGCGTCAGCTCCCCGGTTTCAGAGTTGAGCGTGACCAACCCGCCGCAATCGAAGGGACCGATGTTGGGTTTGCCCTTTTCATCGAGGACAAAGTTCCACGCGACGATGCAGCGCCCCCAGTTCTTCAGGATTACCGCGCAGTCAGCCGACCACTTGGCCCAACCGGTGGCGTAGTCCGGGTCGGAAAGCGAGGGACCGCCTTCGGTCCAGTAAGCGCTTTTGGAGGGAAAAGCGTCATGGACGCGGGTCATGGCATCGGGCGATCCGTCATAGCCATGCCAGGCGACCCCCTCCGCAAACTGGAAGACGCCAGGATCGCTCAGCTCGTCCATCACGCGCCCCCACAGGTCGTAATTGTGATCGAGCAGCCAGATCTTCGTGCCCGGAGAAGCCTGGCGAAGCGCCGGTCCGAGGAAATCCCTGATGAACGCGATCTCATACTCCTGGCCCCAAAGGCACGCGGGCATCCTGCCATCCTGATCAGTGTCCACCTCGTTCTGGCAGGTGACCGCACCCACGGGCACGCCCTCGCTCCGGTACGCCTCGAGGAATTTCACGAAGTATTGTGCGTAGGACTGGAAGTACTCCTTCCTCATGGAGCCGCCCAGCAGCGAGTCGCCGGCCTTCATCCAGGCCGGAGGGCTCCAGGGCGTCGAAACAAGGAAGAGGTCCGGATTGGTGCGAAGCGCTTCCTGGAGAACGGGCAGAATGTACGCACGGTCGTGTTGAATGCTGAAGCCGTTGAGTTCGGGGTCGGGGGTGGACGAGTCGTCGTAGCTATAGGCGTTGCGGGAATAGTCGCTGGACCCGATGCAGATTCGGCCGACGGAAAGCCCAAAGCCGGCGGAGCCGAAGAATTCGCCCAGCAATCGGGCGCGCGCAGCGCTCTCCATCCTGCTCAGTAGATAACAGGAAGCATCAGTGAACGCGCCGCCAAAGCCGAGGATGCTTTGGAAGCTGCGGGCCGGGTCGATCTCCACGGTGGCGGTCTTTCCAAGGGAGGGAGTTTGCCAGCCGGGAACGGCAATCTCCTTGAATCGGAATTCCCCCGCGGTTATCCAGGCGCGGGGATGGCCCGAGTTCGCGGCATCCTGGCCCCGAGCAGCAAACCCACTTGCGCAAGCTATTGTCGTTGCAGCTAAAGCCGCCTGCTGGAGGAACTCCCGCCGGGATCTATGAGCCATGGTATCGATCCGATCATTCTAATAGCTTCTGCCGGACCAAGTTAGAGACAAGCGATTGCTCAGGCAGCAATCAGCCCATAAAGGGCCTCATCGCCCCATTCCGAATAGAAACCGGGTCCAGCATATGGCGTGATGCACGCAGGAGCATAGCACCAATTCAATCGATTGTCTACTAACAAAGAAATGACTTGACAGTCATTCCAAAGGAGTGGTTTAATCTCCTCCGCACACGCAATCTTGGGAATCATGTCGCAAACACAACCGTTTGTCTTATGGTGATTGACAAAAATGGCGAATTCTAACGTGTGCGCCGGCACGGCACCGGAAGGAAATTGCGCCGCTGGAGCCGAAACGCGGCAATCGTTAGC
>JASHTS010000109.1 GCA_030040425.1 Acidobacteriaceae bacterium | reverse complement strand
TACGCCAACAGCCAGTTTCCCGATGCCAAGGCCATGAACGAAATGCCGCTCAAGTCGGTCGGCAATTCGTCGGTGCTGGTGGCAGACGTGGGCAAGGCGGTCGACTCGGGAGCCCTGCAATACAACATTGTGCGCATCGATGGCCAGCGCTCGGTCTACGTGCCCATCTTCAAGCAGGGCGGCAACAGCAACACCATCACCATCGTCGACGGCATCAAGGCGGCCATCAAGCATCTGGTCGATATTCCCGCCCAGCTTAAAACCGCAGTGGTGTTCGATCAGTCCGTTTTCGTCAAGCTGGCCATAGCCAACGTCTCCCGCGAGGCTCTCATTGGGCTGGTGCTCGCGGGAATCATGGTGCTTATCTTCCTCGGTAGCCCCAGGGCCACGCTGGCCGTGCTTTTGCCGGTTCCGCTTTCGGCACTGGTCTGTCTCATGTTCACCAGTGCCATGGGCGGGTCCATCAATACCATGCTTCTGGGCGGGCTCGCGCTCGTGTTCTCGCGCCTCATTGACAACGGCGTGATCGTCCTCGAGAACATCTTCCGCCATATGGAAATGGGCAAATCTCCTCGCGTGGCCGCAGACGAAGGCGGCACAGAGGTCTCCATGGCCGTCCTGGCCGCCACCTTCACCACCGCCATCGTCTTCTTTCCCGTCTCTTCCTTCACCGGTGTCAGCAAATACATCTTCACGCCGCTTGCGCTGGGAGTCGCGTTTTCGATCTTCGCTTCCTACTTCATCGCCATGACGGTTGTGCCTCTCTTCTGCTCCCTGTTCGTGCGCATGGATCCGATGGGAATCAAACACGAGGGCTTTGTCGATGCGATTGAAGGCAACAAGCCTTCGATCTTCAAACGCTTCCTGATTTCCTTCAACAATAAGTTTCAGAGCCTTCTCAACGCCTACGAAAACCTCGCCCTGCGCCTCATGCGGCGGCCGGGCTTAACCACCGCGGTCATCTTCGCCGGCATGATCCTGTTGTTTGCCGTTACCTTCCCCTTCCTCGGCCGCGCTTATTTTCCCCGCACCGATCCCGGCCAGTTCATCATCAACGTGCACATGCCCAGCGGCACGCGCCTTGAGGTAAGCAATGACTACATCGCTAAGGTCGAGCAGGTGATCCGCAGCGTGGTGAAGCCCAGCGATCTGGGCATGATCGTCTCCAACATCGGCGTCTATCCCGACCTCTCCGCGATTTACACCACCAATGCTTCCATGGACACCGCTTTCGTGCAGACCAGCTTGAAAGAAGACCATAGCGTCGGCAGTTACGAATACATGCGCCGCGTCCAGGCCAAACTTTCGCGCGAAATGCCCGAGCTTTCCACCTACTTCCAGGCCGGTGGCCTCATTGACGGAGTGATCAACCAAGGCCTGCCCGCCCCCATCGACATCCAGGTCGGCTCGCAGGATATGGACGGAGCCTATGCTCTCGCACAGCAGCTCGCCTCTAAAATCCGCAACATGCCCAACGTGGCCAGCGTCTACATTCCCCAGAGTGTCGATTACCCCGGTCTTGAGCTCAACATCGACCGCGAGCGCGCCAGCCTAATCGGGCTTTCGGCCAAGGATGTGGTCGACAACGTCATCACCGCTCTCACTTCCGACGGTATGATCGCTCCCAGTTACTGGATCGATCCGGCTACCGGCAACAACTACATGGTTACCGTGCAGTACGCCAACCGCTGGATCGACAACATGTCGATGGAGGATTTCCGCAATATTCCTCTGCGGGGCGTGCGGCCCGGCGGCTACGACCCCTTGCAGGAAGGCAGAATGGCCGACCCTCCGTTATCGTCGCCGGATTTCAGCGGCGATCACAAATCCGGATATGTTCCCCTGGGCGAAGTGGCCGACATTCAGCAGATCAATACGCCCACCGAGGTTGATCACTATCAGATCCGGCCTGTGATCGATGTGTATGTCTCCACGCGCACTGAAGCGCTGCAGAGCGTGGGCGCGCGCATCAATCGCCTGCTTGCCTCCACTCCGCACGACCGCAACACCACGCTTCATCTGCGCGGCGCGGTGGTCAACATGAACGAGGCCTTTCACGACTTCGGCATCGGCCTCATCATCGCCATCGCGCTGGTTTACCTCATCCTCATGGCGCAGTTCGCCTCCTTCCTCGACCCCTTCATCATCCTCATGGCCATTCCGCCCGGCCTGGTGGGCGTGGTGCTCATCCTGGTGATGACAGGCAGCACGCTTAACATCATGTCGCTCATGGGCGTCATCATGATGGCGGGCATCGTAGTGTCGAACAGCATTCTCATCGTGGAATTCGCGACTATCCTCCACAAGCAGGGAAAGCCGCTGCTCGAGGCCACGGTGGAATCCTGCCGCGTGCGCTTGCGGCCCATCTTGATGACCTCACTGGCTACGCTGCTGGGCATGATTCCCATGGCGCTGGGTCTCGAGGCCGGCAGCGAGCAGTACGCGCCGCTGGCGCGGGCCATCATCGGGGGACTCACGCTTTCTGTCATCGTGACCGTCTTCCTGGTTCCCGCCGTGTACTTGCTGATTCATGGCCGGCGTGAACACGCAGCCCCGGCCACCGAAGGTGGAACGCATGAATAGCGAGAAGAGAAAATCAGTCGCCTCCTGTTTCTGTTCCGCACTGCTGGCGCTGGCGCCATTCTCGCGCCCGGCACAGGCGCAGCAGGGCGTGTTGCCATCGGCCCCTGTGCCCGAATTACTGGCTTCGTCCGCAGCGCCAGCCCTGCAGGAAAGCCAGATTCCGCAGCCGATGGCTCCGCCGGCCGCCGCCCCCTTAGCGGAAGCGGCAAACAATCGTCCGCCGGCAGAAATAGGACCCAGGCTTACGCTCGAGCAAGCCGAGCAGATGGCGATCAAGAGCAATCCCAACATCAGCGTGGCACGTCTTCTCGCTCTGGCCCAGGCTCAGGTCGCGCGTGAAGTGCGCTCGGCGGAAATGCCCATGACCAGCGGCGATCTGACCGCCGTGGGCGCGCATGAGAACAGCCGCATCACCGCCGGCTATCTCTCCAACTCCTCTGTCTACGATCGTGCGGCGGCCGGTCTCTCCGTGAGCCAGTTGATCACCGACTTCGGGCGCACGCACAATCTGGTGCTCAGCGCGCAGTCGAACGCCAAGGCGCAGCTTGAAAACGAGCGCGCTACCGAGCTCGACATCAAGCTCACCGTGGATCAGGCGTTCTATCAGGCGCTCACCGCGCAGGCCGTGCTGCGCGTGGCTCAGCAAACTCTGGCGCAGCGGCAGGCCACGGGAGACCAGGTAAACGCGCTGACAAGATCGAAGATTAAATCCGATCTCGATCTCAGCTTTGCCAACGTGCAGATCGCGCAGGCCAATCTGCTTCTGCTCGACGCCAGGAACAACGAACAGGCGGCCATGGCGGCGCTCAACGATGTGCTCGGCTCCGAGACCGATCAGCAGTACACGCTCGTGGATGAAACTGGCGGCAATCTTCCGCCCGCGCCCGACAACGCCGACACTCTCTTGCAGACCGCATTCGGGCAACGTCCTGACCTCGCCGCTCTCAACGAGCAGTACACATCGGCCCGCCAGTTCTCCGCCGCGGAGCGCGACTTGTGGTTGCCCACAGTCTCCGCTCTGGCTGCGGCCGGCGGCACGCCCGTGCGCGCAGACCAGATCGAGTCTTCCTGGTACGGCGTGGCGGGCGCCAATATTAGCATTCCGGTTTTCAACGGATTTCTCTTCAACGCCGATGCCAAGGAAGCAAAACTGCGCGCGCAGGCGGCCGAGGAAAACGTGCGCAAACTGCGCGACACCATCGCCCGAGACGTGCGCACGGCGGTGCTCAACGCGCAGACCGCCTTTCAGCGCATCGGCGTGACCCAGGGCGAGCTCAACCAGGCCAACCTCGCGCTCGACCTCGCCCAGGCGCGTTACAAAATCGGCCTCAGCAGCATCGTCGAGCTCACCCAGGCGCAGCTTGCGCAGACGCAGGCCGAAATCGATTACACCACCGCGCGCTACGCCTACCAGACAGCGCTAGCCGAAGTGCAATACCAGTTGGGACAGTGAGCGATAGTGGACAGTGATCGGTGGACAGTTGTCAGTAGCGAGCATGTGATGAGAAGTCGCTCAATTTCGATCGGCCGCCGAAAACCGATCACTGAACGCTGATCACTGAACACTGACCACTGTTCCCTACGTCAACCGCGCGCTCTTGCCGCGCGAAAGCACGGCGGCTTTGCGCCGGTCTTTGGAGGCGTGGTCGATCTTCTTCCAGAAGCCGACAAAATAATCGACCGCCGAGATGATCGAGACCACCACGGTGAAATAGATCGCGGCCACGGCGTACCACTTTACCGGAATCACCACCACGCCCAACTGCCAGGAATCCCAGCGGTGCGCCAGGATAGCCGAAACCACGGAGACAATCTGGCTCACCGTCTTCAGCTTGCCCAGTTCGCTGGCGGTAATGGTGAATCCTTCCGAGCTGGCGATCGAACGTAGCCCGGAGATAAGAAACTCGCGGCCGATGATCACCACCACGATCCACACTTTGACCACTTGCGGGTCGTAGGCCAGCAGCGCAACGAAGGCTGCCGTCACCATGATTTTGTCGGCCAGCGGATCGAGCAGCATGCCCATGGTGGTGATCTGGCCGCGTTTGCGCGCCAGGTACCCATCCAGTCCATCGGTCATCGACGCCAGAATAAAGAGCACACTGGCCGCGATCACCTGCGAGCCGCCGGCCGTCCAGGGAAAGTGCGGCGAAAGGATCCACAGGAACAGCGGGATCATCGCGATCCGGCTCATCGTGATGGAGTTGGGCAGGTTCATCGCCGAAGCTTGCGGCGGACCGCGTGAAGCGCCGCGTTTGGCTCCATTATTGCACCGGTGCTCGTGGCCCGTGCAGAAACCCAACTGCCCAATTCGTGGGAGTCGCGGCTGCGCTGCGGTTAAGGGGGCAGAGGCGGTATGATCCTATCGCATGAAAAAATGGGAGGAGCCTCCGCCCTCCCGTCTGTTTTTCGTGATTCGGTTAGGATCCCGCCGCGCTTACCAGCTAAAACGAACCAGCGCCGGCGGCTCGGTTCCGGTCGTTGTGGGGAGCTTGGGCTTGTTCTCATTGAACTCGTGGAAAGCCACGGCCGCGAACGCCGCGGCTGCTCCCACTCCAACCCCTGTGATGATCCAGAATCCCTTTTCCGACAGGCCCAAGCGGAGTCCCACAATGTCGGTGTAGGGTATGGGCGTCACTTCGGGATAGTTTTGGAGTTGCAGTCCCACTGAATCCGCATTGATCGACACAACCCGGCCAACCAGGGCAACTCCATTTACTTCTTCCACGCAGATCCAGCTTCCGATTCCACGCTTGAGAATGCGCTCGTGCACGGTTGCCGGATCCAGGGGTTTCGATTTAGCGCTCGCCACGGCAGGCGCAAAGAGCGCGCACGCGAGCACCAGGCTCGTCACTCTCAACCCGTTCATTCGAGGCTCCTTATCTACTACCTATAAGGAAAGACGTTGGCCCCGGAGAATAGTTTCGGCACACTAAAAGAAAAGCGGGATGGAGTATCATCCCGCCGTTGTCGCAGTGCTTCTCGGGCGCTCAAGTCAGGCGTAAATTCCGCGCTGCTTGATGGTGAAGGCCACGCGGTCGATGGCCAGCATGTACGCCGCGATGCGGTTATTCACGTTGTGGGCTTCCGCGTAGCGCACCACGTCGTCGAAGCTGTCGCGCAGAATGGTTTCCAGCTGCTCGTTGACAATGGCTTCCTTCCAGAAGTACCCCTGCCGGTCCTGCACCCACTCAAAGTAGCTGGCGGTCACGCCGCCGGCGTTGGCCAGAATGTCGGGCACGATGAAGGTGCGTTTGTCGGCAAGAATTTCATCGGCTACGGCGGTCGTGGGTCCGTTCGCGCCTTCAACCACGATGCGCGCCTTTACCTTGTCGGCGTTGCGGCTGGTGATCACATTCTCGGTCGCGGCCGGAATCAGAATCTCGCAGTCCGCGACCAGCAGCTCATCGGCCGGCATGGCTTCCGCGCCGGGAAAACTCAGGACCGATTCGTTGCGGTATTTGTACTCGATCAGCTGGTGCACGTCGATGCCGTTGGCGTTAAAAAGGCCGCCGTCCTTCTCCGCGACGCCGATGATCTTGTACCCGTGCTCCCGCATCAGCCGTGCGGCATTCGAGCCCACGTTGCCGAATCCCTGGATAATAACGCGGCAGCCGTCGACGGGCATGTTCAGGTAGCGCAGGCTTTCGTCGCACACCACCATCACGCCGCGGCCAGTGGCTTCAATGCGCCCGCGCGAGCCGCCGATATTGATCGGCTTCCCCGTGACCACGCTGGTTACCGTCTGCCGCATGTGCATGGAGTAGGTGTCCATGATCCACGCCATGGTCTGCTCGTTGGTGTTCACGTCGGGCGCGGGCACGTCCTTCTCCGGCCCGAGGAACTCGATGATCTCCGAGGTGTACCGGCGCGTGAGCCGCTCCAGTTCTCCGCGGCTTATGTTCTTTGGATCGCAGATCACGCCGCCCTTGGCTCCGCCGAAGGGAATGTTCGCCACCGCGCACTTCCAGGTCATCCAGCTGGCCAGCGCGCGCACCTCATCCAGGGTCACGTCCGGCGCATAGCGGATGCCGCCCTTGCACGGCCCGCGCGCCATCGAGTGCTGCACACGGAACCCGGTGAACATCTCGATCTGCCCGTTGTCCAGCGTCACGGGAAAGTGGACGATGATTTCGCGCGAGGGCGAGCGCAACACCTTCCAAAGCCCCTCGTCGAGATTCAGTTTGCGCGCCGCAAAATCGAACCGCGCGCTTTGCGCCTCCCAGGGATTGATCTCCTGGTCCAGGCTGACGGTGGTGTTTCCGGTTGGCATAAATCTCTCCGTGGCCGCAGCGCGCTTCGCCTCTGCTCAGCAAGCGCGGCCGCAACAATCCTCACCCGCAAATCATAGACGCAGCCCGCACTCGGCCCGCAACCCAGGCTGCGTCTGTCGCGTCGCGGACGCCCGGTCGGGCGCTTGGCTGCGGCTCCAATCCCGCAAAAGTCCAAACCCTGTGAGTCTAGGCGCGGCGGGGATTCCCGTCAAGATACCGGCAGCGGCAGGGCGGCATTCCCGATTTGGCTTAATGCCGCCAATTCGGACCCGGACCTCGTCTTTCGTCTCCGCTGCCGGCGCCGCGCGGCCCATGAATTGGTATGGTCATTGGAGCAACCCTCCCCTCCAGGGGCCCGGAATGACGGGTCTGCAATGGCGCAACACCCTCGGCCTCACCCTGATCATTCCGTTCGATCGAAAAGGTCCGGCGCGGCCGCCGGAGACTGGCAGGCACGATCACGAAGCACCGTCCGGTCGGGCTCCAGGCGCCTCCGGCACGCGGGGGGCGCAATAAAGGACGGGATTTTCACAGCTCCTTCTCTGGCTTGCGGGTGCCATGATGAATCCGGTTGAGACATTCGAAAGCCTTTACACATATTTTGACAATCTGGGCGAAGGGATTGCGGTCCTCGACCGCGAAGGAAGACTGGTTTCACTGAATCGGACCGCCGCACGGCTCCTCGGTCTTTCCCGGGAGCAGCAGGAGCAGGGCCGTTTCGAGGAGACAGCGGATGCGTTTACCCCGTCTGGCGAAAGGATTCCGCCGGAAGAGCGTCCTGGCCGCCTTGCTATGCGCGGGCGGTTTTTGCGCGACTACGAAGCGGCGCTTTGGCCCCAGGGTGCGGCCGAGGCAAACTTCGTTGAAATCAGTACGGCGCCTATCTCCGATGCGGACGGCCAAACCACGCATATCCTCGTAAGCTACCGCGAAGTTTCTGCGCAAAAAAAGCTGGACGAGTCGCGCGCGCGCCTTGCCGCCATTGTCGACTCATCGCAAGACGCGATCATCGGCAAAGACCTTAACGGCACGGTGACGGCCTGGAACAAAGGCGCAGAAGGGCTCTTCGGCTACACCGCCGAAGAGATGATTGGCCAGTCCATCCGCCGGCTGCTGCTGCCCGGCCAGGAAGCGGAAGAAGACGAAATCCTGCGCAGCATCGGGCGCGGCGAAGTGGTGCAGCAGTCGGAGCGCAGGAGGAAAAAGAAGAATGGCGAAGTGATCGAGGTTTCGGTGACCATCTCGCCCATCCGCAACAGCCGCGGAGAGATCGTGGGCGCCTCCAAGATCGCACGCGACTTTACCAGCGCCAGGCAGAGCGCCGACGCTCTGCGCGAGAGCCAGCAGCGGCTCACCGGCATCATCGACGCGGCCATGGACGCCATCATCACCGTCGACGAGCAGCAGCGCGTCGTGCTCTTCAACGCTGCGGCGGAAGCCATGTTTCTCTGCCCGCAGGAAGAGGCCCTCGGCAGCTCGATCGACCGCTTTATTCCCGAGCGCTTCCGCGCCTTTCACGCGCAGCATATTCGCAACTTTGGCCAAACCGGAATGACCAGCCGCGCCATGGGCGAGCTCGGTTCGCTCTGGGCGGTGCGCTCCAACGGCGAAGAGTTCGAGATCGAAGCCTCCATCTCCCAGGTCGAGTCGCACGGGCACAAGCTGTTCACGGTGATCCTGCGCGACGTTACCGACCGGAAGATGGCCGAGGAGTCGCTGCGCGAGCAGGCGCAGCTCCTGCGTACCTCGCAGATGATCGCCCGCGATATGGCCGACCGCATCGTGTTCTGGCCGGAGGGCGCGGAGAAGATGTACGGATTCACCGATGAAGAGGCGCTGGGCGCCATCTCGCACGACCTGTTTCATACGCAGTTTTCCGAGCCGCTCGAGAACATCGAGAGGCAGCTCTTTTCCACCGGCCGATGGGAGGGCGAACTGGTGCACAGGCGGCGCGACGGCGGAATAATCGTCGTTTCGACGGCGTGGATTCTTTACCGCGATCGCGAGGGCAAGCCGGCGCGCATTCTGGAATCGCTTGTCGATGTGACCGAGCGCAGAAGGGCGGAAGAGAAGATGCGCGCCCAGAGCGAGGAGCTGGCCGTGCAGGCCGACGAGCTGGCCCGGTCGCAGCAATCCCTCGAAGAGAAGACGCGCATGCTGCAATCGGTGCTGGACAGCATGTGCGACGGCCTGGTCACGGCGGATGAGCAGGGCCGCTTTGTCCTTTGGAACGCCGCTGCGGAGCGGATTCTGGGACTCGGACCCACTCAGGGATCTCCCAGCGAGTGGTCGGATCACTACGGCGTCTTCCTCGAAGATACGGTAACGCCGCTTCCGCTCGAACAGAACCCCATGATGATCGCTTTGCGCGGCCAATTGAACAACGCCGTGGTCTTCATCCGCAACCAGCACAACCCGGAGGGAATCTTCCTGGACGTGTACGGGACCCCATTAGTCGACAAGGACGGAGTCCTGCGCGGCGGCGTCTCGGCCTTTCGGGACATTACCGGGCGGAAGCGCGCCGAAGAGAAAGCCCGCCAGTCCGAGGAGCGTTTCGCCAAGGCCTTCCAATCGAGCCCTGTCCCCATCCTCATCAGCAGTTTCGAGGAAGGCCGCATCATCGATGCCAATAACGCCATGTGCAAGATGCTCGAATTCGCCGTGGACGAGATGGTGGACCGCACGGCCGAAGAGTTGGGAATCTGGGTGCAGCCGGAACAGCGCGAAGCCGTACTCGCCATCGTCCGTCAGGAGGGGCGAATTCGCAACCTTGAGACCCAGCTTCGTGCCAAGTCCGGCCAGCAGCGCGACGTGATCCTTTCCATTGAGCCGATCACCGTAAACGGCGAGAATTGCCTCCTCTCCTCGGTCTTTGATGTGACGGAGACGCGCAACCTGGAGCGCCAGTTGACGCAAAGCCAGAAGATGGAGGCGCTCGGCCAGTTGACCGGCGGAATCGCGCACGACTTCAACAATCTTCTCGGCGTCATCACCGGCAATCTCGATCTCCTCGAGCGCCAGGTGGCCTGGAACGAGGCCGCGGTGAGGCGCGTGCAGACCGCTCTGCGCGCGGCCGGCCGCGGCGCGGAGCTCACCCGCCGGCTGCTGGCCTTTTCGCGCCGCGAACAGTTGAATCCCGCGCCGGTGCCCATCGAAGGGGCAATCCGCGAGATGGTGGAGCTGGCCCGGCGCACCATGGGTCCGGAGATCCGCATCACAACGCGCTGCGAAGAGAGTGTGCCGCCCGTGTTTGTGGACGCCGCCGGGCTCGAGACCTCGCTGCTCAACCTGGCCCTGAACGCGCGCGACGCCATGCCCAGGGGAGGCTCGCTCACTTTGAGCGCCCACCTGGCCGACCTCACCGGCGCCAATGCTCTGGTGAAGGCGGGGGAGCTGGTGCCAGGCAAATACGTACGCATCGCCGTCAGCGATTCGGGCAGCGGCATGACGCGCGAGACCCTCGAGCGCGCCTTCGAGCCTTTCTTCACCACCAAGCCACGCGACAAGGGCACCGGCCTCGGCCTGGCCATGGTGTACGGCTTCATCAAGCAATCCGGCGGCGCCATCCGCATCTATAGCGAGGTCGGCTATGGCACCACCGTTTCCATTTACCTGCCGCTGGCCGAGCAGTCTGCCGGCGAGGATGCACACGCCTCCTCTTCCGCGCCCTTGCGGACCGACGAGCGGCTCGGTGGAACGGCTCTGGTTGTGGATGACGAAGAGGATCTGCTCGATATCGCCGACGCCTACCTCGCCGAACTCGGCTACACCGTCATACGCGCAAAGGATGCCACTACGGCCCTGGCCGTGCTCGAGCGCGCGGACGAGATCGACCTGATGCTCACCGACGTGATCATGCCGGGCGAGCTGAACGGGTTTGAGCTGGCAGAGAGAGTGCGCCAGATGCGCCCGGAGATCCGGATTATCTTCACTTCCGGCTTTCCTGCCGAGGCCCTGACCGAGCGCAGCGGTAAGCTTCAGGGCGGACCCTTGCTGCATAAGCCTTATCTGCGCACAGAATTTGCCGATATGGTCAGAAAATCCTTGAGCGCCGGCCCGGGCGCCTGAGAAAAATCCAATATCTCCGGCCAGGTTGAGATTCGATGACCGACGCTGCCCGCATTCTCGTGATCGACGACGATCGTGACATTGGTGAGTTGGTCGTCGCCACCGCTGAAACCATGGGCCTGCGCTGCACAGCGATGACCGATGCGGCCGAGCTGCCTCGTCTGCTTACGCCCGATGTGAGTCTCATCCTGCTCGACCTGATGATGCCGCAGATGGACGGCATCGAGGTGCTGCGCGTAATGGGCCAGCTAGGCACGACCGCGGGCATCGTGCTCATGAGCGGAATCAGCAAGCGGGTGATGGAGACGGCCGAGAAACTGGCGCGAACCCTCCGCCTGACCATCGTCGGCCATCTCACCAAGCCTTTCCGCCTGACCGAGCTCGAAGACCTGCTGCGCGGGAACCTTCCCCAGGTCAAATCGACCCCGGCTCGTCCCTGTCCCCATGTCCAGGTCTCGGACGAAGACCTGCGCAATGCCATGCGCAACGGCGAGTTCGTCCTCTACTACCAGCCGCAGGTCGATATCGCCAGCGGCCGCGTAGAGGGCCTGGAGGCGCTGGCGCGCTGGCAGCATCCACGGCTGGGCCTTCTGCCGCCGGATTGCTTCATTCCCCGCCTGGAGGCGCTGGGCGCAATCGACAGCTTCGGCTGGCTCATGGCCGACCAGGGCCTCAAAGAGGCGCGGCGGTTCGCCTCGAACGGCTGTCCCGCCCCGCGCATCGCCCTCAACGTGTCGGTGCAGTCGCTCAAAGACCTGAGGTTTCCCGACACCTTCATCGGCCTCGCTCGCAAGCACTCGATCCCGGCCGAGAGCATCATGGTCGAGATCACCGAGAGCGGACTGATGCAGGAGCCTTCCTCGGCGCTGGATGTGCTCACGCGTCTGCGCATGAAGAATGTGCAGCTCTCCATTGACGACTTCGGCACCGGTTATGCGATGATGCAGCAGCTCGTCAACATACCCGCCAACGAGCTCAAGATCGACAAGGTCTTCGTCGAAAATATGCACGCCAACTCGAGCGACCGCGTGCTGGTGGAGAAGACCATCGAGATCGGCCACGAACTGGGCATGACGGTGACCGCCGAAGGCGTGGAAACCAACGAGCAGCTCGAGTTCCTGCGCCGCAAGGGCTGCGACCGCGCCCAGGGATTTCTCTTCAGCCGCCCCCTGCCGCTCTCTTCGATCAACGAGTGGCTGCGAAACCGCCATGAACGCAGCGCGCAGGCCCCGTGAAACGCCCGCTTGTTGACACTTGATCCCGTTTACACTGGATCTTGTGAAGCCCGAACTCCGTCCTGTCCATCCCGGCCGCCGAGAGTTTCTTGCGCTCGCGAAAACGCATACGCTCGTACCGGTCTATCGCACCCTCGCGGCCGATCTGGAAACTCCGGTCTCGGCTTTCCTGCGCGCGGCCTGGCAGGAGCGTGAATGTTTCCTGCTCGAGTCCGTCGAGGGCGGCGAGCAGTTGGGCCGGTATACCTTCATCGGCCTCACGCCCTTCAAGCGCATCGTCGCGCGCGGCCGCCAGATCGAAATCACGGAAGGCGGCAGGACCACGCGCGCCAAGGTCACGCGTTTTGAAGGCGACGTCTTCCATGTTCTGCGCCAGGCCCTCGAGGGCCACAAGCCTGCGCGCGTTGCCGGCCTGCCTCCATTCACCGCCGGTGCGGTGGGCTACTTTGCCTACGACGCGGTGCGTCTCATCGAGCGCCTGCCATCGACGGCTCAAGACGAGCTGCGCATTCCCGACGCCTGCCTGCTCTTCTTCGACGAGGTGCTGGCCTTCGATCACGTGCGCAAGGAGATCTGGCTTGTGGCCACGAGTGACGTCAGCAAAGGCAGCGCCGGCGCAGCCTACACTCGCGCCATTGCGCGGCTCAACGCCCTCGAGAAGCGCCTGACCCAGCCGCTGCCGAAGCTGGGCGCGCACAAATCTGCGGCGCCGGGCAAGCTCAAGGTGAAGCACCGCACAGCGAAGAGGGATTTTCTCCACGCAGTCAAGCGGACAAAGGAATACATCCGCGCCGGCGACGTTTTTCAGGCCGTCGTCTCCCAGCGCTTCGATGTCGAGCCGGGCGTAGACAGTTTTCAGGTCTATCGCGCGCTGCGCATGGTCAATCCAAGCCCTTACATGTTTTTTCTGCGCTTCGCACCCGGGGAGATGCTGTCCGCAACGGGCAAGAGCAAATCTCGAAAACCCTTGAAGAAGTCTTCTCAAACGATTGAATTGGCCGGATCTTCGCCGGAGCTGCTGGTCCGCGTGCATCAGGGCAAAGTGGAGTACCGGCCCATCGCCGGAACGCGCCCGCGCGGGATGAGCGAAAAGGAAGACGAGGCCCTCGCCGCCGAAATGATGCACGACGAAAAGGAGCGCGCCGAGCACGTGATGCTCGTCGACCTGGGACGCAACGACGTGGGCCGCGTGAGCCGCTTCGGCAGCGTCAAAGTCGACAAGCTCATGTTCGTCGAGCGCTACTCGCACGTCATGCACATTGTCAGCTCCATTGAAGGCCGCCTGCGCCCCGAGCTCACGGCCGTCGACGCACTGCGCGCCTGCTTCCCTGCGGGCACGCTGAGCGGCGCGCCCAAGGTGCGGGCCATGGAGATTATCGAAGAGCTCGAGCCCGCGCGGCGCGGCACCTATGGCGGCGCCGTGCTCTATGCCGATTTCTCCGGCAATCTCGACTCTTGTATCGCCATCCGCTCCATGCTTTCGATCGGCGGCCGGGGCTCGGTGCAGGCCGGCGCCGGCATCGTCGCCGACTCCGTGCCTGAGCGCGAGTACGAGGAATCGATCAACAAGGCGCAGGCAGTCCTTCGCGCCATCGAGCGCGCGCGGGAGATGTAGCCCTTCTCCATCAGATTGGCCGGTATTTTCGCGCGAACGGTCACCGCGCTCGGGGCTGATCCGACTGTCTACCCGCGCATGCGCAGGGACATGCTCGAATCGACAATACAGCGACACTATCTGGTCAGGAGCCGCGTGCTGTGCGAAAAATTCTCGCGAATTGGATGAAGACCGGTTACTCCGCGCCGAAGATCCGCTTGAAGAAGCGGCCCACGCGTCGGAACAACCCGGGCTTCTTTTCCTTTGCGGGCGCGGCCTGCGCAGGGGTCGGGCTGGGTGTGGGCGTTGCACCTGGTGGCTGCGCCAGAGCGGGCGCCGCGGGCGCAGTCTCGGCATGGTTTGAGGCTTTACTCGAATAGACAAGCGGCGCAACGTTGGGCGCGGGCTGGCCTGACGGTTGCTTTGGGGTTGGCGCCGGAGCCGGCGTTGGGGCAAGACCTTCGCTTTGCGCCAGTGGGAACTCGTTGGCCCCGGTCTTTGCCGCGACCGGGCAGCCGCACGGCTCCTTTTCCGTATCCACTACTTCATTCAGGCTGCCGTGCTGAAACATCACCCGCTGTCCGGCTTGCACGCGGTACAGCCCCGGATCGAACAAGCTGGTGACCACGACATAGGGAGCGTTCGCACCCGTCTTCCACTCCAGCGACGAAGACCCGTCGCTGGGGGCCCCGGTATTGTCCACGCACGTGTCGCCGCCCTCACCCAGGCGCACCTTCAAGTCGGACGAGCCCGGGCCGGCAATGAGAATGCGGAAATCCGGCGTAAGCACGATGTCCGCATTGCTTCCCGTGGCCGGCGTGGCGGCAAAGCTCATCTCCATGGCGCCATGATCGATGGCCATGAGCAAACCGGGCGTTCCGCCCGCAGGCACGCTCGAGTCCGCCGCCAGCTTTACCGTCGTGGCCGCGCACACGCGCAGCACGCCGCGATGCGGCAGCACCACCTGCGTCGTGCTCGCGCCGGAAGTGATGCTTCCGTGGGATCCGATCATCGCCTTCCCGTCGGCCACTTCTAGCGCGCCCGTCACGGTGGCGGCTCCGCCGGGGTCGTTTGAATCGATGGAAACAATGGCGAGAGGAGCCATGGTGACCGGATCGGCGCCTGCGGCAGTGCTTTCCGCAGGGGGTTGCGCAGGAGCCGCGGGCGCACTCTGCGCCCAAGCCCCGTACGCGCCGAACACCGCCACAACCGCCGCGTGGAAGATCCACTTGCGAAGATAATGATTGGATCGCGGCAAAACACGCATCCCGATTACATTTCCAGAAAGTTGCGAATCATCTGGTGGCCGCCGTCGGTGAGCACGCTCTCCGGATGGAATTGCACACCCTCAATGGGCAGGCTGCGATGCCGCACTCCCATGATCACGCTGCCGCCGCCGGCCGCCGCCGGTGTGCTCGCGGTCACTACAAGCTCCGCAGGCAAAGAATCCGCCTCCACAATCAGCGAGTGGTAGCGCGTGCAAGTGAGCGGCGTGGGCAGCCGCGCGAACACGCCTTTGCCGTCGTGCTCCACCGCGCTCGTCTTTCCGTGCATCAGCGTTTTGGCCCGCACCACCTTGCCGCCAAAGGCCTCGCCGATGGCCTGGTGCCCCAGGCATACGCCCAGAATCGGCGCCTTTCCCGCCATGTGCCGGATCAGCGGCACCAGGATGCCGGCCTCGCGGGGCGTGCACGGACCCGGAGAAAGCAGAATGCGCTCAGGCTTCATGCGCTCCACTTCTTCCGCCGTCACCTCATCGTTGCGCCGTACCTCGACTTCCGCGCCCAGTTCACCGAGGTACTGGACGAGGTTGTAGGTGAACGAGTCGTAGTTGTCGAGGACGAAGACCATGTTTCTTTGAGTGTAGCGCGGCGGGCTTCCGGTTACGAGCCATGCTTCTTTCGCCACGGCGTCCGTTTGCCGTTTTCCTTTCAGCTTGACAAACCATCGCTTCGGTGCGACGATAGGTCGTATACGACGTATCGTATGCGACGGAGTTAATTCGAATGCGTATTCAGCCCACCCTGCTCGCGTATCCCTGGCTCGCGCTCGGCCTGCTCTGGCTCACGGCCGCGGCCTCCAAGAAGGCCGTGGTTCAGCGGCAGGCGACCAATCGCCGCCTTTTGCATCACCTGCTCGCAACCTTCGCCTTCGTCCTGCTCGTCTATCCCTGGTTTCATCGCGGCTGGCTGGGCATGCGCTTTGTTCCCGCTTCCCCGGCGGTTTACTTCACCGGGTTCGGCATCAGCGTTGCCGGCGCGCTCTTCGCCATCTGGGCGCGGCTCACGCTGGGCCGCAACTGGAGCGGCCGTCCCAGCCTGATGGCCGGCCACGAGCTCGTCACCTCCGGACCCTACGCGCTCGCGCGGCACCCCATTTACACCGGCCTCGTGCTCGCCTTCGCCGGAACCGTGCTCGCCATCGGAGAGTGGCGCGGCGTGCTCGGCGTCCTCATCGTGCTGCTCGCGTTTCTGATCAAGATTCACGATGAAGAGCAGCTCATGCTGCAAGCCTTCCCGGAGACGTATCCGCAATATCGCCGCCGCGTGAAGGCGCTTATCCCGGGAGTGCTCTAGCTATGCCGGCAAAAAGGCCGAATCTCGGCGCAAACGGCATCCTCGAGCAGATGGAGCGCGACCTGGCCGCCATTCGCCGCGCTCAGCGCAGGCCTATTGAAGAGGAGATGGTCCGCGGCGGACTCACCGTCCCACAGACGGCTGTGATGCAGATCGCTTTCCAACGCGACGGCATCAGCCTCAAAGACCTCAGCCGCGAAGCGAGCCTGGCGCACTCCACCGTGAGCGGCATCGTCGACCGCCTGGAGGCGCAGGGCCTGGTCGAGCGCCGCGTGGATCCGGCGGACGGCCGCGTGAGCCGCATTCATGCCACCGCGGTCGTGGCCCGTTTCGTGCGCGACAAAATTCCCGAGCTGCGCCGCGGCCCTCTGGGGCGAGCACTCGAGAAAGCGTCGCCGGCCGAGCGAAAAAAGATCGCCTGGGCGCTCGGGCGCCTGCGCACACTGCTTGAAGACGTGCAAAGCGGCGCCTGATCCATGCAAACTTGCGTTCTGCGCCGCCCTGAGAAAGCGCGTATTGCGCAACCGGCTCCAACTTTGCCAAACTGGCCAAGGCTGGCTCCGATGGTTCTTCACTTTCTTATTCAGGGACGCGTGCAGGGCGTGGGCTTCCGCTGGTTCGTGCAGCGCGAGGCCGGCGAGCTGGAGCTGCGCGGCTGGGTGCGCAACACCGAAGACGGCCACGTGGAAGTGCTGGCCGCGGGCGAGCCCGCCGATCTCGACGAGCTGCGCTTGAGCCTCAAACGCGGTCCACGCGGCAGCCGCGTCGACCGCATCGTCGAGCATACGCTCCTCGAGAGCGAGGCCGAAGGGCTCGAATCCTTTCGCATCGAAGGCGTCTGGTAGTTACGCACTGTTCGCTGACCACTGCTCACTGACCACTATAATGAACAGGGAAGGCGAACCCGAGTCCCGCCTGTTCCCTTCCCTACCCCATTTTGATTTTCATTCGTGAGCAGCCCGAGGAGTCGATCGCCGTATGCCGGACTTGAACAAGCGCGTCAACGTCGAGGATCTGAAGAAGCTTGTGCGTACCGTTCCGGACTTCCCCAAGCCCGGCATTCTTTTTTACGACATCACCACCCTGCTCAAAGACAAGACCGGTTTTGCGCAGCTCATCGATGCGCTGGCGGCGCATTACATCGAGCGCAAGATCGATCTGGTTCTCGGCATCGAGGCGCGCGGTTTCATCTTCGGACCCGCGCTCGCCTACCGTCTGAATGCGGGCTTCGTCCCGGTTCGAAAACCAAGAAAATTACCCGCTCCCGTGGCGCGCGTCACGTACGATCTCGAGTACGGCTCCGACTCGCTCGAGATACACATGGACGCGATCGCTCCCGGCCAGAGCGTGATTCTGGTCGACGATCTGCTCGCCACAGGCGGCACCATGGATGCCACCGTCAAGCTGGTCCACCAGCTCGGCGGCAAGATCGCCGGGCTCGGCTTCGCCGTCGAGCTCGATTTTTTGAAAGGCCGCGAGCGTTTCAGCGAGTACGACGTCTTCAGCCTGCTGCACTACGACGAGTAGCGAGCGTTCATGTCTCGTCGCCGGAAATCGATTTCTCCGAGGCTTCTTCGCCATCTTCGCTCGCGGCATCTCGGCTGCGCTCGCCCGACGCGCCCTCTTTGAACATCTGCGCATCGACGAAGCGGTAACCGACGTACACGTCGGTCAGCAGATAAAGCGGATTCGACGGATCGT
This sequence comes from Acidobacteriaceae bacterium, assembly GCA_030040425.1. Classification (GTDB taxonomy): domain Bacteria; phylum Acidobacteriota; class Terriglobia; order Terriglobales; family Acidobacteriaceae; genus Telmatobacter. The sequence continues at coordinate 13,268 of JASHTS010000109.1, read as the reverse complement.
CCTCGATCTTTTTGCGCAGCTGCCGGACGAACGTGCGCAGATACTCCACTTCTTCGCGGCAATCGGCGCCCCACACCGCGGTGAGCAGCTTCGCGTAGGTCACCACGCGGCCTGCGCGGCTCATCAGGCAGTGAAGAATATCGAATTCCTTGCGTGTAAGCCGGATCGGCTCTCCGCGCTTGGTCACGGACCGCTTCACCGGATCGAGATAAATTTCGCCGATCTCGATGGGCGCATCCTCGGCCCGCGCCGGAGCGCGCACGCGGCGCACCGCGGCGCGAATACGGGCGATGAGTTCGCGCGTGCTGAAGGGCTTGGTCACGTAGTCGTCGGCGCCCAGCTCCAGCGCTTCCACCTTTTCCTCTTCCTGGTCGCGCACCGTGAGCATCAGCACCGGCAGGCGTGGCGCGAAGGTGCGGATGCGCCGCAGCGTCTCAATGCCGCCGATCCCCGGCATGTTTACATCGAGCAGCACCACGTCGTGCACAGAGGCGCGCAGCGCCTGCAGCGCTTCTTCGCCGCGCGAAACCTCGGCCACCTGAAAGCCAAGCTCCACCAGCGGCGGCCGCAGCGCCCTGCGGATCGCCGGTTCGTCATCGACCACAAGAATGCGAATGGCCTGCTGATTCATTGAGGAGTTTCCTTCCCGGTTCCCGTGGGGATCGCCGCGAAAAACGCCGTTCCCTCCTGCTCGTCGCTGGTCACCCACACTGATCCGCCGTGAATCATGGCCACGCGCTTGGCCACGGAAAGGCCGATGCCGGTGCCCGGGGCGCGGTTGGAGTAATTGGACGAACGGTAGTAGCGGTCAAAAATGCGCTCACGATCCGCCATGGGAATCACCGGCCCGTAACTGTGCACGGAGAAGATCGCCTCCGCCTTGGTAAGCTGCATGCGGATAGTGATGGTGGTGCCGAAGATGGAGTACTTGCATGCGTTGTCAATGTACTGCGTGAGCAGCATTATCATCAACTGGCGATCGCAACAGAGCATCAGGTTCTCGTCTTCGAGCGCCACGGAAACTCTCATGCTCGCCAGCCGCTCCTTCATGCCCGCCAGCACTTCTTCGATGATCCCTCCCACCGCGGCAGGCTCTGCGTGGATGGTCACCTCGCCCGCATCGAGCCGCGCCGTGGTGAGCAGCCGCGTGGTCAGCTCGCTCAGCGCGCCGGTCTGCTCGTTGATGAGCGCGACCAGCTCCGATTGCCCGGCGGAAAGCTTGCCCATCTCCACCAGTCCCGTCGACGCGGCGCGGATCGCCGTCAGGGGCGTCTTGTAAGCGTGCGCCAGAGAATCGAGCACCGTGGAGCGCAACTGCTCCGTGCGCCGCTCGGTCTCGATGCGGCTCTCATTGGCAAAGGCGCGATAACGGTCGAAGGTGATGGCGATCAGCGACGCGATGGCATTGTTGGTCAGCGGGCTGGTATCGCCACGCACCACCAGGCTGCCCACCGGAACCGTACCCAGCCGCACCACGCGGCGGCCGATGCCGGTTTCGGAATCGTCGTCGGAAGTTTCGAAGTAATACACGTTCTGCGCCATCTCCAGCGGATCCTGGCTCCAATAGCCGGCCTGGTACACCTCGTGCAGATCGGCGTCAAAGACCGCGACCGCTTCCAGCGCGAAGATCTCATGCACCAGCTCGGCCAGCTCCTGCCCCGGCTCCTCGTGCAGGTTCATCAGCAGCGTGCGCCGCGTGAACTCGTAGAGATCGTGCATCTGTCCGCCCCACGACTCCGCCTCGCGAGCGTGGCCGGTGACACGCGCCGAAAGCCGGCTCACCGTGAGCGCCACCAGCACGAACATCACAACCATCACGGAATTCGCCGGGTCGGCGGCCATCTCCAATTGCGTGTGCCGCGCGGTAAACAGCGCCTGTACCACCACCGCAGAGAAGGAGACAACCACCGCCTGCCAGAATCCACAGAACAGCGCGGTGGGAATCACGATGAGCAGAAATAGGAGCGCCGATACGGGCCACAGCCAGCTCGACCAATGGGCGACCGCCGCAACCAGGATCACGGTCACGATGCCCAGCGCGCACTCGAGCGTAAACAGCAGCACGCGCGTCCCCGAGCCGCGGGTGCGCCTGGAAAAAATCGTACGCACAGGGATGAATCTCTGAGCCAATCAGCTTACCCGCCTTCGCTGTCTTCAAAGGGAGTCCGGAAAAACTTCATGCTCGCGCATATTAAAGGCGCTCCGAGGCAAATCACTCTGCGCACTTCAGGCCTTGCCTCGCGCCGCCCGCGGAGTCTCTTTTCCCACCTTTGGCCTTCGCAGAGATCGGAAACAAAAATTCTAGCAGGTTCTTCATTGTATTTTCATGCGCGTGATGAGTTGCGCGTCTCTTCGCGGGCCGCGTCATCCTAAAGCCCGACACGGGAAGGAGATAATCGGCAATCCCGCCAATAAATCGATCTGGTTGCGCCATCGCGCGCGTCCTAAATCTTTTTGCATTCCTCATTTGATCTTTATGCTTCGTTTGTATTACTACCGTCAGCCGGTCTAACTCGACTCGCGACCTGACTGACTCAACACGATTCTTCGACAGCGGCCCAGGCAAACAACAGCCGGTGCGTGTCTTCATGAGCTCGCGCCGCACGGCAGACCGCCCACAGTTCGAATGTGCGCATCGCCGGTGGCTGATTCACTTCGAGTCATACAACCTGGATTTTCAATTTGGAGGGAAAGTGCCGATGAATTTGAATTTGATCCGCATCCTGCAGGCCGCGGCCGTAACCGCCATGTCCGCTGCACTCGTGGCTGGCGCTCAAACGACCAATTCTTCATCCAGCGTCGCCGTGGCGACCGCCGCCGCTCCCGCAGCGCAGGCTCCCGCAACACCAGCCCCGGCAGCGCAGGCTCCTGCCGCTCCCGCAACCCCGCCGGCCCCGCTCTCTACATTCGTTCTCACCGGCCCGCTCACCTGGCTGCCACCGGCAACCTTTGATGCCGGACCGTTAGGCACGTTGTCGGTCAACGGCATCATTACCGGTTACGCGCTCTTCCAAAACAACTCGATACCGAGCGATGCCAGCGCGCAGGCCACTCTAACCAACGGACAGATTTTCATTCAGAAAGCCGACGGGCCCGTTCAGTTCTTTGTTGAGGCCGGAGTCTATGCAATCCCCACGATCGGCGTACCCTTTGTCAACGCCCAGAATACCGTGAGCAGTCTGTACGGTCCTGTTCCGGTTGCCTTCCTGAAGTTGCCCGTAGGAAAGACCACACAATTCTTGATCGGCTCTCTTCCCACGCTGATGGGCGCCGAGTCCACTTTCACCTACCAGAACTTCAACATCGAGCGCGGCATCGTCTGGAACCAGGAAAACGCCATCAATCGCGGCATCCAGATCAATCAGACGCTGGGCAAATATTTCAGCGCCTCTCTCAGCTGGAACGATGGCTACTACTCCGACCGCTACAACTGGCTCTCAGGCTCGATCACCTATACAAAAGGACCCAATACCCTGGTGTACGACGGGATGGGAACTCTCGGGCGGACGGGCTATGAAACCGCGGCTACGCCGGTGCAGAACAACGGCTACATGCACGCCGTGATTTACACCTACACCAAAGGGCCCTGGATCGTTTCGCCCTATTTCCAATATGGCGACGTGCCCGCAAACCCGAGCATCGGCATCCCCAAAGGCACCTCGGCAACCGGCGGCGCGTTCAATGTCAGCTACGCATTCAAGAGCGGCTTCGCCTTCCCGGTGCGCGTTGAGTACCTCACCAGTTCGGGCAGCACGACCGATGGATCGCTGAACCTGCTGGGGTATGGGCCGGGCAGCGCCGGCACCACTTTCACCGTCACCCCGACCTATCAAAAGGGAGGCATGTACATTCGCGGCGACATCGGCGTCGTGGACGCAAGGAACTACACCAACGGAGATGTCTTTGGCAATGCCGGAAACGACGCCAACCAGTTCCGCGGCGTGCTTGAATTCGGTTTCATCTTTGGCAACAACATCGAAAAATAATTTCGTCGAGGCGCATTCTCCGCAGGGTTCGTAATCTTCTTCGGATCAAAGCGCCCGGTAAGTTCGATTCTTTATTTCGTCCTGATGAGGACAACGATAGCCTCATCAGCACAGGAACGGAAACGGGGCCGGACAGGAGAACGCCGAGTAGTCTCGCCCGGTCCCTTCACGCTTCGCGCGGCGCGCGGAAGCAGACGACGGAAACCCAACTCTCGAGGAGAATGCTCATGGCAGAACAGAAAGCACCCCAGATGCAGGCCACCCTGGGTTTGACGGGGTTGACCAGCAACGCAATGGCTCTCATCGCCCCCGGCGCCTTCCTCTGGCTCACATTCTTCATCCAGGCGAGCACCGGCGTGGCAGGCCAGCCCTCCACGGCTCCGGCCATGTGGCTGGGCATCTTCGTCTCGCTGCTGCTTTGCCTGGCCACCGCTGTGGCTTACGCGGAAATCTCCAAGCTCTATCCCGGAACCGGGTCGAGCTACTACTACGCCGAGCAGGCCATGCTCTCGCACGATAATTCCTTCAAGTACGCGCGCATTTCGAAGTTCATCGTCGGCTGGGGCTCGCACCTCTACTACTGGGTCTACCCGGGCGTGATGGTCGCCACCACCGGCATCTTCGTCGGCTACATGGTCGGCTTCCTCTATCCGAACTTCATGAGCGGCTCCAATCCCGGGCCCATTTTCATGATGCTCGTGGCTGTCGCCTTCTCGTTCTTCGTTGCCTGGATCGCCTCCAAGGGCGCGGGCGCGTCGACGGCCGTGAACCTGGCCATCAACATCGTGCAGATCTCGGCCCTGGTGGTCTTCAGCGTGCTCGCTCTCGGCTATCGCGCCAACCACCCCTCGGGAACGGTGGGCTTCAACTACGACGGCCAGACGCTCTCGACTTACTCCTACCAGTTCGCCACCAATCCCAAAGACGGCTCCGTGATGCGCGACGCCAGCGGGACGCCGCTGCCACTGCTCGATTCAGCCGGCAAGCCCGTTCCCTTCGTCGTGACCTATCCCACCACCGACTCGAGCGGCAATTTTCTCACCCACCCCAACGCCGCTTCGGTGATCGGCGTTCACAAGGTAAGCTATGTGTTCATTCAGGCCACCGTCGCCATCCTCATCCTGGTCGGCTTCGAATCGGTCACCTCGATGGGAGGCGAGGCCAAAAATCCGACCAAGCACATCCCCATCGCCGTCATCGCTTCTCTGCTCATTCAGGGCCTGGTCTGTTACCTGTTTGAGTATTTCTGCGCGAATTACTTTCTCAACTCGGGGTACACCATGCAAAGCGCCACCGGCTCCGCTGCGCCCATCGGCGACATGATGATCATGGTCGGCGACTGGCTGCTCGGTCCCGGCCACGGCAAGTACTTCATGGAAGTGGAGGCGCTCACCGTCTTTCTGGCGCTCATCGGAACCACGCTGAGCTGCATGAACACCGGCGCTCGCGTCACTTACGCCATGGGCAAAGACGAAGAGGTGCCGGAGCACTTCGGCATGCTGCACGCCAAATCGCTCTCGCCGCGGCGCGCCATCTGGACGCTGGCCTCCATCTCCGCCGTCCTCGGCTGCATCGCCCTCACTCTGGTCTTCGGTGACGCCAGTGCTCCCACAGACGCCACCATCGCCGCCCTGCCGCACGGCCTGCTTTCGAGCTTCGGCTACCCGTCGCACAATACGCTTGCGGCGCTGCCGAACTCGCTGCTGGCTATCACGCTCACTTCCAACTTTGGCACGTTCATTCTGTACGCGCTCAGTTGCTTCCTGTGCATCGTGGCCTTCCACAAGCGGCCGGATTACAATCCCGTCAAGCATCTGCTCATCCCCGGTTTCGGCCTGCTCGCCAACCTCACTTGCATGGCCTTTTACCTGATCGGTCCGGCCTTCAGCCTCGGCACCTCGAAGGAACCGCTCCTGGCGCTCGGCATCTCGGTCGCCTGGGGCATTTACGGAGCCATCTACTTCCTCAAGTCGTCGAAGAAGAAAGGCAAGTCGGTTCTGCTCACGAGCAAGCAAGCTGTCTCTTAGCTTGGTTCTCACGCGGGTACCTCTGGGTGGATCTTCGCTTCAGTCGCCGTAGCGCCTAGGCATGGAAGCGAAATCCACCCAGCGGTCGTTTACAGGCGAGCGTCTTATTTCATAGAAAAAAACGGCACGCCTGCTCGGGTGCCGGGGTGGCCACGCGGCGGCGCACATGTTGGATGTTCAGTTTGGCGGGGCAAGCGATTTCGGGAAGGTTCGCACCAACAACGAAGATGCGATGGGATCGTTCATCCCCTCCTCGCGGCGCCAGGCGCGCTCCCACGGCTTTTTGTTCGCGGTGGCCGACGGCGTGGGGGGCCTCGATCTGGGCGAAGTGGCCTCGGCAACCGCCATCTCCGTGGTCACCGAGGAGTTCAGCAGCGCCCAGGCCGGCTCCATGCTCATCAGCCTTGTCCCGCGGCTGGTCCAGCGCGCCAACGCGGCCGTGCACGACCGCTCCCTGGCCTCCGATTCGCGCGGTCGCAAGATGGCTACGACCCTCGTCGTCTGCGCCCTGCGCTACGATCAGGCCGTGGTCTCCCATGTGGGCGATTCGCGCTGCTACCTGGTCCGCAACGGCCGCGCCCGCCAGATCACGAACGATCACACCCTCGTCAACGAGCAGAAGAAAGTGGGCCTGATCTCCGAGAGCGAGATCAAGGAATCCGAGTCGCGCCACGTCCTCATCCGCTCACTGGGGCCGGAGATGTTTGTCGCGCCAGACACGACGGCCATCACGCTCGAAGCAGGCGACGTGCTGGTTCTGTGCACCGACGGTCTGCACGACGAGATGACCGAGACCGCCATCGCCGAGATCGCGTCGCAGAAGAAAACTGCCGACGAGATTGCCCGCGACCTTGTCAGCCGCGCCGTGGAGCTCGATGGCGGCGACAACACCACGGCGCAGGTCATCCGCGTGCGCTCGGTAGAGCAGGTTGGCATGTACCGCGGGCGTCCCTACCGTTTGCCCGCCTGACGCGCGCCGGCCGCCGGAGCAGGCCCCATCAGGCCCCTCAAATGCCCCCACCCTCGCGTGAAATGGGCTTCAGTCCCGGTAGGATTGCCGCGCTCCAAAATGTATCGGCGCGGTCTTACGGAATCCTTACCTCTTCTCCGCTCCAACCCGATAAAGTAAGAAAAGCCACTCGATTCTTTTCCGAGGCGCAATGAGTTTCTACGACTCCCTAGAAGCCGGCACGCAGATCGATTTTTATCGCATCGAAGCGCCTGTCGCCCGGAGCGGCATGGCTTCCATCTTTCGCGCCATCGATACGCGCGACGGCCGCGTGGTCGCGCTCAAAATCCCCCACCCCGACATGGAAGCCGACCCCATCCTCTCCGACCGCTTCCAGCGCGAGGCCGGCATCGGGGAAAAGCTCGACCACCCTAAAGTAATGCGCGTTTACGGCGGCGAGGAGCGCTCGCGCATTTACATGGTGATGGAGTGGTGCGAGGGCCGCCTGCTGCGCAAGATTCTCGACGAGGGCCGCATCTCCCAGGAGCGCGCCCTGCGCATCGCCATCGGCGTGCTCGACGCCCTCGACTACATCCACGCCCACGGCGTGGTGCACCGCGACCTGAAGCCGGAAAACATCATGGTCGACGCCCATGACAACATCAAGCTCATCGATTTCGGCATCGCCAGCGACTCCGCCGCGCGCCGCCTCACCTACGCCAACTTTACCGCGACCCTGGGCACACCGAATTACATCTCGCCCGAGCAGGTGAAAGGCAAGCGCGGCGATGCGCGTTCCGACATCTACTCGATGGGCGTGATCCTTTATGAGATGCTCACCGGCAAACTTCCCTTCCCTGCGGCCTCGCCCATGGCCGTTATGAACGATCGCCTGCTCAACCCTCCCGTGCCCCCGCGCGTGGCCGATCCCACGGTCTCGCCTGAGCTCCAGGAGGTGCTGTACCGCGCATTGGAACGGGAGCCGAAGAACAGGTACGCCACCGCGCATGAATTTGCACACGATCTTGAGCATCTTGACCAGGTCGGCGTCGAAGATCGGCCGGAGATAATCAACTGGGAAAAGCGAAAATCCCACCTTTCGCGAAAGATCTTCTACTATGCCGGCCTCGCCCTGATCCCTGTTGTTATTCTGTTATTGATGGTGCTCGTCGCGCGTCACCACTGACCGCAGATTTCCGCAATCGATCAACCGGAATCTTCACGGAATCCTTATACGGATGGCCCTACGATTTCTGTGCATACATTTGAATTCATCCCTTCGCCCAAAGGAGACTTCATGGCAAAGTACAAACTCGAGTACGTCTGGCTTGATGGCAAGAAACCGATTCCGGAGCTGCGCGGCAAGACCACGATCAAGAATTTTGAGGATCCTCCAACCCTCGCCGACCTGCCCCTTTGGGGATTCGATGGCAGCTCCACCATGCAGGCCGAAGGCAAGAGCTCGGACTGTATTCTCAAGCCCGTGGCCCTTTATCCGGATGGGGCGCGGAAAAGCGGGTACATCGTTCTTAGCGAAGTCATGCTTCCCGACGGCACGCCCCATCCTACCAACATGCGCGCCGCCACTCCGGATGATCCCGACCTCTGGTTTGGATTCGAGCAGGAGTACTTCCTCTACAAAGATGGCCGGCCGCTCGGATTTCCCGAGGAGGGCTTCCCGGCGCCGCAGGGTCCGTACTATTGCGGCGTGGGCTACAAGTACATGGGCAGCCTGGCCCGCCAGATCGTCGACGAGCATCTTGACCTGTGCCTGTACGCGGGCATCAACCACGAGGGCATTAACGCTGAAGTGGCCAAGGGTCAATGGGAGTTCCAGATCTTCGGCAAGGGATCGCACAAGGCCGCCGACGATCTTTGGGTTGCGCGCTACCTGATGGCTCGCCTCTGCGAGAAGCACGAGGTCGATCTGCAGCTCCACTGCAAACCCGTTCGCGGAGACTGGAACGGTTCCGGCATGCACACCAACTTTTCTACGAAGCAGCTGCGCGAAGTGGGCGGCAAGGACTACTTCGAGGCGCTCATGGACGCCTTCGAAGACAACATCGCCGCGCATATCGAAGTCTATGGCCCCGACAATCATCTGCGCCTGACCGGCCATCACGAAACCCAGTCCATCGACAAGTTCAACTACGGTCTTTCGGATCGCGGCGCTTCGATCCGCCTGCCCGTCAACTTCATTAAGAACGGCTATCGCGGGTACCTTGAAGACCGCCGCCCGAATTCGGAAGCCGACCCGTACCAGATCGTTGCGCGCATCTGGAAGACGGTTGAGTCCGTCGGGTCGCCGGTGCTGGCGTAGTCTGCCTTGCGGGCGCCGGCGAAAGCCGGGTCGAATGGAACCGGCCTTTCGCGCTCCATGGCCGCCGCAGCGGGAAGGTACCGGGGGCGAACGGCATGCATACGGGGAAGCGACCGGGATATCTCGTCGCTTCCCTACGCCTTTTTGTTTTGGAGTTGCTGTGCTTCCGGCGGCGGTGATAGATTTCTCTGGAAGATCTCCTGCCGATTTTCCGGGGCCGCCGAAAGAGTGTATTGGAGCCGCGTGCCGGATTTGCTCTCCTTGCACCCCTTGAAGCGCGCAATCTCTCAACCCAGGCCGATTCCATCAACCGGGCCGCGGCCCGCAAACTCCGCGAACACAACCTGCAAGTCTTACTGGCGAGCGGCGATTCGAGGCGATTTCCAGTGCAATCCTCGGACGCCATCTTTCTCCGTAGAGCGCTGCCCCGTCGCGCTTCGCCTCTCGCCGAAGTCACAATCCGTCACGCGCAACCTCAGCTAGAAAGGAGAAGCACCATGCCACGCACGCCCAATGACGTGAAAAAGCTTGCCAAGGATGCGGGAATCAAAATCGTCGATCTGCGCTTCATCGATCTTCCCGGCATGTGGCAGCATTTTTCTCTACCGGTGGAAGACCTTGACGACGACCTGTTCAGCGATGGCATCGGCTTCGATGGGTCAAGCATTCGCGGATTCCAGCAGATTCACGAGAGCGACATGCTGCTGGTGGCGGACGCAGAGACCGCCGTGGTAGATCCGGTTCTTTCTGTTCCCACGATGAATATCATCTGCAACGTAATCGATCCCATCAGCCGCAAGCCGTACACTCGCGATCCGCGCCACGTGGCGCAAAAGGCGGAAGCGTACCTGAAAAAAACCGGTATCGCCGACATCAGCTACTGGGGCCCGGAGGCCGAGTTCTACGTCTTCAACAACGTGCGCTATCACCAGGCCGCGAACACGGGCTCCTACTTTGTGGATTCGGAAGAAGGCATCTGGAACACCGGCAGCGACGAAGGGCCGAACCTCGGCTATAAGCTGCGCCACAAGGAAGGCTATTTCCCGGTTCCGCCCTCGGACACGCTGCAGGATCTCCGCTCGGAGATCATCATCGCTCTGCGCGGCATGGGCGTGCCCGTCGAAGTGCATCACCACGAAGTGGGAACCGCCGGCCAGTGCGAGATCGATATGCGCTTCAGCACGCTCACCAAGATGGCCGACAATCTTCTCAACTACAAGTATGTCATCCGCATGATCGCCAAGAAACACGGCATGACGGCAACCTTCATGCCCAAGCCGCTCTTCGGTGACAACGGCTCAGGCATGCACGTGCACCAGAGCCTGTGGAAGGGCGACACCAACGTCTTCTTTGACAAGAAAGGCTACGCGCTGCTCAGCCAGACCGCGAAGTACTACATCGGCGGTTTGCTCAAGCACGCGCCGGCGCTGCTGGCCATCGCCGCGCCCACCACGAACTCGTATCGCCGCCTGGTTCCGGGCTACGAAGCGCCGGTCAACCTGGCCTACTCCAAGCGCAATCGCTCCGCGGCCTGCCGCATTCCCGTCTACTCCACCAGCCCCAAATCCAAGCGCATTGAGTTTCGCTGCCCCGATCCCTCCACCAATCCCTATCTCTGCTTCCCGGCCCTGCTTATGGCCGGTCTCGACGGCATTCAGAACAAGATCGATCCCGGCGAGCCGCTCGACAAGGATCTCTACGAACTCGAGCCCGCAGAAGCCAGGAAGATCAAGAGCACTCCCGGATCTCTGGGTGAGGTGCTCAACGCCCTCGAAAAGGACCATGACTTCCTGTTGCAGGGCGACGTCTTCACCCCGGACCTGATCGAAACCTGGATCAGCTACAAGCGCGAGAAGGAGCTCGCTCCCGTGAACCTGCGCCCCGTGCCTTACGAGTTCTTCCTCTACTACGATCTGTGAGAAGAACCAGGACGACACCAGACGCGAAGAGCGGGTCTCGCAGGCTCTCATTACTGGGATCTGGAATAGCACGACCCTTCACGGCCGGCTTATGGCAAGCTGGCCGTTTTCATTTGCGCTTCGATCTCCTCGGTCAACGCCTCGGCCGCATCGATGCAATCCTTCCGGCCTACGTCACGATGCGTCACCAGGCGAATCGCATCCGCACCCACGGCATTCGTTAGCACGCCGCGTCCTTTGAGTCTTGCAGCAAGCGCTGGCGCGCCCGAGCCAGCCGCCAGACGGAAGATCACGATGTTGGTCTCGACAGCATCCAGATCGATGGCCACGCCTTCCATGTGCGCCAGCGCCTCGGCCAGCAGCCGCGCGTTGGCGTGATCCTCATGTAACCGCTTCGGTCCTTCTTCGAGCGCGACCAGGCCCGCCGCGGCGAGCAAGCCGGCCTGGCGCATCCCGCCGCCTAAGGCTTTCCGGAAAATGCGCGCGCGCTTCATCAGCTCCGCCGAGCCCACCAGCAACGAACCAACAGGAGCGCCTAATCCTTTTGAGAGGCAGAACATCACCGTGTCGAACCCGTGGGTCAGCGCCCGCACGCCCACGCCCAGCGCCACCGCCGCGTTGAAGATGCGCGCGCCATCCAGATGCGTGGGCAGTTTGCGCCCTCTCGCCCCGTTCCAGATCTCCTCCAGAACTTCCACTCCGGTGCAGGTCCCGCCAGCGAGATTAGCGGTGTTTTCAATCTCGATCAGCCCCGTCGCCGCGCGGAAGCTGCCCCACGGCTGAATGACTGGCTCGATGTGCTTCCAGGTGAGAATGCCGCCCTCGGCAGGCACAGCGCGGATCAGGCATCCGGAAAAGACGGCCGTCGACGCCATCTCCCAGTCGAGAATATGTGCGCGCGCCTCGGCAATCACTTCCTGTCCGGGCTGCGTGTGCAGCCGGATCGCGATCTGGTTGCCCATGGTGCCCGTGGGCACAAACAGCGCCGCCTCGCGGCCGAAAAGCTCCGCCGCGCGCCGCTCCAGCAGGTTGACCGTGGGGTCCTCGCCGTAGACGTCGTCGCCCACTTCGGCCGCAGCCATCGCCGCGCGCATCGCCGGCGTGGGCCGCGTCACCGTATCGGAACGCAAATCAATGATTGCTGACAATGCCTCGCGCCTTTCCATTGTTGAAATCAAGGGGTTCGTTTCAGCGCCCCGCGCCCCGGAGCCTGCGGCCCATCTATGAGTTTGGCTACGGCGTCAAGAATCCAGAGTATCGCGCAAAAATCCGCCGAGTCGATTGCGCCAATCGCGAGTGCCGGAACCCATTAATTGGTCCACGGAATTAACAAAAGCAGCGGAATATGAAGCGCGGCAATGAAGATCAAGACAGCCCAAAACCAGACGCCGCCTCAGCTTTCACTTCAGAGCAATGAGGAATCCAAATACTCCGATGCAGTTCAGCACAGGCAATGCCATGCTGAGCTTCCCGAAATGATCGAAGAGCCAAAAAATTGGCAACGTGCCAATGATCATCCACAAAATTCCGCGTCGCGGTAAGTGCAGCTTCTTAGCCGCAGCTATGTCCCTCTTGATGTCGCTAATTAAGGACATTTTGCGATCGCCGTTCCTGTCCTTGATATGTCCAAATCAATCGAAGCTGCCGCTGCGGTCTATCCGAGGCGAACGGCCCATGTCGCCCGCTCCCTCAGTCCCTGCCTTACTGCGGTATCTGCGCCATCGGCAGCTCCATCACCGGCGTGCGCTGGCCGTTCTTTACGGCGTAAGCCCAGAGGCCATGAAAGTTGGCGCGAATGCCCGGTTGCGCCTTCAGGAAGGCGCTCATCACCGCGGTTGCCTCTGTGCGCAGAGCCGCCGGATCGGTCACCCCCGTCGAGTCATACGCCACGCCGAGGTCGGGCTGATCGAGAGAGGAGTCGAGTCCCACCGACTCGATCTTCCACGAGCGGTCGCCGGCGGGAATGGTGAGCGGCAGCACGCTGGGCGGCGCGGGAGAAACCTGCTGCTGCTCCTGGCGCAGCTTCTCGAGGTTCGGCGAGGAGAGAAAGTCCACGGGCAACAGCAG
>JASHTS010000108.1 GCA_030040425.1 Acidobacteriaceae bacterium | reverse complement strand
GCGGCGCAACCACGCGGAGACGCAACCCGGTGGGCAGCAGCGTGCCGATCTTCTCGAGCGCCACCGCGCCCGCGCCCACCAGCAACCCGGGCCGGCCATCGAGTTTCAGAAATATCGGCAGTAAGCTCATAAGTCAGTGGTCAATGAAGAGTGGTCGATGATCAGTGGTCAGAGATCAGTGATCCGACTCCCTATTGAAAACTCCCTGTTCCCTCGTTCCTTGTTCCTTGTTCCCTACTTCCTATTCCCTGCTCTTCTCACTCCCCCACGCCGTGCGGCACGGGCGCGGTGGGCAGATCGCGTTCGACGGCTTCCAGCATTTCGCCGGCGAGCTGCGCGCGCAACTCATCATTGCTGTGCCGCGCGAACCACGCGCGCAGATTTTCTCCCGGCCCGCGGAAAGCGAGATAGTGCCGCAGCAGCCGCTCGATGGCTTCCGGCACCAGCGGCGCCGGGCAGCGATAGCCCACCGGCCGCGCCACGCCCGCATATTCGCCTACTGCGCCGCCCAGGCAGAAATAAAACGCATCCGTCAGCTTGCCCTCGTGCTTGATCTTTTTGCCTTCAAGACCGATGTCGGCGATCCAGTGCTGGCCGCAGCCGTTGGGGCAGCCGGTGACATTCAATTTGAGCTGCTGATCGAATTGTGGCAGCCGCTCCTCGAGCTCGTCGACGAGCCAGCGCGTAAAGCCCTTGGTCTCCGTGATGGCCAGCTTGCAGAACTCCGTCCCGGTGCAGGCAACGGCGCCGCGCCAGAACGGCGAGCCGTCGACGTGCAGGCCGATCTGGCCAAGTTCCCGTGCGAGCTCGGCGGTCCGGGACTTGGGCACACCGACGAAGACCAGGTTCTGCGAGATGGTGAGGCGCAACGAGCCGCTGCCGAAACGCTCGGCGAGTTCGGCGGCGGCCTCGAGCTGCTCGCCGTTGAGCCGGCCGCGCAGCACGGAAGCGCCGACATAGTAAAGGCCTTCCTGGCGCTGCGGATGAATGCCCGCGTGATCGCGCAATGCTTCGTCGGGAATTTCTTCGGGCACGCCCGGCTCCAGCTTGTAGCCGATGCGCCGATTCAATTCCTCGAGAAAGCTCTCGGCGGTCCAACCCTCGCGCAGGAAGAGATACTTTAGCCGCGCGCGCTCGCGGTTCTCGCGCAGCACCTGCTGATCGCGGAAGATCTCGGTCACACCGCGGATCACGCGGACGGCCTCTTCCAGGCGCACAAAGGCGTCAAGAGCAACGGCAAGATGCGGCTCGCTCGAGAGACCTCCGCCCACGCGCAGCGTGTAACCCACTTCGTCGCCGCGCCGGACGGCGGTCAGAGCCACGTCGTTGATCTCGGGATAATTGCACCAGGAGCGGCAGCCGCTGGCGGAGATTTTGAACTTGCGCGGCAGGTTGACGAAATCAGGATTGCCCTTGAGTTCCGCAGCGATGGCGAAGGCGAGGGGCGAGGCGTCAAGCAGCTCGTCGGCGGCTACACCGGCGAGCGGGCATCCGGTCACGTTGCGCACCACGTCGCCGCAGGCGCCTTTGGGCGAGAGGCCGATCCTGTCGAGCGCGTCCACAACTTCCGGTAGCGATTCGATGGTGAGCCAGTGGAGCTGGATGTTCTGGCGCACGGTGATGTCGGCCAGATTGCGCGCGTGCTCGCGCGCGATGCGGCCGATGGTGCGCAGCTGGCTGGCGGAGACGATGCCGTTGGGGATGCCGATGCGCAGCATGAAAAATGGGCTGGCCAGGCCCTCGCCGCCTTTGCCGCCCACGGCGCCCACGCCGTCGCCCTGCGTGTAAACGCCCCACCATTTGAAATAGGCCGAGGCCCACTCCGGCGTCACACTGGAGCGGCCCGCACGGGCGAAACCGCGCACCTCGTCGAAGGCTTGCCAGGGATTCTTCTCGCGCTTCAGGCGCTCCATCCTCTGGGCTTTCGTTTCCTTTTGGGGAAGAGCTTCGCTCATGGGCTCCTTTTTCCTTAGCCGAAAATAGAAAACCCGCGGCAGCGTGGGCTGCTTCGCGGGCACTCAAGAAAACGTCGGATTCTGCTTGGCGATCGGTCAGACCCACGTCAACTGCGTGCCCGGCGGGGCATACAGCAGCGACAACAGATCATCGCATCCATGGGAGTAAGCATACACGCAGAACCAAGAAATTGCAAATGCTTTGCCATCAACCTCGTGTACTATGAGACACAGGATGCGGCGCGGCTTCTCCATTTTCCTCGTCCTGTTCTTCGGACTGTGGCCCCTTTCGTCTGCACTCGATGCAGGCGAGGATGCCAACCTGCCGCCCTGTTGCCGGCGGCATGGCGCACACCACTGCGCCATGGCCATGCAGATGGCGCGGATGATGGAACAGGCCCGGAACGGGTCGGCCCCCATCGTTACCACGCCGCTCACCTGCCCTTACTACCCCGGCCCCGCGGCTCTGCTGGTGGTTCCGGCCCCGGCCCTTGCCAGCGCAGTCACCCTCTTGCCCGCGCCACCCGAGCTTGCGTTTGCGCCAATGGTGCGGCCCACCGCGGTTCCCTTCCAGCCCCCTACCACTCACGCGGGACGCGGCCCTCCCGCCGCCATCTGAACCTCAATCTGAACTGAAAACGCCGCGAACTTCCCGTCGCAGCGCATGTGCGCCTGCTTACGGCTCGGGCGTTTACGGCGCCTTGTCTTCGGTGGCAACCGCAGCTTGTA
>JASHTS010000107.1 GCA_030040425.1 Acidobacteriaceae bacterium | reverse complement strand
ATGCTGGGCTACTGCCGCAAGCTCGGCGTCGCCATGGAAGTGGAGATCAACACCAACCGGTCGACGCGGCTCGAAAACGATACGGCCAACGGCGGCCGGCCGGTGGAGCAGCGGCAGGTGGTGAACGACGCCCGCGGCCACGTGAGCGAGCTGCTGGCCAAGTGCATCCGCCGGGGCGCGCTGAACGCGGATTTGACCGCTCAGGACCGCGACCGCATGCTCAGCTTTCTGCGCATTTATGGGCCGCTCGACCGCGCCGGGAAATTCACCGGCAGCGAGCGCTCCGGCTACACCCAGCTGCCCGGCGCCGGCGACCAGGTGGGCGTGCTGCGCAAACCCATCGATATGCACACCCTTCTCGACGAGAATTTCTGGCGCGCCATTCTCTTTGAAGAGATCTTCGACATGCAGGCCACCATGTTCCAGCCGGTGGGCGGCATGGACCGCATCCCCTACGCGCTCGCCGCAGCCGTTGGCGATGCCCTGCGCTATGGCGCCGAGGTGAAGGAGATTCGCAAAACGGCCAGCGGCGTGCGCGTGGTGTACGCGCAGGGCAGCGAAGAAAGATCGCACGAGGCGGACTACTGCCTCTGCAGCCTGCCGCTGGTGATGCTGCGCAAAGTGGCGAACGACTTCAGCCAGCCCTACCAGAAAGTGATTGCCGAGTGCACCTACGGCAACGCCTACAAGATTGCGTGGGAGAGCCGGCGCTTCTGGGAGCAGGACCTGAACATCTACGGCGGCCTCGAGTTTGTGGCCACGGGACCGAACCTGGCGTGGCTGCCGTCGGGAGGCTTGTTTTCAGAGCGGGGCGTACTGGTGAGCGGCTACGGCTTCGAGACGGAGAGCACCTTTGCCCGGCTGAGCCTGAGCGAGAAGTTCGCGGCCTCGCGGCAGACCATCGAGCGGCTGCATCCGGGATACGGAAAGGAACTCGAGCATCCGGTCTTCGTGCCCTGGATTCGCGTTCCCTTCAATGAAGGATCGTGGATCGACTCGTATGGCCCGGACCAGAGCGCCTGGGAGGACGACCGCGTCGATCCCGGCTACGAGCTGCTGCTCCAGCCCGACGGGCCCATCTATTTTGTGGGCGAGCACGTGAGCCATGTGCGCGCCTGGCAGGAGGGCGCTGCGCTGAGCGCATTGCGCGCCGTGCAGATGATCGGCGCGAGGGAGCGGGCGAAGAGAGCGTGAGGAGCGCACCGCTCCGCCATTGCGCATGGCCGGCGCAAGGATGGGGCAACACGCTTGCGAGGGCTTGAGGGCTCAGATGATGGCTTTGCGCTTGGGAACGGTTCCCGCCTCTCTCCAGGCGATAAGGAGACCGATGCCGAGAAAGACCAGGCTGAGCATGCCCAGCATCCCACGGCCCTTTTCCACGATGAAGGGCGAGGCGGCGGCCCAGAGCGGCAGCTTGACCAGCACATAGTCCAGCCAGATGGCGCTGTTGGAGGTGTTCTCCACGGCGTGCATGATAAGCACCGGAATGGCGGCCAGCGCCACGGCGAGATAACTGATCACCACCGGCGTCAGCCGGAACTTGATGCCGGAGGCGCCTTTGGAACCGATGGCGAAGGCGCGGCCCACAATGTATCCCACCGGGAGGGTCATAAAGCTCGGCCCGCGCACCCCGTCGAGCAGCACGTCGAGGCAGGCGAGGATCACGAAGTAGACCACCGCCGCCACTCCGCCCAGGATCAGGCCGCGGGTGAGCAGCACGCGGTCGTCGAGAAAGTCCTTGGCGGCCTGCGCAACACACTCATCGCAGGCGGCTTTGTCATCCAGATGACTGATCTTGCCACTCAGGACATGACCGCAGAAGGCGCACACCCCGGTGACAGTCGAGGGATCGACCAAGCCGGTTACTGAAGTGCACGTCTCGAAGGTCATATCGGCAAGTTACCACTGGAGTTATCGGATTGCCAGCGAAAATTCTTTAGTTGCAGGTACGTTAGACCTACGGGCCACTGGACTTCAGGGTCGATCAGCAGGTCTTGGACGGGACAAAAGGTCTATGACGTGACCCTGGTGAGGGTCGCATGAGCTCGAATGGACGGAAAGGGGGTTGGCCTTCCCGGCCAGAAGATCCGGACCCTTTTTGCGGGCTGAGGGCAGGTGCCGAGACATCCAGCGGCTTTTTCCTCAGGCGGTGCGGAGGATGGAAATCACGGTCAGGTCGTCATCCTGTCCGTGCTGCATGGCGGCCTCGGCCAGCGCGAGCGGCATTGCATTCCGGCGCAGGAGAGCCTGGGTGCGATCGAATCCGAACAGAGTGCCCTGCGCATTGCGGGCTTCGATCACGCCGTCGGTGATCAGGGTGAGGCGATCGCCCGGCCGCATGTCGAGCGCGGTCTGCTCCGGCGCGGCGGCGGTCACCAGGCCGAGGGGCAGCGAGCCGGCAAAGGCCACTTCGGCGCCGTTGAGCCATACGGGCAGATGGCCCGCATTGGCAAGGGCTACGCTCCCGGAGGGATGGAGAAGCGCCGCCAGACAGGTGACGAACCCGCCGCGCTTGCTCTCGAGGAGTCCGGTATTGAGTTCGGCGAGAATCTGCGCGGGGTTGCGGCCTGTACGACCGCGATCTGCCCGGCCGATGGTGCGCAGCATGCCGATGAGCATGGAAACGATCATGGCCGCGCCGATGCCTTTGCCGCTGACATCGCCGATGACGACCAGGGTCTGGCTGCCGTCGAGCGGAAGGACCTCAAAAAAATCGCCGCCCACCTGCGCGGCGGGGCGGTAGATGCTTTCGATGGCATAGCCGGGAACCTGCGGCGGCTCTTCGGGCACCATGAGCCGCTGAATCTCGCGGGCAGCCGCGAGTTCAGTTTCCATCCCGACTTTATCGAGCTCAAGCCGGATGCGACGCTTTGCCTCGGTAATCGAGACCACAACCAGGCCGGTGTAGCCCAGAACGATCGTGACGATAACCGCGAGACCGTCAAAGATAAGGCGGTGGTGAAAGCGGATGAACTGGGCCGGCTCAAGACGGGTAAGCGGCGGGGCGCCGGGGAGCCACGCATAGAGCAGGTTCATGCAAATGTTCTCGAGAAAGAGCAGGGGCACGAACGCGATCCAGGAGCGCTTGCGAAGAATGATGCTCGAGGTTGCGTACAAAATGGCGAACAGCCCGATGATCAGGACGGACAGAGCCAGGGCCAGCTTGCGCTGGCGACCCATACCCATGCCGTCGAATACGAATCCGAAGCTCGAGATGGTGAAGAAGACGGCGAGAAGGAAAACCGTGATGGACCAGCGCGGCGTGGTCTTCCACTGGCTCAAATCCGGCAGGGCTTGGCGCAATCCTGATCGCATGAGAGTTGTTCTCAAGGATGATACGGCCTGAGCGGGCGATGGCGTTACGCCGCCTCGACAAAGAGGCGCTTGCCGAGAGCCCTGAGAGCCTGATCGATGCGATCGATCTTGGTGGGATGGCGAAGATTGGTGAGGCGATTGACTTCCTGTTTGGTGGTTCCGAGGCGGCGCGCCAGATCGATGGGGCGCACCTTCTGGCGCAGCATTTCGTTGAGTAGAAGAACCTTTGCCGCCACGCTGGGCGCGAGCTCCACCACCGCCTGGCCGCGCCTGGGCTTCGACGGCATGGGAACGGGACGCATATCGTCGAAGTAGAATTCCATGGCGAGCTCGAGAGCTTCCTTGGCCATGGCCAAAGCATGGACGCGGTTGTTGCCAAAGGTGTGCGCCTCAGGGATATCGGGGAAGCTGACCGTGATGAATTTGCCGTCTTTGTAAAGCCTTGCCGGGTAGCCTTGCATGAATTTCACCCCTGTCGTTTGAGGCCAAGCTGTTTCTTGATGTCTTCGACCAGCCCCTTGGGAAGATCCTTGCCGTGCATCGGAAGAACTGACTGCTTTCCGCCAAAGAAAACCTTGAGATGGCTGCCCTCCTGCGTGCCGAAGGTCACGCCCTGTTTCGCGAGCCAACCGCTTGAATTCCGAGCTCTTCACGGCTGATCGATGGTACACATTTTTGTTGACCGGAGCAAACCGGTCGAACCGAAGTTGCCGTGACTCCACGAATTTTCCAGTCGGCCCGTTGTCGGGCTCGGGGCGAAGCGGGGCTTGTGGGGGGGGTACCCCCGGGGTATTCCGGGTGCAAATTCCTGATATTTAATAAGATCGGCGAAGTGTTTGCCCGCAAATTCCTCTGCCGCAAGGGTTTGGGCACAGATTCGTCTGCATCAACAACTTAGGGCGATTGGCTCGGGTGCTGGATTCATGCGGCCACAAACAGGATAGCGATTCTTGGGGAAATGATCTGCAAAACGGGAGGAGGTTTTTCGGCGTCGTGCGCGCCAGGCCCTTCACTGGCGAACTCAGGATGCTCAATTTTGTTTGCCTTTACGGGCTAACCTACGCGAGCCTCTATTTTTCCGCGCCGCTCGGTTCCGCGGGTCATGCAATTCCGAGCGAAAACTCTGACTTTCTGCTCACTCAAGGTCAAGCTCGCCTGCATCGGGACGCGAGTGGCTCTCGTTCTCCTCCCTGGTTGGGGGAGGGTCGACATTGAGAAATGTATATTGGGGTTCACGGCTGAGGCCTGCGGGGTAAGTCCTCACAATCCTAAGATTCTCGGCATCGTAGGCGATGC
>JASHTS010000106.1 GCA_030040425.1 Acidobacteriaceae bacterium | reverse complement strand
CCCCTTGTGCCCCAGCCAGCTGCGCAGATAGGAGGCCTGGCCGAGGTGATACGTCTCGTGGATGGCCATGAAGTTGACCATGCCGCTGATTTTGCCGTCGAGGCTGGGCGGACCTTGCGCAATCCACCTCCGAACACCGGACAGGCCGAAAGCCGGTCAAGCGGCGTGGCATGAATCTTTCGCGCAAAGAGAAACGGCGCCACAAAGGCGCCGCGTCTCTCCATTGCAATTCCTTTCTCAGGCGCGGCTCAGATAGGCGCCCTCGCTCGTGTCCACACGTATCTTTTCGCCCGCGTTAATGAACGGAGGCACCTGCACCACCAGCCCCGTCTCCAGCGTAGCCGGCTTGGTCACGCTCGAGGCCGTCGCCGACTTCAGGCCCGGCTCCGTCTCCACCACCTCGAGATCGACGGTCTGTGGCAGCTCGATGCCCACCGGCTGCCCGTCGAAGTAGCTCACGCGGATCTGCAGGTTCGCCGTCAGGTACTCGACCGCATCGCCCAGCGTCGCCGCCTTGAGCACCGTCTGCTCATAGTCCTGGGGATTCATGAAGTAGTAATCGTCGCCGTCGTTATAGAGAAACTCCATCGGAATTTCGTCCACGACCACTTTCTCGATGGCGTCGCCGGAGCGGAAACGGTGCTCGAACATGGCTCCGGATTTCAGGTTCCTCAGCTTGGCCTGGATAAAAGCGCGCAGGTTGCCGGGCGTTCTGTGCTCCACCTTGAAGACGAGGTGCAGCACGTCGTTGTGCTTGATGATCATGCCCGGACGCATTTGTGTGGCGGGAATCGCCATAGACGGAAAACTCCTTGCTATGTTTGCGTCAAAATACGCAAAATATCGGCCTTGAGCCCATTTTCGATTGTAACGTAGCTGCTGAATCGACGCTCGGTCGCCGTTTCTTAGGGTGCACGATACCTCATCCGCTAGAATTCGCCCGGATTCCAAAGAGGCTGAGGATCACGCCTGCCATCGCGGCCGAAATCTCTAACCACATGCGGAGCGATGAGGATGCTGCGGGGCTGCCAGACCGATGCGGGGAAAAATGGCCGAACAATTTACATGCGCTCGCTGCAAACGCACTTTCGACAAGGTTCGCAGTGACGCCGAAGCCGATCAAGAGCGACAGGAACTTTGGGGCGACGTCCCAGTGGAAGAATGCGACGTGCTCTGCGACGGTTGTTTCAAGGAAGTCATGGCATGGACAGAAATCCAACCAAGAGGGCAGAAACCAAATTGAGACGCCGCCGCGCCTACCGCTGGCTCGCCTCGCCCGCCGCAACCTTGCGGTTGAACTCCACCGACTTGTTGCGCGGAATGGTCAGCGCCTGCCAGCGCTCGCCGGCATAGTGCTTGGCCAGCAGCACAATCTGCCCCACGTGGTAGGCGCAGTGCCCGTAGGCGCGGTTGATGGCCTGCAGCACGCTGTGCGCCTCGCCGCGGATGCGCACCGTGCGCGCAAGATCAACCTCGCTCAGCGCATCGAGCGTGCCGAAGAGCGCCGCCCATCCCCGCTCCCAGTCTTCGAGTAAGGCTGTGCGTGACGCGGCCGGATCCGCAAACTCGCCGTCCCGGTTGCGATCCGGTTTCTCGCCGTCCGTGATCAAAAAATCCGTCCACCGCGAGCGCAGGTTGCCGGCCAGGTGTTTGACCACGATGGCAATCGAATTTTCTTCATCGCCGAGCGCGAGAAAAAGCTGCGCGTCGCTTACCTGCGCCATGGCGCGGTCGGCCAGGCCCTTCGCCTGGCGAAAAAGGGTGCGTGTGTCTTCGATATACGAAGTTGTAAACACGAGCGCCATTTATCCAGTCTAAGCCGTCCCCGCTGCCTGCGCCCGCGCCTGTTCGTAGATCGCGAGCAGCATCTTCAGGTTCGCGTCGGGCCGGTAAAGCGCCTCGTACGTCGCGCGCGCGCGGCGCCGCAGGGCCGGCTCTCTCCCGCTCTCCGCGGCAAACCGGCGTACCGTTTGGGCGAGCGCTTCAGGTTTCCCCGGCTCGAACAACAACCCGTTCCCCTCCTCGTCGATCAGCGTCTCCAGCGAGCCGATGCGGCTGGCGGCAATGGGAAGCCCCGCGCTGAACGCCTCCGCCACCACCAGAGGCTGTCCCTCAAAGCACACGGACGGAATAAGGAGCAGCCGCGCTCTGCACATCAGTTGCCGCACGCCTTCGGCGTCCTGCCGGCCCACGTACTGCAGCCTGCCCTGGCTCTGCGCGGCTTCCACCTGCGGCTGCAGCGGCCCGTCGCCGGCCAACACCAGCGGCATGCCCAATCCCCTGGCCGCGGCCTCGAGCAGCGAACCAATTCCTTTCTCCGGCGAAAGCCGGCCCACGTACAGTGCGTAGCCGCCGGCTCCATCGCCTTCGCCCGCATCGGGCGCGGCATTCGGTTTCACCACGATTTTTTCCTCGGGAATCCCCGCGCGCTCTCGAAACAGCCGGCGCGCAAACTCAGTCAGCGCAATAAAGCGGTCCACGCGCCCCGCCCAGGTCTCTCGCACGCGATGCACCCCGATCATCGCCGCCACGGCGGCCGATCCCACGCGGCTCCCGCGATAGCAACCATGCCGGACGGCGGGCAATCCCCAGGTCCGTCCCAGGCATTCAGTGCACGCCTGGCCGTCCCGGAAAAGCAGCCCGTTGGCGCATACCAGCCGGTAATTGTGCAGCGTCTGCACCACGGCCACGCCCGCGCTGCGGCAGGCGTCATACACCGAAGGCGAGAGCGACGGGAAGAAGTTGTGCACGTGCACCACGTCCGGCCGGAAGGCGCGGATGCGTTCGGCGGCCAGCCGCCTTCCTGCGGGCGAATACGGTGTGAGGAGAGCCGTCCTGATGGTTTGCGCAGTGCTCGCAATCTCCTCATTGCTTACTTCGAGAAGGTCCACGGCGATGCCGGGCGCCGCGCGCAGCAGCGCGCGCTCGCCTTCAACTGCGGCCTCTTCGCCGCCGGCGATGCGATAGCGATTGTGCAGGAGAAGGACTCTCATCGCGCTGGAAAGAGGATAAAGGAGCGGGGCAGGGAACTCGGGATAGCCATCGGCACCGGCTGCGGCCTGCTCAAGCCCCAGCCAATCCGCACATCGCGCGGCGTTTGCCCGTCGCTATGGAGATTGGTCTTTTCTCACTTATTTATTGTCGATGAGAAAGAACACAGAAATACAAAAGTTGTACGGGGAAACTGTTGCGCGATGAGTAACCACATGTTAATGTCATTTAACTGTAAAGCATTCGAACCCGCAGTCAGCAACCTTCGTTCTGAATGCACGGCACGCGTCGTTCCCCTTTCTTTCAAGGACTTACCGAGGAGAAATTCTTCCCAGGCGATGAGCGCTTCAGAAGCCATCTCTCGTCCTCTCGAATCGAAAAGGTTGGAAGGGTCCAACTTCGCGCTTCTCGGCGTTCCGGTTGCCGCCACCAACCTGTCCTCGGCCATTGCCAGGGTCCGCTCCTGGATCGAGAACGGAGACCGTGGCCGCACCGTCACCTTCGCTACCGTCCACATGCTGGTGGAAGGCATTCGCAATCCCGGCATGGTTCGCTTGCTTGCGAGGACGGACATGAACTGCCCGGACGGTATGCCGCTGGTCTGGTACGGCCGGCGCCGCGCAGCCGCCCCGGTCGAGCGCGTCTGCGGTCCTGATTTTCTCCCTGCCTTCTGCGCGGCCACCGCGGACATGAACCTGCGCCATTACTTTTACGGCGGCGCGGAAGGCATCGCCGAGAAAGCTGCCGCGGAGCTGCAGCGCATTCATCCCGGCGTGCAGATCGCCGGAACTTTTTCGCCTCCATTCCGGGCACTCTCGGCAGACGAAAAAGATGAGATCGCCCGCACCATCAACGCCGCCCGGCCCCATGTGGTGTGGGTATCGCTGGGCTGCCCAAAGCAGGAGCTCTGGATCGACGAGTTCCGTTCCCGGCTCGACGCGCCCGTGCTCCTGGCCGTGGGCCTCGCCCTCGACATCGCCGCCGGCGCCAAAGGCCGTGCGCCCGCGCCGCTGCGCAGCCTGGGCCTGGAATGGCTCTTCCGTCTCTGCCAGGAGCCGCGCCGCCTTTGGCGCCGCTATCTCGTCTACAACAGCATCTTCCTCTATCACGTGCTCGCGGAGATGCTCGAGGCCGGCTCCGGCCGCCGTCAGCCGCAGTAGATCCGGCTCCCGGCAATAATCCCGCGCCATCCTCGCGCGGCGGTCTATCGGTCTTTCTGCAGAAACCGTTTGAGCTGCCCCAGGTAATACGCGGCAGGCTCCTCGACGTTCCACTCCAGCGCGCGCGCCAGCGATTCGAGCAGAAACGCCGCCACCAGCGGCCGGAACAATCTCCAATCGATTCCGAGCGCGTCGCCGTAACGGCGCCACGCGCCGTCGCGCTCCAGCGCATCGGAGAACAGCGCCTGCGGTGCGAACAGCTGGGATTGCATGCAAAAGAAGTGGCAAAGGTCGTGCATCGGCAGGGCCGTCCACTGGGCCGACTCCCAATCGATCAGCGCGCAACGGCCATCGCGCAGATCGCGAATGTTCCAGGGCGCAAAGTCGCCGTGCACCAGCGTCGCGGGAAGCTCCGTATCGTCGTCGAGCAGCCGAAGTGCGCGCTCGATTGGCGTCTGCCAATCGCCGGACGCGCCGCGGCTTGAAGCGGGTTGACGCCAAGCCTTGGGAATCTCCGCGCCGTGTTTGTCCAGCCGTTCCCGCAATTCCGCCGCCCGCGCGCGCAGCGTCACCGTCTCGCCGCGGCGGGCAAGACCGATGAGGAGCCGGAGATAATCCGGCTGCAGGCGGCGCGATCCCATTCGACCGGAGAGATATTGCTGCATGGCCGCCCCAGTATCCAAGTGGTAACCCAGCAGGCGGGGGGCTCCATGCTCGCCGTTCAGCCTCTTCAGCATCTCGGTTTCGTTGCCCAGGCTGGCGCGCGCCCGCGGCGTGAGCGGGATCTTGATCACGACGTTCCCGCATTCCGCGGCCTCAAGAAAAACCAGCAGCTTGCGCGTCGCCTGGGTGTTGCCGACGAGGATGACCGGTGGCCCGGCATCGCCTTCAAAACCGAAACAGCGGAGAAGGTGCGTGGCGGTCGCGCGCGGCATGCGGGTTTGCGTGGTTCCCGGCATCAGCGGCAGCACGCCCAGGCGCGCGGCGGTGCGCAGCCCGCGCCAGAAAATGTGCGTTGCCAGCCCGTAGGGACGCCATTCCCTGAGGATTGCGTATACCATCCTGTTGTCATGGGGAAGCAGCCATCGCGGCCCATGGTTGCCGCGAATTACGGTGTAGGGAACTGCGGAATCCTGCTCGCCCGGCGTGAATCGGAGCGCGGCCAGGACGTCTTCCACGCCGAGCTCGGAAGGAAGCGAATCCCGGGTCGCCATCGTGGTCACGCGTCACCCTTCGGCCGGAAACGCGCGCACGTGGTGCTGCCGGGCTGCGCCTCCCGGCGGCGCTCCGCAAAGCGCTCTTCCAGACTCCGCGTTACAGAGAATTGAATGCGCGTTTTCCGCATGCTCGATCGCGCTCGAAGCAGGCAAATGAGCGCGCGCCCTATGTTACCATTTGGTCTATAGCCCGTACCCCCGCCATCCGCTAGACATGGCCCTCACACGCCCAAGGAGAGTGTGGTTTCAATGAGTCTCCCTTCCGATCGCCCAGGCCAGGATGCGCAACGGGCGAAGTCGTCAATTTCTTTTCACCCACTCTCAACGGGAGGCTCGAGCACAACGGAAGAAGCTTCGCTGCGCAATGTGATTTTTGTCCTGCGCAAGCGCAGAAATCTGATCCTTATCTGGGCTCTCGGCGGTCTCGTCCTGGCTTGTCTGGTTTGCGTGCTGATGCGGAACCGCTATACCTCCACGGCCACCCTGCTCGTCGACCAGCAGAATTCCAGCGGCCTGGGCATGGGGTCGCTCGAGGAACTGGCATCTACGATGGGCGGCGAGGACGATCTCAAGACCGAGCTGACCACCCACTCCACGGTGTTGCAAAACGACACCACCACCCTGCGTGTGATTCACCGCCTGAATCTCGACAAGGTGTACGCCTACAAGCCGGGAATCTTCGGTTGGGATCATGCCATCAAGGCCGAGCAGGGTCTGCCCCTCGAACAAGCCACGGCCACGCGCGAGCGCCTGCTCTCCCTGATTCAAAAGAAACTCAAGGTCGAGCCCCAGGAGGACACGCGGCTGATCACGGTGCAGTACACCGATCATGATCCGCAACGCGCCGCCGACGTGGCCAACGCGTATGTCGAGGAATACATTCATGAGTACCTCGAGACCCACTTCAATGCCACGGCGCGCGCCTCAGACTGGCTGGGCACGCAGCTCGACTCGCTGAAAGCCCGCGTGGCCGAATCGCAGCAAAAGCTCTCCGACTACGAAAGCAAGACCGGCCTCAGCGTGCTCATGCTGGGACTGGGCGAGAACTCCGGCGGCTCGAATATGGGCGGGGGCGGTGGAGAGCTCTCCGGCGGCGGCGGCCACATTCCCGCGGTGGACAAGCTCGCCGCTTTGAACGAAGAGCTGACTGCGGCCGAGGCCGACCGCATCACCAAGGCAGCCATCTATCAGCTGACGCAGACGCAGAGCCCTGACGTGGTGGCGGGACTCGCAACCAGCCCGCTGGGGGCCGCGATCGGCGGCGGCACCGTGATCAACGAGGGCCAGGGGCTCGACGTGCTCCAGGCCCTGCGCGGCCAGGAGGCCGCGATTCGCGTGCAGTACGGCGACTACGCATCGAAGTACGGCCCCAACAATCCCCATCTCGCGGAATTGCAGGGCCAGATCGACGCCATCGAAAAATCCATCTCCGAAGAGCTCAAGCGCATCAATGAGCGCGCCAAGAACGATCTCGAGCTCGCGCAACGCACCGAGGACGGCCTGCGCCAGGCTTACAGCAACCAGCAGACCGAGGTGAACAAGCTCAACGACAACACCATTGAGCTTGAAGTGCTGGCCGGTGAAGCGCTCTCAAACCGCGAGCTCTATGACGAGCTGTTCACGCGCCTGCAGGAGGCCCAGATCCAGGCCGGCGTAAGCGCCACCAACCTCGACCTCGTCGATCAGGCGCGTCCCACCTCCACGCCCACCGCGCCCAACTGGAGGCTCTATCCTCCCATCGGCCTGGGCGCGGGCCTGTTCCTGGGCATCGCCTTCGCCTTCATGCGCGAGAATCTCGATGACTCGATCGTTACGCCCGATGAGGTGCAGAGGATTGGCCTCCTGCCCGTGCTCTCCGACATTCCCTTGATCCGCGCCGAAGATCTGGAGCGCGGCAAGCCCGGCGAAACGGCGGCGGGTCTCGCCGCAGGGGTCGACCCTCTCGAGCCGAGTCTCCTGCTTACCAAGCCCAACGCGCCCGCGGCAGAAGCCTATCGCGCCCTGCGCACCGCCATTCAGCTCTCGGTTGCGGACAATCCCCTGCGCGTGCTGCTCATCACCAGCCCTCTCGGCGGCGACGGCAAGACCACCATCTCCTACAACCTCGCCGTTGCCTTCGCCCAGCACGGGCGCAAAGTCCTGCTGCTCGATTCCGACATGCGCAAGCCCAGCGTGCATACGCTGTTCCGCACCACCAAGGCAGACGGCCTGAGCGAGGTGCTCACCGGCGGCATTCCCCTGGCGCGGGGCGTCCGGCCGCACGACTACCTCAAGAATCTTTTCCTGCTTCCCTCCGGCACCACTCCGCCGAACCCCGCCGAGCTCATCGATTCGCGCCGCTTCGACGCCCTGCTCGAGGAAGCCAAGAAGCAGTTCGATCTGGTGATCATCGACAGCCCTCCCATTCTCATGGTCACCGATCCCGTCATTCTCTCCACCAAGACGGACGGAACCATCGTGGTCCTGCGCTCGCAGAAGACCACGCGGCCCGTCCTCAAGCGCGCCGTGGAAGTGCTCTCGCACAGCCCGGGGCGCAAGCTCGGTTTTGTCATCAACGGCATGGATACCAAATCCGTCGAATACTACTATTCCTACGGCTACTACGGCGATAGCAAGTATTACGGTGAGGAGGCATAAAATGCGTCTGAAGCCCGTCGCCAGCGTCGCTCTCGCCTGTGCTCTCACAGCATCTGCTGCGCTGCTGCACGCGCAATCGAGCATGCCCACGCCCCAATTCGGCTCTGCGGCCGGCAGCAACGGCGCAGCCGGCGCCGCCGCTTCTGCCGCGGCCGCGCTCAAGACCGGTTCTACGGGAATCACGGCCGTCCCCGAGGATTTCGCCAAGCTCAAGATTCAACCCGGGTTTCAGCTCGACGCGGAGGTCTTCGACGAGCCCGATCTCTCGGGGCAATTCCGCGTGGGCTCTGACGGCAACATCGAGATGCCTCTCATCGGCGCCGTGCACGTGGCCGGAGATACGTTGTCCCAGGCCCAGCAGGCCGTTGAGGATTCCTTCAAATCCGCGCAGATTCTCAAGTATCCGCAGGTCACGATCGACATCACTCAATACGCGCCCACCATGGTTTCCGTATTTGGCGAAGTGAACAGTCCCGGCCGCCTGCAGATGCTGGCGCCCCATAGTCTTCTCGACGTGCTCTCCTTCGCCGGCGGCGAAACGCAGACGGCCGGCGCAAAGGTCGAAGTGCGCCACGAGGAGAACGGGCAAGTCGCAACCACAACCTACCACTACGAGCGCGACAGCAACGGCGACTCCATCGCCAACATCATGGTGCACGACGGCGACACCGTCATCGTGCCCCGCGCCGGCATCGTCTATGTCCTCGGCCAGGTCACCCGCCCCGGCGGCTACCTGATGCAGGAAGACGGAAAGCTCGATGCCGCGCAGGCCATCTCCATGGCCATGGGCACCACCCTCATCGCCAGCACCAAGCATGTGCTCATCATCCGCCGCAAACCCGACGGCACCTTCGTGCAGTTCGAGCTCGCGTATAACGAAATGGTCAAGGGCAAGATTACGCCGCCGCAGTTGCAGCCGCAGGATATCGTCTACGTGCCCAACAGCCGGATCAAGACCACCTTTGCCGATGTGCAGGGCATTCTTGCCGCCGCCACCACCGCCACCATTTACCGCACGGTGGAGTAGCCGGTACCGGCGTAACGCGCAGCCGAATCCTTCCCGGTGATCGCGATCACATCCAGACAGTCAATGCGGGAGCAGACTGGTTTCCATAAAGCATTTCTCCCTGTGCGGAGGTGCGGAGCCGAGGAACTCGAGCGCCGAAGTCAACAAGCGACGGGCGCCCTGGAGGAACCGCAAAGGCCGTAGCCAGGTGAAATGCCTAGAGGGCTCCCTATGAATACGGCTGTGCTCCTGGCTAAATTGACGGATATTGAGTTATCCATCGGAGTCGCAACTGAAAACGTCCTGCGCAACATGGTGCTCGACGCACAGGATTGCATTCTGGCGATGCAGAAGACCGTGGTGGAAGATCTCCTGAGAGAATCCCGCCGGCCGCTCGATCGGTCCTCCGACTCGCGCTACGCCGCCTGAACCGTTTTTCGCCCGTGCACGCCGTAAGCCGCTCTCGCCCTGGGACACAGTTCGATCGCGCCCCTCTCTCTCATCGCAAGCCGCCGCCCAAACCGAGGGGATGAACCCGTGCAGAACCTCACAGAAAAGACGATCGCTCTTCTCAGGAAAGCCTCCGATTTTGCCGCTGCCGCTTACGACAACGATCTCACGGTGTTCGAGGTGGATGGCCGCAAGGTGAACACCATCACCCTGGAACTCGAGCTGCGCACCCTCGCCGGCAAGCTCGAGCACGCGTCCCGCTTGCACGGTTCGCGGAAACCGGTCCGCGCCTGATCCGAAGCGCCCGCACCCGGCCTGATCGGCCGCGCACTCCGCGCGCGCCGTCTCAGTTCGCCTTCCATTTCCAGTTGCGCACTTCAGGAAGGTCCATGCCGTTCTTGCGGATATATTGCTTGTGCTCGACCAGCTTGTCCTTGAGATCCTGTTTCAGGTAGGCGCCTTTGTCCCAAATCTGCGGAATGCGCTCGATAGTGTCCATGGCCAGATGAAAGCGGTCGAGATCGTTCATCACCGTCATGTCGAACGGTGTGGTAATCGTGCCCTCTTCCTTGTAGCCGCGCACATGAATGTTGTTGTGGTTGGCGCGCCGGTAAGTCAGCCGGTGAATGAGCCAGGGATACCCGTGAAACGCGAAGATCACCGGCTTGTCTTTGGTGAAGAGGGCGTCGAAGTCCGCATCCGTGAGCCCGTGCGGGTGCTCCGATTTCGGCTGCAGCTTCATCAGATCGACTACGTTCACCACGCGCAGCTTGAGCTCGGGCAGGTGCTCGCGCAGAATCGACACCGCGGCCAGCGTCTCCAGCGTGGGCACGTCGCCACAGCACGCCATCACCGCGTCGGGCGCGGCGCCGCGGTCGTTGCTCGCCCACTGCCATATGCCGATGCCCTCCGTGCAATGCTTCACCGCGGCATCCATCGTGAGCCACTGCGGGGCGGGGTGCTTGCCCGCCACCACCACGTTCACGTAATGGCGGCTGCGCAGGCAGTGATCCATCACCGAGAGCAGGCAGTTGGCATCGGGCGGCAGATAGACGCGCACCACCTCGGCCTTTTTGTTCACCACGTGATCGATGAACCCGGGATCCTGGTGGGTGAACCCGTTATGATCCTGCCGCCACACATGTGAGGCGAGCAGATAGTTGAGCGAGGCGATTCGGTGCCGCCACGGCAATGCCGCCGTCACCTTCAGCCACTTGGCGTGCTGGTTGAACATGGAATCGATGATGTGAATGAAAGCCTCATAGCAGTTGAACAGTCCATGCCGGCCGGTCAACAGATATCCCTCCAGCCAGCCCTCGCACTGATGCTCGCTCAGCATCTCCACCACGCGGCCCTCGCGCGCCAGGAACTCGTCGTTGGCCTCCGTCGCCGCCTCCCACTGGCGGTTCGTGGTCTCAAAGACCGCAGTGAGCCCGTTGGAAATCGTCTCGTCGGGCCCGAAAATCCTGAAGTTGCGCCGCTCCCGGTTCAACTTGGCCACGTCGCGCAGAAACGGACCCAGCACGCGCGTGTCGCCAATGCCCGGAATGCCCGGCGTCTTCACCTCCGCTGCGTAATCGCGGAAATCCGGCATGCGCAGGTCGCGCAACAGAATGCCGCCGTTCGCATGCGGATTGGCTCCCATGCGCCAGTTGCCCTTGGGCGCGAGCTCGGCCAGCTCCGCCTTCAGCCGTCCCTTCTCGTCGAAGAGCTCC
The DNA here is from genome assembly GCA_030040425.1 of Acidobacteriaceae bacterium. GTDB lineage: Bacteria > Acidobacteriota > Terriglobia > Terriglobales > Acidobacteriaceae > Telmatobacter. Next base: position 20,591 of record JASHTS010000106.1, on the reverse strand, counting down.
TCCGGCTTGTAGCTGCGCAGCCACTCCTCCAGCAATTTCAGGTGCTCGGGATGCGTGGAAGGGTCGGAAAGCGGGACCTGGTGCGAGCGGAAGGCGCCTTCGACGGGCTTCCCATCCACCACCTTCGGCCCCGTCCATCCTTTGGGCGTGTTGAGCACGATCATGGGCCAGCGCGGGCGCTCCGTCTTTCCGCGCTCGCGTGCATAGCGCTGGATGGTTTTGATCTCTTCGATCACCCGGTCGAGCGTGGCCGCCATGGCCTCGTGCATCTTTTCCGGCTCGTGCCCCTCCACAAAGTACGGCGTCCATCCGTAACCCTGAAAAAGCTGCTCCAGCTCCTCGTGGGTGATGCGCGCCAGCACCGTGGGATTGGCGATCTTGTATCCGTTCAAATGCAGAATCGGCAGCACGGCGCCGTCGGTCGCCGCATCAAGAAATTTATTGGAGTGCCACGCCGTCGCCAGCGGCCCGGTCTCGGCCTCGCCGTCGCCCACCACGCAAGCGACAATGAATTCGGGATTGTCGAGCACCGCCCCGAATGCGTGGCTCAACGAGTAGCCCAGCTCGCCGCCTTCGTGAATCGATCCCGGCGTCTCCGGCGACGCGTGGCTGGGAATGCCGCCGGGAAACGAGAACTGGATGAAGAGCTTTCGCAGGCCATCCTCGTCCTGGCTGATGTCGGGATAAATCTCGCTGTACGTGCCTTCGAGATAGGTGCCCGCAACCACGGCCGGCCCGCCGTGCCCCGGCCCGGAGATATAAATCATGTCGAGATCGTATTTCTTGATCGCCCGGTTCAGGTGCGTGTAGATGAAGTTCTGTCCCGGCGTGGTGCCCCAGTGCCCCAGCAGCATGTGCTTCACGTCGCCGATCTTGAGCGGGCGCTTGAGCAGCGGATTGTCGTAGAGATAAATCTGTCCCACGGAGAGATAGTTGGCGGCCCTCCAGTACGCATCCATCTTCCTGAGCAGGTCGGGCGGCAACGTCTTTTCCATCGCATTTCTCCTTGGAGGTCTGAGGGGAGGTCTGAAGCGCGTGCTCAGGACTCCATTGCTCGCCGCGCGCCCTCTGCCAACAGTATCGCGCGCGGGGATCAACGGCGCGTCAATGCATTCGAATTCGCGCCGCTCTCGGACGGATACGGGCTTCAGTCCCGGAATAACGCCGCCACGCGCCCGGCTCCCGCGGCACGGGTATACACTCAGCTTGCGCCGGAGCCGCGTCTCTTCTCCCATGAACTTCGTCGATCGCTTCAAAATTCCGGCCGGATCGAAGGTCCGGCTCCAGGATTTCGACCCCTCCTTCAAGGGCGATCACAAGGCGCACAAGGCCGCGGCGGAAGAGACCGATCGCCAGCAGCAGAAGCTGCGCGCCCTCCAGGACCTGCTTTTTGCCGAACGCCGCCACTCGCTGCTCATCTGCCTGCAATCCATGGACACGGGCGGTAAGGACGGTGTCATCAACCACGTCCTCGGCGCCATGAATCCGCAAGGCTGCCGCGTGGCCCAGTTCAAAGAGCCCTCCCCGGAAGAGCTGCTGCACGACTTTCTCTGGCGCGCGCACAAGGCCGCGCCCGCGAGGGGCGAGGTGGTCATCTTTAACCGCTCCCACTATGAAGATGTGCTCATCGTCCGCGTGCACAATCTTGTTCCCAAAACCGTCTGGTCGCGCCGCTACGAGCAGATCAACGATTTCGAGAAAGAGCTCGTTGCCAACTCCACACACGTGCTCAAGTTTTTTCTGCACGTCTCGGCCGAAGAGCAGTTGAAGCGCTTCAAGCAGCGCCTCGACGATCCCGCCAAGCAGTGGAAGATCAGCGAGGCCGATTACAAGGAGCGCGCCTACTGGGATATGTACGTCGAAGCCTACGAGGACGTGCTTTCACGCACCAGCACCGTGCACGCGCCCTGGTTCGTGATCCCCGCCAATCACAAGTGGTTCCGCAATCTTGCCGTCGCGCGCATCGTGGTCGAGCATCTCGAATCGCTGAAGATGAAATATCCCGCGCCCACGGTCGACATCGGGCACATCCGCCGCGAGTATCACGCCGCCAGGAAAAAATAGTTCCTCAAACGCACTCGCTCTCGCCCGCCGGTGCCCGATTCGCTTCCGTCCTCGCGCGCCCTCTCTCGAACGCTTCCAGCGCATCGTGCAGCCGCTCGAAGATGCGGTTGGCGCCGAACGCCGCACTCAGATGATGGCGATCGAAATCCGCCTTCGTGCTCGGCGCCAGGCGCGCGAATCCGAGCAGAACGCCTGCCTGCTCCAGGTGGTCCTTGAGCTCCAGCACCACGCGCGCTGCGCTATAGTCCACGTTGGCAATCGCCTCGGCATCCACGATCACCCAGCGAACCTGCGTGGGCGGCTGCCCGGCCAGCACCACGATCTCCTCGGCGAAGCGGCCGGCGTTGGCGTAGAAGAGCGAGGCGCCGAAGTGATACAGCACCAGCCCCGGCTCGGTCACGGCTCCGCGCACCGGCGGAATCACCTTCCAGGTCTTGCTCGCGTCGGGAACGATCACGCCCGTGTAGGGGTGGTAGCTGTGGTGCACGATGCGCACCAGCGACATCACCATGGCCGCCAGGATGCCGTCTTCCACGCCCGCCACGATGACCACCAGCGCGGTCGTCAGCGCTACGGCAAACTCTCCCGGGCTTTCGCGGCGAATGCCGAACAGTCCGCGCAGGTCGATAAGGTGAATGGCCACCAGCAGCACCAGCGCGCCCAGCACGCACTGCGGCAGGTACTCGAGCGGCCTGGTGAGAAAAAGGAGCACGCCCGCGACCACGCACGCCGTCGCCACCTGCGCCACCTGGCTTTGCCCGCCCACGCTCTCTACCATTGCCGTCTGCGTAGGGCTGCCGTTTACCACGAAGGTCCCGCTCACCGCAGCCGCCGCGTTGGCCGCGGCCAGCCCCAGCAGGTCCCGGTTCTCATCGAGCTCTTGGTGGTGGCGCACCGCGTAGACGCGCGCCGTGGCCGCGCTCTGGGTCACGATCATCACCGCGCAGGAGGCGGCCACGGGAAGCAGCGGCAGAATCTCCCGCCAGGAGAGCAGCGCAAAGTGAAGATGCGGCAGCCCGCCCGCCACGGCGCCGATCGTGGCCACGCCATGCTGGGAAAGATGCCAGTACGCGCTTGCTCCCGTTGCGCCCACCACCGCCACCAGCGGGCCGGGAATCTTGGGCGTCACCCAGTGCAGGACCAGCACCGTCGCCAGCACCGCGGTTGCAACCAGCAGCGTGGGCACTTGTACCTGAGGCAGCTCGCGGCAGATCTCGATCGCCTGCATCACTGTCCGGCGCGACTCGACCTGCACTCCAAGGGTCTCGCCCAGCACCGCAATGCCCACCTGGAAACCCACGCCGGTCAGGAATCCGATCAGCACGGTCTGCGAAAGAAAGTCGGCGATGAACCCCAGTTTGAGCAGCCGTCCCAGCAGCAGAAACGCGGCCGTCAGCAGGGCCACGTAGCCGGCAAGCAGAACGTAGTGCGCACTCGCCGCCGGCGCCATGCCCGCCAACCCGCTAGCCAGGATCGCCGCCGTCGCCGAGTCGGCCGCCACTACCAGATACCGCGAGCAGCCGAACGCGGCAAACGCCATGATGGGCAGCAGCAGCGTGTAAAGGCCCGTCACCACCGGCATCCCGGCGATACGCGTGTACCCCAACACCTGCGGGATGTTCATCGCCGCCAGCGCCACCCCGGCGCGCACATCGCGCAGCGCGCCCGCCCGGCTGAATGGCCGCAGGCTCGGGAGCCATCTTGGGCGCTGCTCTGGCATGGCGAAAGCTCCTGTGCCGGGCGCGTCAAGATCAGCGCCAACGTGCCACCTGCGCCCCCGGCCGAAAAAGGAATGCAGCCATGCTAAATCATGCTTGTGCTGAGGGTTGGCTGGGTTGGGGAAGCGCCCTGGGCCATCCCCGCGGAGGGCTGCCCGGGCGCATCTGCGCGCAATTTCGCCGCCCCGCATCTCACAGGGCGTCTCAAATGCTTGATTATGCTCGTCTTGGTGGGCGGTCAGGGACTCGAACCCCGGACCTCTTCCGTGTGAAGGAAGCGCTCTAACCAACTGAGCTAACCGCCCGCAGGGAAAGAAGAAAAGACTGCGCTGGCAGGCCTTCCCGTAGGGTAGAGTAACACCAGCAGGCAGTGGCGGCCAAACCCGGCAAGGGGCTTCGCGCACCCGCTCTGCGCAATCTCCCGGCATGTTCTGGACAAAGAAATCAAGCCGCGCAGCCAGGTTCATCTCGAGGCGCAAATCCTTTGTCTTCGAGTGGCTTCGGCGTCTCGGCAGCCGGCTTCGACGCCGGCAGCCCGGCTCTTTTGAGCCGTTCGCCCTGCCCCTTCTCGCCATCGAGATCGGGGGATCGATCTCCAGCCCCCAATTTTGCCCTGGAATCGGCCCTGCGAACGGCGCGAAGATGCACCCCGGCGCGCGCCAGAGCGGGGACTCGGCCCGACCCTCGGCTGCCCCACGCGCACGCGGTGTTTCGCCCGTGGCCCGGCTCGCCCGTTCCGGCCGCCCGGACAGGGAATCAGGCGCTGCTCCCGATGAGCGCCGCAGCAGTGGAAATTCCGGCGAAGAAACCGGTTACGAGCCGCAACCTTCCCCCCGCGATGGGGTTCCTGAAGATATGGCGACCATGGTCCTGGACAACCCGGCCCTGGTGGCGGGCTCAGCCGCGAGCTCGACTCTTCGGCCGAACCCGGTACCCGGGTCCGGTCTGAATCCTCGGGGCGAAGTGGATCCGGCCGGCGATGCAGCCGTCATGCTGCGCGTGGCCGCAGGCGACGAAGCCGGTTTTAACTATCTGGTTGGAAAGTACCACCGGCCGATGATTCACTTCCTCTACCGGATGGTCCACAATCAGTCGGTCGCCGAAGAGCTCGCGCAGGAGGTGTTCCTGCGCGTCTATCGTGCCAGGGACAGTTATCGGGCCGAAGCCAGGTTCACCACCTGGCTTTACCGGATCGCAACCAACCTGGCTGTGAACCACGCGCGCGACACCCGGCACGAACGCGCGGCGCAGACGGTTTATTTGGACGCTCCGGACGAGGAAACCGGCGCGACCCCCGATCTGGCCGACGACGAGCCCACGGTGGAGCAGCGTCTGCTGCGCGATGAGCGCATGACCGCCATCCGCAACCACGTGATGGCGTTGCCTGAGCGCCAGCGCATGGCGGTGCTGATGCACAAGTATCAGGGGATGGATTACCGGCAGATCGGAGAGGTGCTCAAGCTGAGCGAATCGGCGACCAAGTCGCTGCTCTTTCGCGCCTATCAGACCTTGCGGGAGAAACTGAAGGACTTTGTTTGAGTGGAAACATGCCGGACCGGAAAATGGAACCGGAAAGCGGAACCAGAAAGCGGAAATCGACCGGCGGAAAATGGGGTGGGAATCATGAAGCGGATGAATTCGAATTGCACCGGAATGGAATCGAAGCTTGCTGATATGCTGCTCGATCCCGCGTCGGCGCCTGCCAAGGTTCAAGCGCATGTGGCCGAGTGCGAGAGCTGCCGCAGCGAGCTCGAATCGCTGCGCGCCACCATGGGTCTGCTCGATGCATGGCAGACTCCGGAGCCCAACCCCTACTTTCTCACCCGGCTTGAGGCGCGGATGCGCGAAGAGCGCGAAGCCGCGCCCGCCGGGCGCCTGGCCGGCTGGTTTTCGCGGCTGCGCGCCCGCATCGCTTACGGTCCCGGCCTGCACGCGCGCCCGCTCGCAGCCATGGCGCTGACGGTGGTGTTGCTCCTGGGCGGCGGAACCTATCTGGACATGGCCGTCTGGAATGCGCCCACGCAGGCGGATAACCGGGATGCGGCAGTGGTCCACGACCTGCAGATTCTGGATAACAATGCCCAGGTGCTGGACCAGATGGATGCGCTCTCGGCCGGTCAGAATGGAGATTGAGACCGTTGATATTACGGCCCAGCGCAGGGAGAGAACGTCGTGAAGCGGAACCTGAGCACGGAGCGGATGCGTCCACGCGGAACGTGTCCCCGGGCCACGCGTCCATGGCTGTGGACCGCGGCCCTGCTCTTCCTCTGCTTGCCCGTGAGCGCGGCTCTGGGGCAGCGCGGGGGCCGTGCAGCCTTCGCTCGCGCTCGCTTTGAGCAGAACCATCCCCGCGCCGCCGCCCGTCAGCAGGCGCGCCAGCAAGCCAGGCAAGAGCGCCAGGAAGCGCGCCGGCAGAATCGCGATCAGTCTCCGCCGAACCGGAACCAGGGCGAACGTCCTCAGGGCGCCTATCGTCCTGCCTATCCCAATGCCAATCCCGATGGCGTCAATCGTCCGGCGTATCCCGGCGCAGGACGTCCCGGCAATCCCTACTCTCGCTACACCACGCCGGGCCACTTGCAGGACTGGCTGAATCACCACCAGGGACTGCCCGTTCAGGATCAGGAGCGTCTCCTGCGCGGCGATCCCGTCTTCAACCGCCAGGCGCCCGCCGAACAGCAGCGCGAAGTGCAGCAGCTCCATCAGCTCAACCAGATGAGCGAGCAGCAGCGCGAAATCCGCCTGGCGCGCAGCGAGATGATCGAGCGGCTCACGCCCCAGGAGCGCATGAACCTGAGCGCCGCCAGCCGCCAGTTCGCCACGCTCCCGCCCGATCGCCGGCAGCTGATGACAAGCGCCTTCCGCGATCTTCGCTCCGTTCCTCCCGACCAGCGCGATACGGTGCTCAACTCGGCGCGCTTCCAGAACCAGTTCTCGCCCCAGGAGCGCAACATCCTCTCGAACTTCCTGCGCGTCGAGCCCTATCAGCCGCCGCAATAAACGAGCATGCGTCCTTCCTGCGCGGATTCGCGCTTCTGGTATTCTTTCCCTGTGCCCATTCAAAAAAACGGCAGGACGGAGCGCGCCGGCTCCCTTAACCGCGGACTGAATCGCGGATTGGATCGTGGACCGGGCCGCGCAATGGGCCGCTGAATCATGACCACCCCCTCGCTGGCCAACCCCGGCCAATGGTCTGACGTTGGATTCCCCGCCTTCGAGCAAGCAGGCGTATTCGCTCACGTCAATCTCTGGCGCAAGGTCGTTCTCTGGACGGTTGCGGCCTATCTCATCCTGAACACCGGCTTCGAGATGCTGCGCATTCCGCCTGTCGGCGCCGGCATCCCCGTCGGCGAGCTGGTTCTCGTCCTCTCCCTCTGCATGATCAACGTCATCGCGGTGCTCACCCGGATGGCGTCCGAGGTCTGGATCTTTCCCATCCTCCTTTGGTGGGCCCTCGGCCTCAGCCGCTCCCTTTACGACGTCCACGTGGGCGGAGCCTGGTCTTTTCGCGACGCCTCGCAGGCCATCGAATCGCTCTTTCTCATCGTCGGCTTCTGGCTCGTCAACAGCACGCCGAACATGCTTTATTTCTTCCGCTGGCTGCGGCGCCTGTTGATGGTTGCCATCTTTTATGGCCTGCTGTTTCCCTTTGCCGGCACCCTGCAGAAGTACTCGCCCACTCTGCCCGGCATGGGGACCAATTCGGCGCAGCTTTTTTTCCAGATGACCGACACGCCCAACATGCTGGTCTGGGCCGCGTGCTGGCTGCTCATTGAGCCGGGACGCAGCCGCAGTCCGTTGCGCGGCAGGGAACTGCTGGCGGCGTTTCTCGTCGCCTTCGCTGTGGCCTTCGCCCAGGCGCGAACCATCTATCTCGGCGTGCTGGTTGTCGGCATCCTGCTCTTCGTTACCCGCAGCCGCCTGGCCACCCGCTGGACCGCCATGCTGCTGCTTGGCATCCTGATCATCGGCGCCATTTCCCTCACCGGCATCTCCATCAAGGGACGCGAACACAAGAAAATCTCTCTCGACTTCATCGTCTCCCACTTCGAGGCCATCTCCGGCAAGGCGTCCTCGGGAGAAACCGAGGGCGCCGCGGAAGGCGTGCCGCAGCGCATCGGCTGGTGGATGAACATCTACAGGAAGATGATCCGGTCTCCGCAAAAGATCATCTTCGGGCTCGGCTACGGCATTCCGCTGACCAACTTCCACGGCCGTGCGGGCACCATCGTGCGCGAGCCCCACAACAGCTATATCTCGGTGATCGCGCGCCTCGGCGTCTCCGGCATGATCGTCTGGCTGTTCATGCAGGGCGCGTTCTTTCTCTCCTGGGGACGGTCTTACCGGTTGGCCGGCCGCATGGGGTGGTCCGACGACCGCAGCAACCTGCTCCTGCTGCTCATCTTCAATGTTCTTCTTCTCAACACCGCCATCGGCGAGGATGGATTCGAGAAGCCGTTCTATGCCATCCCTTATTATCTTTTTTGGGGAGTCATGTTGCGCTATGGCAGGCAGATTCGCGAGAGCGCAGCCCAGCCCGATGCCGCACCGTCCGAGTGAGCTGCTATCTCCCTTCTCCTGCCGATCCACGCATGAAGCCTGTTCGCACGGCGGCCAGCGCGTCCTTCGAAGTTTGACCAAGCCGAGGCGGGATGATGTTCTCGGTCGCGCTTTGCGACGGACTCCCGGTTTCTGCGCTCGGCAAGCGGGCTCGGAAGCTGGGGCTAGTTCCAAGAGTCGCCCGGCTTGGATGATGCGGCGACCACATTGGCAAATCCGTCGTGCGCCGAAACGCCGTCCGCTATCGAAAGGCGGGAAACGAGTGAAAGCGGCGAGCCGGGGGCGGATGCATTGAAAGTTCTTCTCTCCGCCTATGCCTGCGAGCCGGGCAAAGGCTCCGAACCCGGAATGGGCTGGCACTGGGCCATCGAGATCGCGCGCCTCGGCCACGAGGTGCATATTCTCACGCGCGCCAACAACGTGGCTGCCGTCGAGTCCGCCCTGGCGCTCCACGATCGGTTGCGTCTCTTCGTCCACGGCTACGATCTGCCCCGCTCCCTGCGCTGGTGGAAGAAGGGCCAGCGCGGCGTGCGCCTTTATTACGTTTTCTGGCAGTGGGGCGCCTATCGCCGCGCACGTGCTTTGCATCGCGCCGTCGCCTTCGACCTCGTTCACCACATCACTTTCGCCGTCTACCGCCATCCCTCCTTCATGGGCCGCCTCGGCATCCCTTTCGTCTTCGGTCCCGTAGGCGGCGGCGAAGACACGCCTCCCGCGCTGCGCGCCTCGCTGCCTCTGCGCGGACGCATCGTGGAGACGCTACGAACCGCAGCAAATCACCTCGCGTCCGTCGATCCTCTCCTTCTCGCCACGCTGCGCCGGGCTTCGCTCATTCTCTTTAAGACCACGGAGACGCTGGCGCAGATTCCCCGGCGCTTTCACGCCAAATGCATCGCCGTGCAGGATGTGGCCATCGACGAGAGCGAGCTCGCGCCTGCGCCCGCAGTTGGCGCCGGCGCGCATTTCCTCTTCGCCGGCCGCCTGCTTTACTGGAAGGGTGTTCACCTGGCTCTGCGCGCGCTCGCCCTGGCGCGCACCCGGCTGCCCGGCGCCCGCCTCACGATTGTCGGCAAGGGCGCTGACCGCGCCTGGCTCGAGCGCCTGGCGCACACGCTTGCAGTGCAGGATGCTCTCGACTGGCGCGGCTGGATTCCGCGCGAGGAGGTCCTACAGATCTACGCGAGCCATACCGCCTTCGTCTTTCCCAGCCTGCACGATTCCGGAGGCACGGTGGTGATGGAAGCCATGGCCCAGGGCCTTCCCGTGATTTGCCTCGATCTGGGTGGTCCCGGCGCGATCTTGCCCGCCGATTGCGGCGTGAAGATTGCCGCTCGCGGGCGCACCGAGGACGAAGTCGTCGCCGATCTCGCCGCCGCCATGGTCAGCCTTGCCTCCGACTCGACCCTCCAGCGGCAGCTTGCGCAAAACGCCCTCGAAGCGGCGCGGCGCCTCACCTGGTCTGCGCTGGTTGCCGAAACCTATGCGCAGATTGGATCGAAACTTGCTCATCCATAAAGAAAACGGGCGACCGCCAACCGGCCGCCCGCCTTCATCTCACCGGCCTTCGCTCAGGCCGTCTTTTTGAGCGACTCCCACAGCTGGCCCTCAATCCACGGATAGGTCTTCTTGAGGCCGTCGTAGAGGCTCATCGTCGGCTCCCAGCCGAGCTCCTTGCGCAGCAGCCGGTTGTCGGAGTTGCGGCCGCGCACGCCCGTCGGCCCGGGCACATTCTTGATCGCCATCCTCTTGCCCGCGATCTTCATGATCATCCCCGCCATCTGGTTGATGGTTACCATCTCTTCCGAGCCGATGTTCACCGGCCCGGGAAAATCGCTCTCCATCAGCCGGCGCACGGCTTCGATGCACTCGTCGATATAAAGGAAGCAGCGCGTCTGCTGCCCGTCGCCCCACACCTCGATCGTTCCCCCGTCGGGCTGCTCGGCAATCTTGCGGATCAGCGCCGCCGGCGCTTTTTCTTTGCCGCCGCGCCACGTGCCCTCAGGGCCGAAGATGTTGTGGAAACGCGCCACGCGCACGTTCAGCCCGAAGTTCCGCGCAAAGGCAAAGTAAAGCCGCTCGCTGAACAGCTTCTCCCATCCGTATTCGCTGTCCGGCGCCGCCGGGTACGCCGTCTCCTCGCCGCACTTGGGATTGTTGGGGTCTTCCTGGTTATAGGCCGGGTACATGCATGCCGAGGAGGAATAGAAAATCTTCTTCGTCTTGCGCTGCACCGCGAAATCGGCCGCGTGCAGGTTGATCATGGCGGAGTTGTGCATCACCTGCCCGTCATGCTCGCCGGTAAAGATGTACCCCGCGCCCCCCATATCGGCGGCAAACTGGTAAATCTCGTCCATGCCTTCGTCGAGAATGGTTTCCCAGCTCGGGCGCAGCCGCAGATCGGCCACTACAAAATCGTGCGCTTCCGAGTTGTTGAACTCCGGGTGTTTCAGATCCACCCCGCGGACCCAGTAACCCTCGGCTCGCAGGCGCCGCACCATATGGCTGCCGATAAATCCGCCCGCGCCGCATACCAAAGCCCTCTTCGCCGTCATCTCGTCGCTGCTCCTTCGATAGGGAAGTTAAGGGAATATTTCATTTGCGCTTGCGCTTGATTATGCTTTCATCGTAACACTCTCCTCGGCAAGGTCATTATGGAATGCTAGCATCTAATGTGGCACCCGCCGGGCCCACTCCTCGCGGGGTCCGCTCGAGGAAACCCGCGCGCCATGAGGAACGCAAACCCGCTCACGAGCCGCCTCCTCATCTGGAGTACGCGGCGCGCGCCGTGGAGCATCCGGCGTGTTGTCGGCCTCGTCCTCGGTTCCGATATCGCCTGCGCGCTTCCGAAATCGACCATCCTCGGCCATCCCTACGGCATCGTCATCCACTCGCGCACGCGCGTGGGCGAAAACGTCACCATCATGCAGAACGTGACCATCGGCGAACGCCGTCCCGGAGAGACAGCGGGCGCGACCATTGGCGATGGCACGGTGATCGGCGCCGGCGCAATCCTGCTCGGGCCGGTGCAGATCGGCGTGGGCGCCACGGTCGGAGCCGGCTCGGTGGTGCTCGAGGACGTGCCGCCCCACTCCACCGTCGCCGGCAATCCGGCGCGCGTGGTGCGCAGCGCCGAAGTCCCTTCGCCCTGAACACACTCATCTTGCACCGCCGCCTCCATTTCGCTCTGCCGGCCCGGGAAGCTGTGAGGCTGCCCGCGTTGGCCTTCCTCTGCGGAGGTTCGTGACCGATGCCCGAGAGCAGGAACCTGGCCGCCGCCGCGCCTGAAGGCACGAACTGGCTATCCGCTCTGCGCGGCAGCGTGGCGCGCAACCAGTGGCTCTTCGCCGATCAGGCGCTGGTGAGCAGCTCAAACTTCCTCACCAGCGCGTTGCTGGCGCGCGCGCTGGGAACGCGCGGCTTCGGCATCTTCAGCGTTTACTATGTCACGCTGCAATATCTCAACAGCATCCAGCTCGCCCTCATTGTCCCCGCCATGATGAGTATCGGCCCGCAGATTGACGATGCGGACGAACAGCGGGCTTTTCTGCGCGGCATGGCCGGCTATCAGTACCTCTTCTCGCTTGCCTGCGCTGCGATTACCGCGGCTTTTGCTCTCCTGGCCGGCCCGCACCTGGGCAAATGGCACATCCAATCCCGGCTACTGCTGCCATTCCTTCTCACCATCGTCTGTTTTCAGTTGCAGGACTGGTACCGCCGCTTCTGCTACGCGCAGGATCGCGGCCGGGCCGTTTTCTGGAACGATGTGATCAGTTATGTCGGCCAGCTCGCCGTCCTCGTCCTTTTGTGGCGCACGAGATGGATCGACGTCGGTCCGGCTTATTTCGTCATCGCCGGAACTTCTCTGGCGGCGTTCGCAGTCGGCTTCTTTCTGGATGACCTGCGCGTCACCTGGCAGGAGATCAGGCGGGCCTTCACGCGCAGCTGGGAGATGGGCCGCGGCCTGCTCGTGGCCAGTCAATCGCAATGGCTCGGCTCGCAGGGCATCGTTCTGGTGGTCGCCGGTCTGGCCGGCCTCAGCGCAGCCGCGGGCATCCGCGCGGCGGTGACTCTCTTCGGTCCGGTCTCTGTGCTTTACCAGTTGCTCGATAATGTGATTCCCATGCGCGCGGCCCGCGCCTATGCGCGTGCCGGAGAACCCGGCATGCTGCGCTATCTGCTGAGTTCCGGCCTCAAGCTTCTATTCGTCGTCGGGGCGCCGGTTCTTGTGGTCTGCCTCTTTTCCCGGCCGCTCATGACGCGGATCTTCGGCCCCGCGTATGCTCCGTATGCGCCGCTCGTCGTCTGGGAGGGCATCTACGTTTTCCTGGCCCTGGGCTACCGCGGACTGGTCTACTACTTCCGCACGCTGGAGAAAACCACTGTGATTGCGCGCACGGCCATGGCCGTGTCGGTGATCGCCGTGGGCGCCTGCGTGTGGCTGGCGCGGCGCTACGGCGCCGTGGGCGGGGTGCAGGCGCTGGTGGTCGGCCAGGTGCTCAACGTATCGATTCTGCTGGTCGCCGCGCTCAACCGCCGTGCCGGTCGCGCAGCCGCATAGCCCGCCTCGCCGCAATTCACGGCTTGCTCGTCTCCATGCGCAGCCGACGCGCGGTTCGCTTCGCCATCGCGTCGAGCGCCTGCTCCACGCAGGCGCTCACCACCTCATCCACGCCCGCGCCCGCGTTGATCAGCACTGCGCGCCCGCGCGCTGCATGCGACGCCGCAAACTTCCGGTACGCTTCCACCTGGCGCGCCGACTCCTCCGGCGTGACTTCCTGCTTTCTAGCCTGCAGCGCCTCGGCCGGCGCATCGAGGACGAGCATCAGGTGCGGCATGGGAATCAACGCGGCGATCGCGCGCGCCAGCCAGTGCGGCGCCCGGGAACGAAAGCGCCGCGGGTCGATCAGCAGGTCGCAATAGTATCGATCGAAGATCACCAGCGTGTAGCGCACCAGCAGGGGGCGCACGCGACCCCAATACCCAAGCACATAATCGGCCCAGAAATACACGAGCTTCGTCGTCGACGCGAGTACCCCCCGCGGCTTCTGCCCGTGAGGATCGGTGTTCGCGATCTCCGAAGCCCTGGTTCCGGGCAGTAGCCGGGGACGCAGATGAAAGCGCGCTGTGCCACGGAAACCCGGAGCCAGCGCTGCATGCAGTCGCTCGATTACCGTCGATTTTCCGCTGCCGTCCGGACCCAGAACTGCGATCCACAACCCATTCGGATTTCTCCAGCGCCGGATGCGCCTGCCGAGCTCCGCGATCCGGTCCCGCAGCGAATAATGCGGAGCGCGCGCCATCAGCTCTTCGCCGAGCGCCGGCAAAGCCGCAAACACGCTTTGCCAATCTCCCGACTTGCAAGCCGTGGCAATTCGCTGCGCAGATTCGCGGCCGAACCGCTTTTCCAGGGTCTGCGCGCAACCCGCAGGGTCTTCGGCGAAGAGCCGCTCCAGTTCTCTTGCCTGTGGTTCTTCCAGTCGGCCCTTTTCGATGCTCTTCACCAGGTAGTAATGAAAATTGTCTGCGGCGGAAGCTACCCAGAATCCCTTCGCATGCCGGCGCCTGCGCGCGAGGACTGCCTCCGCGCGCAGCCAGCGGCGGCCGTCTCTGCGGTAATCCGAGGCGGAATCCGGATGCAGGTAAAGAACCTTCTCCGGTCCGGCTTGCGCCAGCACGAGACACCGTCCCGTGGCCTCGTGCTCGATCTCCTGGACCAGCCGGAATCCCGCCCCATCGGCCACCGCCGCGAGAATCTGCGGCATGCGCTCAAAGTCCTCCGGCGTCACCATGAAATCGATGTCCGAATGCACCTCGGCGGGCAGGTTGTCGCATGCGCCCAGCAGGCAATACGCGGAGCAATGCCGTTCGAGCCCCTCCAGAAATGCGCGCACCGTCGTTTCGCCCGCATACCCCGCCGGCATTTCAGTCAATCCAGCATCTCCTCGCCTACTCTTCGCCGCAACGCAAGAACCGGAGGCTGGGTTCGATTATGCCAGAGCCCTTCGTTGCTTCACCAGAACAGCGTTCAGACAATGCACTCCAGGCTTTCTGCCGGAATTGTCGCATCCCGCGGCGAGCAGGATTCCCGCCGGTGGTCCATCCTCCGGGAGTGCTCGCATGCCATGGTGTATCCATTGGTCACATTGCCCGTCCCCGCTGGCATCCGTTAGGCTGGTGCCAGTCCGTCTTTCGCAGGTTCAGCCGCATCCTGCAAGCGCCATTTGGCGGCCGAACGCCTGCAACGGATCGGTCGTCCCGGTCACCATGCAAGGCGGAACGACCCGGCGAATCGTGTGAGGAGTGAAAGTCTGCGCATGTCGCAACCAGTTTCCATTTGTGTGATCGGATCGGGATATGTGGGACTCGTGGCCGCTGTCTGCTTTGCCGAGATGGGTCATTCGGTTCTTTGCGTGGACAACGACGAAGCCAAGATGAAGACTCTGTGCGACGGCGGCGTTCCAATCTTCGAACGGCATCTGCCTGAGCTCCTCGCCCGGCACAGAAAGCGAAGCATCGCCTTTACCTCGGACCTGGGGGTGGCCATCGCAAAGAGCGAGGTGGTCTTCATCGCCGTGGGTACGCCGCAGGGTGACAGCGGCGCCGCCGATCTCTCCTTCGTCGAGGCGGTGGTCTCTGAAATTGCCCGCTCCCTCAGCGGCTACAAGGTGATCGTGGAAAAAAGCACGGTTCCGGTTTACACCAACGAGTGGATCAGCCGCGTTCTGCAGCGTCACGGCGTTCCATCGGATGCCTTCGATGTCGTCTCCAACCCCGAGTTCCTGCGCGAAGGCACGGCCGTCCTCGATTTTCTGCATCCCGACCGCATCGTGGTCGGCGCCAACTCCGAGCGCGCCGCTGAAGTCATGCGCCGCGTCTATGCTCCGCTCACCGACGGGAGCTACTACGCGCGGCCGGACGCACTGACCGGTACGTGCAGCGCCTCCCGTCCCGCGCCGCTGCTCGTTACTTCGGCGCAGAGCGCGGAGCTGATCAAGCACGCTTCCAACGCCTTCCTTGCCCTGAAGATCTCCTTCATCAACGCCGTGGCCAACCTGGCTGAAGCGGTGGACGCCGATATCCAGGACATTGCCGCGGGCATGGGACTCGACACCCGCATCGGTCCGCGCTTTCTCCGCGCCGGTCTAGGCTACGGCGGCTCCTGTTTCCCCAAGGATGTCGCTGCCTTTCACTGGGTGGCGCAGCAGCGCGGCGTCGATTTTCAGCTGCTTGACGAGATTCGCAAGATCAATGAGCGGCAGAGAGAGATTTTCTTCAACAAGGTGCTCTCCGCGCTGTGGACGCTGCGCGGCAAGCGGCTCGCGGCTCTCGGCCTGGCGTTCAAGGGCGACACCGACGACATCCGCGAATCCCCGGCCATTAATCTCATCGAGCGGCTGCTCGCAAGCGGAGCCCAGGTCACCGCCTACGATCCGGCGGCCATGGAGCGCACGCGCGCAGTGCTGCCTGCGAGCGACCGGATGCGCTACGCATCCGGCATCTACGAAGCTGCCCGCGATGCCGATGCCGTCCTCATCCTGACCGACTGGAAGGAGTTCGCGGAGATCGATCTGGTGCGGCTCAACCAGGCTGTCCGCTTTCCCATCGTCATCGATGGGCGCAACCTGTATAAGCCGCAGGTCATGCACGACCACGGATTCACTTACGTGAGCATGGGCCGGCCGGCAACTTACCAGGCGCAGCAAGGCAAGCCGCGGAGCCTCGCAGTATGAAGGGAAAACGCGCCGGTACCGGGCTATCCCGGCCCTGCACGCCTGACCGCTCTGCGCTGCCAGGAAGCGCGATCGCGTAGCCATGCATGTTCTTGTCACCGGCGCTGCCGGATTTCTCGGTTCCCACCTCACCGATCGCTTGCTTGCGGAGGGGCACACCGTTCTCGGCGTCGATAATTTCTGCACCGGGAGCCGGGAAAACCTCGCCCATCTCGCCGCCGAATCGCGCTTCCGTCTGTTCGAATGGGATATCTGCCGCCCCTTCCCCGCCGATTTCGATCCCGGCCCTATCAAGTACGTCTTCAACTTCGCTTCGCCGGCCAGCCCGGCGGAGTACATGCGTCTCGCGATCGAAACCCTCACCGTGGGCTCCATCGGCACGCAGAACATGCTGGAGTTCGCTTCCCTCCGCCAGGCAGGTTTTCTGCATGCCTCCACGTCGGAGTGTTACGGCGATCCGCTCGAGCACCCGCAATCGGAGGAGTACTGGGGCCACGTGAATCCCGTTGGCCCGCGCTCGGTCTACGACGAGGGCAAGCGCTACGCTGAAGCGCTGGTCATGGCCTATCACCGCACCCGCGGCGTGAATACCCGCCTGGTCCGCATATTCAATACCTACGGTCCGCGTCTCGCTCCCAGCGACGGGCGCGTGGTTTCCAACTTCATGATGCAGGCGCTGCGGGGCGAGCCGCTCACCATCTACGGCGACGGCAATCAGACCCGCAGTTTCTGTTTCGTCGACGATCTCATCGAAGGCATCGTGCGCCTCTCGCGCTCGGGTATTCACCTGCCGGTCAACATCGGCAACCCCAACGAATTCACCATCCTCGACTGCGCGGAGACGGTTCTCGAAATCACCGGCTCAAAGAGCCAGCTCTGTTTCGAAGCGCTGCCTGAGGACGATCCCGTCCGTCGTCAGCCAGACATTACGCGCGCGCGCAAGCTGCTGGGCTGGGAGCCCAAGATCGAGCTCAAGGAAGGCCTCACCCGCTCCCTCGATTATTTTCGCAGCAAGCTGGCGCTTTAACTTCATCCGCGTGCCGGCGCGCTCATTGCGGTCCGCACCGGTTCGCAATCTCCCAGTTGATATAAACCGGATTGTCCACCAGCCACAGCTTTCCTTTGCCGTCCGTCACCTCCGCGCGAATCCAATGGCGATTGCCGTCGCTCGACCACTGCATCGCAAACTGCTGGTCTGCCGAGTTGACTGCGGCATCGCCCGCAGACGGCATTTCCTTGCCATCCTCAATCCAACGCACCGTTCCGCCTTCCGCGGCCGTCACGCGCAAAGTAAAGTGCACGCTTACGCCCCGCTCGGCCTTGAGCGCATCGCCCGCGTGCGCTTGAGCGTTGTGCGCGCTCGCTGTCACATCCATCATCCGGTCGTGCGTGCCGGCAAGGTCGATGAACACATGCCCCTTGCGAATCCCGTCGAGGATCGCCGGAGTCGATAGCTCCGCGGCCTGCACCACCGTGGTCGGGCTCCCGATCGATCCGATTTCGTCGAGCGGCTGCATGGCGCGATGATTGTCGCTGCCGCCGACGCCCGTCAGCCGGCAGCCGTCGTTGAGCTGCTTATCCCAGAAGGGAATGCCCGAAAGGCCGTACTTTTCGCTTCCCCCATTCACCGCTTCCACCGCGGTAAGCAGGCGCATGTCGACCGGATGCCTGGGAGTCCATCCGCATCCCATGCAGATCTCGCCGCTCGGCGCATCGGGATGATTGATGGAAGTCAACGCGCCCAGCGCATCCGCATTTCCGAGCAGGGTGTTCAGGTCGGGAACCGCGCTGGTTCCCAGGCGGAAATCGACAAAATCCGTGGTTCCCAGAAAATTGACGTGCCCGTCGAAGGTGGTAATCTCGCGCCCGGGGATCAGCAGCACCTTGTCGAAGTACGGCTGCAGCTCGCGCATCGCGTCATACTGCGAAGTGGCATTGTGGTCGGTGATGGCGATAAAGTCCAGCCCGCGCCGCGCGGCTGCGTCCACGGTGAAGAACAGGGGGCAGGGAACCATGGTTCCCGTCTGGCTGGGGCACTCGCCGTCGCTATGCGCGGTGTGCATGTGCAGGTCGCCGCGGTACCACCCCGGGCCCGCTCGCAGCGGCTCGCGCAGCACCGCAGGCTGTTGCGCCACTTCACCCGTCTTGGAAAGGAATACGTGAAGGGTGTAATGCGACTCGACCCCCTTGCGGATGTTGGGAACGCCGATCAGCACATTCCACGTGCCTGGCGGGATCGCGCCCGGCAGGCAGGAGGGCGTCGCATCGGACAGTCCCACCGTGAGCATCGATTTGTTGCCGCCGCTCCAGCAGCGCAGCCCCGTGGGATCGAGCAGGCCCAGGTCGAGCGCCGTGTGCTGCTCCCTAGCCGTGTACGCAAAGGTGATCGTCACACGGTGTGTCCCGGCCGGCACGTGGAATGGCGCCTGGATATAACTCTGGTTTTGCGCGCCGCGCACTACGCCTTCGAGCACCTGTTCGCTGAACGCGGGCCGCTGCGCCATAGCGCGCGGGAGCGCCAAACAAGCGCAGACCAACAGGCTGAGGTGCACAAATGCGCCCATGCGCAACGTGGAGTGCCGATTTTTTCTTTTCATCACGGCAGAGTGCCCAGTGCAGGGAAGATTCTATCAACCGCGCTCTCCGGCCTGCTCTCCGGTCTGCTCTCCGGTCCGACGGCGGAGCAAAAAGCAACCCGCATCCGGCGTCTTTTGCACGCCGGACGCGGGTTTTCGGGAGGACTGCAGGCAAACTAGTAAAACAGCTTCAGCGCCAGCTGCAGGGTGCGCGCACCGTTGTTCTGGTTGCTGTTCTTCGTAGCCCCGATGTTGCTGAAGCTGCCGGCCTCGAAGTTCAACTGTTGCGGCTGGGCGAAAGGCGGCGTGTTGATAAGGTTGAAGGCGTCGGCACGGAACTGCAGGTACCGCGACTCAGTGAAGTTGAAGTTCTTGAAGATCGCCGAATCGAGATTGTTGTAATGCGGTCCGCGCGCCTGCTCGATGCCGCTTGTACCCAAGGGCGAGGAGTCGGTTTGCCCGACGGTGGTGGCTACGGGCGGATTGCTCCACGTGGTCGAGGTTGCCGAGTTTGTGGCCAACCATTGGGTGAAGTTGTGCGGGCCGGCATAGATGTTCGCACCCGGGGTCACGTTGGCGGAGCAACCGAAGTCGGCCGTTGTGGGAACGGGGCACGTGACTGTGAACGGTTGGCCGCTCTGGAAGGTGTAGAAACCGCCCAGCTCCCACCCGCCAATGATAAGGTCGGCGGCCTTGGGCATGGCGGACCCGAATTGGCGCCCGCGGCCAACGGGCAGGTCGTAGGTGGCGGCGCCGTGCCAGAGGTCGGTGGCGTCGGCATCGCAGAGGCCATAGTCGCCTCTGACGCCGAATCCGGCCAGCCACTGGGCGCGGTAACCGGCGGCGAACTCCGAGTTCTGCGGCGCGTGCTGGTCGCCTTCGCACCGTGACCACGTGTAGTTGGCAAGCACCAAGAGTCCGTAGCTCGCCTGGTGCTGAAAGGTCACCTGCATGGAGTTGTAGTTGGTGGTGGTGTTGGTCGTTTCGTAGGTGCCGTTCCGCGCCATGTAGGGGTACGGAATATAGAGCTGGGTGTTGTAGCCGGGGGGCAGGATGATCGAGTTGCTGTTCGAGGTCCCCAGAATATCCAGGTGACGGCCCTGGGTGCCGACGTATCCCACCTGGATCGCGTCGTGGTTGGTGAACTGATCCTCGATGGTGAAGTTCTCCGTCTGCACCAGCGGGGTCTGGTAGTTGTACTGGCGGCCATTGAGAGTGGCGCCGAGATAGTTGGAAGCGAGGTATGTGCCTCCCACGCAAGAGTTGAGGGGGTAGCCTGCCGCGGCGCAAGAAGTGTTCGTGTATCCCGGCCCATACGAGTTTGAGTTGGTATTGTACGGAGTCGGGCTTTGCAGCACGGTCGGATTGCTGAAGTTGAAGTTATTGAAGGTATTTTCCAGGGTTGCCGGCGCGCCTGAAGTACCCGCGAGCAGCGGATGATTGGGGTCGGGCGAGGGGATGGTCTGCGTGTAGCCGAAGGGATAGTTGAGTCCCAGCGTACCTCCGTAGCCAAGGTTGCCCAGCGCTCCGTAGGCTGTGCCGAAGCCAGCGCGCAGCACCAGCGTGGGCCGGAGCTTGTAAGCGAATCCGACACGCGGCGCGAAGTTGGTCTTTTGAGCGTTGCCGAGTGCAGAGTTCGGAGAGCAGACGATGTTGATATTGCTGAGGGCAGCGATGGTGTTAAAGGCTGTTGAGCGCGGCGTCGAGCATGACTGGCTCGGGATTAAGAAGTTTGCGGTGTCTCCATTGCCGCCCGCGGGAAGGAAGTTGGACTGGTAGCCGCGGGTTTCGGCGTAAGGCGTAAAGAGATCCCAGCGCAGGCCCAGATTCAGCGTGAGCCTGGGGTTGAACTTCCAGTCGTCCTGGAAGTAGGCGCCGATGTACCAGCGATGGTCGTCGGTGACAGGAATGTTGGAGGCGGAAAAGCCGTTCTGGCCGCCGAC
>JASHTS010000105.1 GCA_030040425.1 Acidobacteriaceae bacterium | reverse complement strand
TCGGCTGCGTAGGCATAGATCGCAGCCGCGTCGTTGGTCTCGTAAAGGCTGTAGCCGCCGCTCAGGTCGGCCTTGTGCCAGCGCCCGAGAAGCGTGACTCCTGCCGGTGCGGCTGCCTTACCTGCGAGGAACCGGCGCGCAGCCTCGGGCATTAAGCCAGGCCGAACTGCCCATGTGCTCAAGAATTTCATCGTACTCATCCTCCATTTTCTTGGGGAATGCTGATCCTCTTGCTGGGGAATGCTGGGCGGATGCTAGCGAGGACGGCGCGGGAATGTCAAGATCGAGACCAGAGTCCTCAGAAGGCGAACGGGCTCGGAGGAGGATCGTCGAATCGCGATCAAGGCTTCGCGCGGTTGAGGTTTTTGAGAGTCTCACAACCCTCAGAGTCGCCGGCCTCACAGGCCTTGCGATATAGCGCCGTGGCCTGATAGGAATTTTTGGCAACGCCAAGCCCGTATTCGTAGTGCTTGCCGAGGTCGGTGCAGCCCCTGGCGTAACCAGAGTCGCACGCTTTGCCGTAGAGCGCCGCGGCCTGGGCGGGATCTTTCGCAACGCCAAGCCCATATTCGTAAAGTGCGCCCAGACTATTGCAGTCCTTGGCCTCACCTTGGTCGCAAGCCCTGCGAAAAAATGCCGCGGCCTCCGTGTAATTCCTCGCCCCTCCTTTTCCGTCTTCATAGTCCTGGCCGAGTCGGTCGCAGGCTGAAGTGAAGCCGCCTTCGCAAGCCCTGCGATAGAAAACACCGGCCTGGGCGCGGTCCTTGGCCACACCTCTCCCGTCTTCGTAGAGCCTGCCGAGATCGTCGCAGCCCTCGGCGAAACCCCCGTCGCAAGACTTGCGGTAAAGGGTTGCGGCCTGCGAGGCGTCTTTCGATACGCCATTCCCGAATTCGAAGAGCTGTCCGAGTTCGCCGCAGCCCGCCGCACTGCCGCCGTTGCAGGCGGCCGTAAAAGCCGACGCGGCATCGCGATAGTTCCCCGTCTTCAATAACGCAAGGCCCGGCGAGGATTCATCGGCGTGGGGCGCCGTGATCGGCGTGCCTGTTGGTGCGGTCGGGAGTGGGTGTGCTGTGTACGCGGCCGGCCGAGTGAATACGAAATCGCCGATATCGATGGGAAAGCTTCGAGGCATGGAGTTGCCGATGCGGAAATACTCGGGAATCTGACCGGAGTGCTCCCGAACCATCTTCTTTACGGGATCGGCGAGATCGGCGGCCGTGAACAGCGGCCCAGGTTGGTCTGCGAGGGCGCGCAGAAGGGCAGAAGCGAATATGGAGTGGCCTTCGGGGCCGGCGTCGGAAACCGGCTCATTACCGCCGCTCGAAAGAAGATTGCGGGAGGGCGCGGCGAGCATGCGATGCAGGAAAGCCTCTTCGCCGCGGGAGGCGGTAACGTCGTCGTCCACTCCCCGGTCGAGATCGCCCGAGTAACAGCTGTCGGAGATGATGAGGACATGGCGCGAGGCGATGCCGCGGATCGCGGTGGTGAGGTCGTCCGCCGAAACGTGGTTGGCGCTGAGAGGAGAGTCGGCGTCATAAGGCAGCCAATAGGCTTTATCGGTGCGCGTGTCGTCGTAGCCGTGGCCCGCATAGTAGATCAGCAGATTGTCTGATTCGCTGAGAGTCTGCCCGTAGCCGCCCGGGCCTTCGAGCGCGTCCATGATGCCGGCGCGCGTGGCGCGCTGGTCCAGCAGATACGTGACGTGACCACCAAATCCGAAATCGGATTCGAGCAGCGCTCCTACGGCCTTGGCGTCGCTCACAGCGGTTGTCAGGTGGGGGAGGGAGGGATAGCTGTCGATTCCGATGACGAGCGCGTAATAGGAGCCGGGCGCTAGAGCCGGGGGCGCAGGGGCGACCGGCTGAAGGCCGCGCGAATTTTGGGCGTGGGCGGAGGGAAGCTGGAAGAGAGAAAATGCGACGGCCGTGCAAACGAGGGTGCGGCGCGGGAGCAGGAGCTGCGCCGCAGGAAAATGGCGGCTAAGCATAGGGTTCCTCCGCGTTCGACTTTCCAATGAGGACCGATGCCTGGTTACGGCGACTGAGGGGGAAGAGAACCTGATTGATATTAGCGAAGGTTTTCAAAGTCCGCTACTGCTCTTCGCGAGGTCGGCGCCACTAAAGTCGTGCTCACTCACTTAGTCATCGATTTAACCAGCTCTAAGGCATGCCTGCATCGAAAGCTAGTGCTCTCCCTTGCCCGGCCGCAGCATGAGATCGCGGATGGCTTCGCGCGGGTCCTTGCCTTCGTCGAGGATCAACTCCATCTGCTCGGTGATGGGCATCTCGATCGAGTACTTGCGCGCGAGGCCGAGCGCGGCGCGCGTGGTGAGCACGCCTTCGGCCACCTTGCCGCCCAGGCTCTCCAGAATCTCATGCAGCCTGCGGCCCTGGCCGAGTCCCTGGCCCACGGTGCGGTTGCGGCTCAAGCTGCCGGTGCAGGTGAGCACCAGGTCGCCGGTGCCGGAAAGCCCGGCGAGTGTCTCGCGCCGTCCGCCGCAGGCCACGGCGAGGCGCGTGATCTCGGCAATGCCGCGGGTGATGAGCGCGGCGGTGGAGTTGTAGCCCAGGCCAACGCCGGCGGCGATGCCGGCGGCAATCGCGATTACATTCTTGAGCGCGCCGCCCATCTCCACGCCGATCACGTCGGTCGATGTGTAAAGCCGCAGGGACTCGGAGGAGAACTCCTGCTGGACGAAACCGGCCATGTCGGCATCGCTGAAGGCCACGGTGATCGCGGTAGGCTGGCCCTGCGCCACCTCCTGCGCGAAGCTGGGGCCGGAGAGCGCGCCGATCGAAAGCAGCAGCCCGGCGGGCTCGAGCACCTCGGAGATCACTTCGGTCATGCGCAGCAGTGTGCGATCTTCGAGGCCCTTGGTGGCGCTCACCACCAGCTGATTGTTGCTCATGTGCCTGCGCAGCCGCAGCAGCGTGGGCCGCAGGAACTCCGAGGGAATCACGGAGACCACGATCTCAGCCTCATGCACCGCGGCGCAGTCGCCGGTCACAGAGATTTCTTTGGGAAGCGGAAACCCGGGCAGGAACTGCGTGACTTCGCCTGCGGCGAGGATCTGCTGCGCGAACTCAGGGCTGTGGGCCCAGAGAGCAATCTCGTGGCCGCCGCGGCGATGCAGCGAGAGCGCGATCGCGGTTCCCCACGCGCCGCAACCGAGGATGAAGACGCGGCTCATGCAGGTTTCCCATTGCGCGGATGGGCTCCAAAACGCGATTCGGCGCCGCGGAGAAGGCGGCCGATGTTCTGATGATGCCTGGCGATGATGAGCGCGGAGACGGCGATCTGCGCCGCAAAGAAGAGCGGCGGATGGCCGCCGTTGTCGAAAAACCGCGCGAAGATGGGAAAACTCGCCGTGGCGAGAATCGATGCGACGGAGACGAAGCGCGTGGCGGCCAGAATGACGGCGAACAAAGCAATCGCCGCCAGCGCCGCCGTGGGCGCGGCCACCAGGAAGACGCCGAATCCCGTGGCTACGCCTTTGCCGCCGCGGAATTTGAGCCACGGCGTGAACATGTGTCCGAGCACGGCAAAGAGCGCACCTACGGCTTCAAAATTGCGGGGGAGGGACGCGTGAAGGAAGGTGGCCATCCACAGACCCAGCCAGACGGCGCAGCAGCCTTTGAGCACGTCGAGCACAAACGTGGCCGCACCCAGGCCCTTGCCGCCGGTGCGCAGCACGTTGGTAGCGCCGATGTTGCCGCTGCCCACGGCGCGAATGTCCTGGTGACGAAAGAGCCGCACCAGCAGGTAGCCGGTGGGAATCGACCCGAGCAGAAAGGCCGCGACGGCAAGAATGCACGCAGGAAGCACAACCAGAGAGTCTAGCAGGTAGGGCGCGTGCAGCCGGATGAAGAGCGGAGCCGGTCTAGCCGATCGCCTGCCTCGCGGAGCGCACTTCGGCCGCCAGCACCTTGAGCACATTGAGTGAAACGGCCGGGTCCGAGCGCATCAGGGTCATCACCGCATCGCGCGAGACGGCGCTCACCTGCGCGCCGGCGTGCGCCGTGGCCGTCAGCGTGTAGGGCTGATTGCCGACCAGCCCCGGCAGGCCGAGCAGCGATCCGGCCGCAACCGGCACGGTGAGCACTTTTTCTCCGCCGGCCGAATTCATGGTCAGCGTCGCCCTTCCCTGGTGCAGGATGAACAGCATCGCGGGAACGTCTCCCTGGCGGAAGAGAATCCGCTCCCGCTCGCAGGCGACGGGAACGGCGCTTTGCGTAAGCGCGGAGAGCAAATGGGGATCTGCCAGGAACGCAGTGGGATCGAAATCCAAAGGACACCTCTCGCAGCAGCCACTCGTGGAGCGCCCCGGGGGGAAACTGACTTCCCCGATCATTCCACTCAATGGTGCTGGAAGTTTGTGATGCGTATCACGGGTGTGAGGCAAAATCCAGACTCGGCGATGGTCTTCTAGGTCGGGCCAGGTTCTGCGGTTTCTGCGGGCGCGGGGCTGCACCGGCTGCGTTTGTCTGCGCGTGCTCCGGTAAACTGAACTTCAGAGCGGGCCATGCCGGGCATTTTGACGAAAACGCGCACCACTCTCGCAATGATCAAGTGGGAGCACTCCATCTTTGCGCTCCCTTTTGCCTTGATCGCCATGCTGCTGGCTGCGCACGGGTTTCCCAGAGCGCGCACCGTGGCCTGGATTCTGGTGGCTATGGTGGCGGCGCGCTCCGGGGCCATGGCCTTCAACCGCTGGGCCGATGCGGAGCTGGACGCGGCCAATCCGCGCACGCGCATGCGGGCCATTCCTGCCGGGCTGCTCTCGCGCCGGTTCGTCTTCGGCTTCACGGTGATCGCGGCGCTGGTGTTCGTGGCTGCCGCGGGCGAGCTCAACCGCTTGGCGCTCGAACTTTCGCCGGTGGCGCTGGCCGTGCTTTTCGGCTACAGCTACATGAAGCGCATCTCCCGCTGGTCGCACCTGGTGCTGGGCCTGGCGCTCGGTCTCGCGCCCGCGGCGGCATGGATCGCGGTGCGCGCCAGCCTGGATCCGCGCATCCTGGTGCTCACCGCGGCGGTCACGCTCTGGGTGAGCGGTTTCGATGTGCTCTACGCCTGCCAGGACTACGACCACGATTGCGCCGCCGGCCTGCGCAGCCTGCCGCAATCGGCGGGCATTCCCGCTGCCTTCTGGGCCGCGCGCGCCATGCATCTGGCCATGCTCGCGCTGCTGGTATGGTTCGGAGTGCTGTTTCATTTTCGCGCGCCCGGCTGGCTGGGCATAGCCGCCGTGGCCGCTCTGCTCAGCTACGAGCACGCGCTCGTCTCGCCGCGCGACCTGCGCCGCCTGAACGCCGCGTTCTTCACCATGAACGGCGTCATCGCCATCGTCTTCCTCGGCTTTGTGGCCGCGGATTTGTGGCTGCGGCGCTGAGCTTCGCTGCCTGCTGCATTGACGGCGGTCGTCTCCCGACTCTATTCTCACCGCAACTCTTGCCCGGGTGTCCGCAGCGGGTGAGAACACCCGCGCCCATGCCCGCACCGGATGATCCCGCTCAAGCCGAAAACGAGACCACCGCGCAGGGCGCGCCGGGCGGCGGCACACGGGTTCCGCCGCCGGAATCCGCCGAAGAGCTTCGCCGCGCGGGCCATCGCGCTCTGCGCGCCGCCTTCCTGGGATTCTTCGTCGACATGTTCGACATCTATCTGCCGGTCGTCGTACTGGGCCCGGCGATGACCTACTTTCAGCCGGAGACGCTGAGTCCGGCGCTCAAATCCACGCTCTTCGACCTGATTTTCGCGGTTTCGCTGATCGGCCGTCCCGCAGGCGCGGCGCTCTTCGGCCATTGGGGCGACAAGATCGGGCGCCGCAAGGTGACCATCGTCTCGATGGCCGGCTTCGCCGTGGTCACGCTGGCCATCGGTCTGCTGCCCGGGTACGAGCAGTGGGGATTGGCCAGCATCGCCGCCCTCATCTGCCTGCGCTTCATCGACGGGGTTTTTCTGGGCGGCGAATATACCGCTGCCAACCCGCTGGCGATGGAGTATGCGCCCAAGCAAAAGCGGGGCCTCTGGTCGGCCATCATCCACACCGGATTTCCCCTCGCGCTCGTCGTCATGTCTGTGCTGACCATCGTCCTGCTGGGCGGCATCTCTTCCAGCTCGCCGCACTCCGCGTATGCGGTGTGGGGCTGGCGGATTCCGTTTTTCGTGGGTTCGCTGTTCGCCTCCGGCGTTCTTCTCTATTACCTTCGCTGCGTTCCCGAGAGCCGGGTCTGGTGCGCTGCGGAGAAGGTCAAATCGCCGCTGGCCGAGCTCTTCCGCGGCGCCAATGGCCGCATCTTCGCGCAGGTTTTTCTGGTCATGAGCGGCCTCTGGTTCATGCTCAATGCCGCCATCTCCATCCTTCCCGGAGTCCTGCTCACGGTGCGCCACGTAAGCAGCCTCACCGTCGCCTGGGCGCAGCTGGCCGCCAGCCTGGCGCTTGCCCTCACGCATATCCCCTTCGGCTTCCTCGGCCAGAAGATCGGCCGGCGGGCGTTTCTCGCGCTCTTCGGCCTCGCGGGCTGGACCGCCGGGTCCTTTTTCTATTACCTGCTGGTGCGCTCCGGTTACAGAAACGCCGCCGAACTCATGGTGCTGACCACGCTGGTCATCTTCTGCACCATGTCCGCGTGGCCGAATGTGACCGCATATCTCAGCGAGCGCTTCTCGACCGGCGTGCGCGCCTCCGGCTACGGCGTCGGTTACAGCGCCGCTATCATCATCCCGGCATTTTCCTCGGTCTACATGCTCGGCCTGCACGGGCTCGGCATTCCCTACGAGTACACGCAGATTGTCATCCTGGCTGTGGGCGGCCTGCTCACCATGATCGGCGCGCTCGCGGGGCCGGAAACCCGCGATGTGGACATCGCCTGAACGGCGCCTAGCGGGAACGGGTTACGATGTGAAACGTGGCTTGCTCCGCCCCGGCGGGAATCATGCCGGTGAGGAACAGCCTGGAGCATTGTTTATGCCGGGTCAGGACCACGATCTCGACCTCCGGGCCCAGGCCGTCGATGCGCATGGGGTCCTGGTTTCGTGTTTTGCCGCAACTGCCTTCTGCGCCGGAGGAGGTGAAGGCCGCTTTGTGGAGCGGAACCAGGAACAGGGCGCCTCCGGCCGAATCGACGCGGATGTCCGCCTCGGCTGAAGCGCGCGGCACAAGTTGCCCGTCCTGGAGGTCGACCGCGTGGTTTGCATTCACGGTCAAGTCGCGCCGGAAGATCACCCGATGCGGATCGGTGTAGTCGCCGGTGGTGAAGACATCGCAGTTCACCTGCGGCGCATCGCAATCCAGTACGGCAAGCCGAACGGCGGGTAGAACGCTGGTTCCATCCTGAGGCTGATCGACGCGGACCTGTTTCTCCTGAAAGCCGCGAGCCGAGACGACGACCACGTAACTGCCCGCGGCCAGTCCATCGATGGAGAAATTCCCATCGCTGCCGGAAACCGCGGTGTTGATGGTGTCGCGACTGGTCTCGTCGAGAACGCGAACGGAGGCTCCCGCGATCGCAGCCCCGGCGGGGTCCACAACCCGGCCGCGAATCACGATGCCCGGCGATGCGCCGGGAGAAAACAAGGCAACGCCAAGAAAAGCCAAGCACAGAGTCATCATGGGGAAGCATCCGCTGACTCCACGCCATGATACGCCGAAAACCGGAAATTGCGGCAGGCGCACTATGCTATCGTGCGGAAGAGAGTAACGTTACGCATTCGTTTCGCGAGAGGCATGAAGCTCGCATGGGAATCGCCAGCAAAATCGCCATCCAGGGAGAGCCCGGATCCTTCAGCCATGAAGCGGCGCTGAAGCTCGTCCCCGGAGCGGAGATCATTCCCTGCTCGCTCTCGGCCGAAGTGTTCTCCGCGCTCGCCGGAGGCGCTGCGGATGCCGCCGTGATCCCCATTGAAAACTCGCTGGCCGGATCGGTGGCCGAGCACTTTGACCTGCTCCTCGCCCACGATGTGGCCGTGGAGCAGGAGACGCTGCTGCGCATTCGCCACAACCTCATCGCCATTGCGGGGGCGACTCTCGATCAAATCGATCGCGTTTTTTCGCACCCCGTGGCTCTGGCGCAGTGCCGCCGGTTCCTCGCCGCCCATCCACGCATGGAATCCTTCGCCGCCTACGACACGGCGGGGAGCGTAAAGCAACTGGTGGAGCTGCGCGACCGCCGCGCCGCCGCCATCGCCAGCGAGCAGGCCGCCGGCTACTATGGCGCGGCGATTCTGGAAGCGGGCATCGAAGACAACCCGGAAAACTTCACCCGCTTCTTCCTGGTGCGCCGCTCGGCTGACGCTGCCGCCGATGCGCAGGCCAACAAGATCAGCATCGCCTTTTCGCTCGAGCATCGGCCGGGTTCGCTGGTTGGCGCGCTGAGCGCGCTCTCGGCGCTGGGCACCAATCTCACCAAGATCGAATCGCGCCCGGTCCACGGCAAGCCGTGGGAGTACATCTTTTACGTGGATTGCCAGATTCGCTCGAGCGTCGAGGGAGCCCGCGCGCTCGACGCCCTGCGCGCCCACTGCGGCATGGTGAAGGAGCTGGGCCGCTACCGCGAAGCCTCCGGCGTGTAGCCCGCGGAGTTTGTGGGTTCCCACCCTTTCCGCAAAAGACGCGGAAAGGATGGGGGCAACCAGAATGTAAAATTGCGCGAGGTTCGCGCTCTTCCCGGTCTCAAAATCAAGGCCGGGGGCACCCGCCAAAACAAAACGGACCGGTGTTTCGCCGGTCCGTTTTCCTGATCCCTGATTTTTTGATTCCTGATCCCTGACCCCTGGCCTCTGATCTTAGAAGTGGTACGCGATGCCCACGACCGGTTCGGAGATGTTGTACCAGCGGTTGGTGGTGAAGTTGTACTCATTATTGTTATTGAAGGTGGGCACCTTGACCACCACCCCGCGGTACTCCGCGCGAATATCGAAGCTGGGACTGATCTCGTAGGCAAAGCCGCCGCCGAACAGGGCGCCTACCTCGATCTGCTGGTGCGCATCGAGCGTCCGGGTTCCCGAATTGATGATGGGCAGGAAGATCATGCCGGCCGGACCTGCTTCCAGAAACGGGTTCCAGTTCCTGAACACGAACGATTTCACAAACGCGCCGGATATCTCCTGGGTCCGCGTCAGGACCGGGATGCCCTGATAGAACGAAGGACCGTAATAATCGATGGTGTTTTCGTAGGTGATGCCGTAGTTGGTTTCAAGCGCCGAGGTCGGCGTCATCATGAAACGGTAGCTGAGCAGCGCGCCGTACGCGGGGTTGGAATGCACCTGCACGTCAGTGGACGACGCCGTGAAGGGCTCGATCAGCGCGGTTCCGCTGAGGCTGATGTCCTGTCTGCTTTCCTGGGCGCTCGCCGCGGCCGCGCACGCGGCCATCAGGCATGCGAAAAACACGATCTTCTTCTTCATTCGGTCTTGATCCTCACCCGGAGCGCATCCGTGCTTGCGCACGAGTGGCCAAAGGCTTGTCAGGTTGTTTTTGGGCACTCCGGCTCCCGCCGGCCTCCGCTCTCAGCATTGTAACTGGCCGGATTGGGCCGGTGCGCCCGCGCCACTCGAAATCGTTCTTGAGCCTTTAGACGCATGGGGGCACGATTCGGCGTTTTCCGCTGACTTCTGACCCCTGACCCCTGATCCCTGATCCCTGTCTTCACCCCGCGCGCTCCACCTGGTAGTAGAACGGCGGCCCCTCCATTTTGGCCAGCGTGCGCAGCGTTTGCAGAAACGCGCGCGCGGCGTAAGAGAGCGTGGCCTGCCGGCGATAAACCAGCCGCAGAACGCGCCGCATCTCGAGCTCGTCCACCGGCACGCGCACCAGGTCGCCGGTCTCGAGCTCCCGCGCCACGGCCAGGTGCGGCACCAGCGCCACGCCATTGCCCATGGCGACAAAGCGCTTGATGGCTTCGATCGTCGGCAGCTCGATGGCCATGTTCAGGGGCGTGCGGTAGCGCTGGAAGGCCTCGATCACCTTGCGCCGCAGCGGCGAGGCTACATTGTGGGCCACGAACAGCTCGCTGCCGAGGTCGGTGATGGAAACCCGCTCGCGGCGGGCGAGCGCATGATGCGGGCTCACGATCAGGTCCAGGCTGTCTCCGTAGACCGCAATCGAACGGAACAGCTCCGGGTCCGGCCGGAAGGAGATGACGCCCATCTCGAAGGTGCGCAAGTTCAGCTCTTCGGGAATGCGCGAGGCCAGCATGCGGTTCACGGCCACGTGCACGTGCGGCGCCGCGCGCCGGAAGGCGTCCAGCGCGGGCAGAAGGTACATGCACGTATATTCGTTGGCCGCCAGTTGCAGGCGTCCGCGTTCCAGGCTTTTGAGCTCGCCCAGCGCGCTTGCGGCTTCGCGCCGCAGGGCCAGAAGCCGCCTGGCGTAGTCGCGCAGCAGCACGCCGGAAGCCGTCAGCGCCCCATCCCGCGCGGCGCGATCGAAGAGCCGCTCGCCCACAGACTCTTCGAGCTTGCGGATCACCTGGCTTACCGCCGGCTGCGTGCGGTTCAGGCGCGCGGCTGCGCGGGAAAAGCTGCGCTCTTCAGCTACGGCGAGAAAGGTTTCCAGCTGGTTGAGTTCCATAGCGAGTCAGCGAGTCAGCGAATTTGCTCCCACCCTTCGAGCACCAAGCGCTCGAAGGATGGGGCATCGGACAGTTGGCGAACCGGCAACGTCTATCATAAGAGAAAATAATGGAATCCACAAAAAGAATAACTTTGCCTTATGGGACCAGGATGAGCGAAACTGGAAGAGCTGGAAGGTGAGACCTTCCCCGGCAGGCGCCAGACCATGACTTCCAACCACCTTGTCTTCTTCGACACGACCCTGCGCGACGGGGAGCAGTCGCCCGGGTGCAGCATGACCACGCAGGAAAAGCTGACCATGGCGCACGCGCTCGAGGACCTGGGCGTGGACGTGATCGAGGCTGGATTCGCCATGGCCTCCGAAGGCGATTTCGCGGCCATCTCCACCATTACCCAGGCTATTCGCAAGCCGCGCATCGCGTCGCTGGCCCGGGCCAAGAAGGAAGACATCGAGATGGCGGCGCGGGCGCTGCAGTTCGCCGAGCGCGCCCGGATCCACGTCTTTCTCGCCTCGAGCGACCTGCACCTCGAGTACAAGCTCAAGATGAGCCGTTCGGAAGCGCTCGACCTCTGCGGCGAATCCGTGCGCCAGGCGCGCACCCACGTGGACGACGTCGAATTCTCGCCCGAGGATTCGACGCGCTCGGACCGCGACTTCCTGGTGGAGATGGTGCGCATCGCCGTCGACGCGGGCGCCACCACCATCAACATGCCGGACACCGTGGGGTACTCAATCCCTGAGGAGTACGGCCAAATGTTCCGCGAGGTGCGCGAGCGCGTTCCCGCGATCGAGGCGAAAGGCGTGATTCTTTCTTCGCATTGCCACGACGATCTGGGCATGGCCGTGGCCAACTCGCTTGCGGCCATCCAAGCCGGCGCGCGCCAGGTGGAGTGCACCATCAACGGCATCGGCGAGCGGGCCGGCAACGCCGC
The DNA here is from genome assembly GCA_030040425.1 of Acidobacteriaceae bacterium. Lineage (GTDB taxonomy): Bacteria > Acidobacteriota > Terriglobia > Terriglobales > Acidobacteriaceae > Telmatobacter. Next base: position 12,804 of record JASHTS010000105.1, on the reverse strand, counting down.
GCTGGAGGAGATTGCCGCGGCCATTTACGTGCGCGGCGACCGCTACGGCGTCTCGACGGGCATCCGGCTCGATCAGCTTTATCCCACCAGCGAGGTGCTCGGGCAGCTCATCACCTTCAAGCCTTCTCCCAACAAGGCGGTGGTGGGCGGCAACGCCTTTGCGCACGAGTCCGGCATTCACCAGCACGGCATGCTCGCCAACCCGCTCTGCTACGAGATCATGACCCCGCAGCTGGTGGGTGTGGCGCGCACGAATCTCGTCCTGGGCAAGCACTCCGGGCGCGCCGCGCTGCGGCACCGGTTGGAGCAGCTCGGCTTCACGCTGACGCGCGACGAGTTGCAGCACGTCTATTACCGCTTTGTGGCGCTCGCCGATCGCAAGAAAAACATCTATGACCAGGATCTGATCGGATTGCTGCCCGATCCGATTCGCGAGAAGCGCCACGTGCCGGTGGCGGAGCTGGATTGAGAAAAGCAGCGAACTAGCAGGTTAGCGGGTCGGCGAGTTAGCGAGTCGGCAAGTCAGCACGACAACAAACAGGGGAAGAGAAGAGAGCAAGGATGGATCTGAAAATTCTAGTTACGGCCGGCGACGGCATTGGGCCCGAAGTGACCGGCGAAGCAGTCTCCATATTGAAGGAGATCGCCGAGCTCGGCGGCCGCGATTTTTCTTTTGCGGAAAAGCGCATCGGCGGAGTGGCCATTGTGAATGATGGCGCGCCTTTGCCCGCCGATACGCTTGCGGCCGCGCTCGAGTCGGACGCCGTTCTTCTCGGCGCCGTCGGCGGCAACGAGTTCAACGCGCTGCCTCCCGACAAGCGCCCCGAGGCCGGTCTGCTGCAACTGCGCGCCGCGCTGGGCGGATTTGCCAATCTGCGCCCCGCTTTCGCATTCAAGGAACTCGCCATCAACAGCCCGCTCCGCGAGGAGGTCGTCGCAGGCGCCGACATTCTTTTTGTCCGCGAACTGCTGGGCGGGCTTTACTTTGGCCAGCCGCGCGGATGGAACAAGTCGGAAGAGAACGGGGGCGGCGAAGCCTGGAACACCATGCGCTACACGCGCGGCGAAGTGGCGCGGCTCGCCCGCATTGCTTTCAGCCTGGCGCAAAAGCGCCGCAGGAAATTGACAAGTGTCGACAAGGCCAATGTGCTCGAGGTTTCGCAGCTTTGGCGCGCCACCGTGAATGAAGTCGCCATGGAGTTTCCCGGCGTTCAGGTGGAGCACCAGTACGTGGACGCCATGGCCATGCACCTGATGAACCAGCCGCGCAATTACGACGTGGTGCTCACGGAAAATCTCTTCGGCGACATCTTGAGCGACGAGTCTGCCGTCATCACCGGCTCGCTGGGCATGCTGCCTTCGGCCACCATCGGCGGCAAGGTGAATCTGTACGAGCCCGTGCATGGGTCCGCGCCGGACATCGCCGGCAAAGGCTTGGCCAATCCGCTGGGCGCCATTCTTACCGGCGCGCTGATTCTGCGCCACTCCGGCGGGCTCGAGGCGGAGGCCGCGGCGATTGAAGCCGCGGTGCGCAAAGTGCTCGAGCAGGGCTACCGCACGCCGGATCTGGCGCGTGGCAACACGGCGGGTTTGACCGTGCTCTCGACCAAAGAGATGGGTGCGAAGGTGCGGGAGACGGTGAAAGAGCAGCTGCTCGCTCCTAGCCGCTAGCTGATTTGCGGCAGCGCAAACCGCATCGACGAGCGCAAAACCGGATCCGATCGAAGTATCGATCGGCAGGACAGAGCTAGGAGCCAGAAGCCAGCAGCCAGGAGCTTTTCAAGAATGAGCGCGACACCCAAAACACTTTTCGAAAAGGTCTGGGAGCAGCACGTGGTGGTCGAACCCAAGGGCGAGCCCACGGTGCTTTACGTCGATCTGCAACTGGTGCACGAGGTCACGTCTCCTCAAGCATTCGAAGGGCTGCGCCTGGCCGGGCGCACGGTGCGCCGGCCTGACCGCACCATTGCCACTGTGGATCACAACGTGCCCACAACGATGGAAGGACGCCTGCACATTGTCGACCAGATCGCGGCCACGCAGATCGCCACGCTGCGCCGGAACTGCGCCGATTTCGGCATCGAGCTCTACGACGTGAACTCGCGCGAGCAGGGGATTGTGCACGTCATCGGCCCGGAGTTGGGGATAACCAAGCCGGGCATGACCATCGTCTGCGGCGATTCGCACACCTCCACGCACGGCGCCTTCGGGGCGCTAGCCTTCGGCATCGGCACCAGCGAAGTGGAGCACGTGCTGGCCACGCAGACGCTGCCGCAATCGAAGCCGAAGACCTTCCGCATCGCGGTTGAAGGCAAGCTGCCGCGCGGGGTTACCGCGAAAGACATCATCCTCGGCATCATCGGCCGCATCGGCACCGACGGCGCCACCGGCTGCGTGATCGAGTACGGCGGCTCGGCCATCCGCGGGCTTTCGATGGAGGGCCGCATGACCATCTGCAACATGAGCATCGAAGCGGGCGCACGCGCGGGCATGATCGCGCCCGATGAGACCACCTTCGCGTACCTCAAGGGGCGGCGCTTCTCGCCAATAGGCGCGGAGTGGGATCAGGCAGTGGAAGAGTGGAAGAAGCTGCCGACGGATGCAGGGGCGAAGTTCGATCGCGAGCTGGCGATCGACGCAGCCGCGCTGGTGCCGTACGTCAGCTGGGGCACAAGTCCCGGCATGGTTGCGCCGGTGACGGCGAGCGTTCCCGATCCAGCCGCGGCTGCCAACGAGCTCGATCGCAAGTCGTTCGAGCGCGCACTCGAGTATATGGCGCTCGAGCCCGGCACGCCGCTCGATCAAATTGAAATTGACCGCGTGTTCATCGGCTCCTGCACCAATGGACGTATCGAAGACCTGCGCGCCGCGGCGCGCATCGCGGCCGGCAACAAAGTGTCGACGCACGTGAATGCCATGGTGGTTCCCGGCTCGCAGCAGGTGAAGGCGCAGGCTGAGGCGGAAGGTCTCGACCGCATCTTCAAGGAGGCCGGTTTCGACTGGCGCGAACCCGGCTGCTCCATGTGCCTGGGCATGAATCCCGACATTCTCTCGCCGGGCGAGCGCTGCGCTTCCACGAGCAACCGCAACTTCGAAGGCCGCCAGGGACGCGGAGGGCGCACGCACCTGGTTTCGCCGGAGATGGCCGCCGCGGCGGCGATTGCCGGGCACTTTGTCGATATCCGCAACTGGCCTGCGCATGAAAACGCCCGTGAGGAGGTGAACGCGTAATGCAGCCCTTCAAGACACTCACCGCGCTGGCCGCACCGCTCGACCGCACCAACGTCGACACCGACCAGATCATTCCCAAGCAGTTTCTGAAGCGCGTCGAGCGCACCGGCTACGGCGATTTTCTGTTCTTCGACTGGCGGCAGACGCCCGACGGCAGCCCCGTTGCCGATTTTGTATTGAACGATCCGCGCTACCGGGGCGCGCAGATTTTGATTGCCCAGAAGAACTTTGGCTGCGGCTCGAGCAGAGAGCACGCCGCATGGGCCTTGAGCGACTACGGCTTCCGCGTGGTGATCGCGCCCGGCTTCGCTGACATTTTCTTCTCGAACGCGGGCAAGAACGGCATTGTGCTGGCGCGGTTGAGCGAAGCGGAAGTCGAAACACTGCTCCAAAACGCGCAAAAAATTCCGAATTACCGGCTCACCGTCTCGCTCGAAGAACAGACCGTGACCGACGGTCGCGGTTTCCAGGCGAATTTTGCGTTCGACCCATTCCGCAAGTTCTGTTTGCTCGAAGGCCTCGACGACATCGGCCTCACTCTGCGCCATGCCGCCGCGCTCGACGCCTACGAAAAACAGCATGACCACGCGGGCTGGCTGAGGGCGAAGTAAAAGAGCAATCAGTTTCAGCTTGCCTTGCTGGAGCGAACAGAATTGGCGAACGCAAAGATGAACGCGGGCACGAGAGACGAGAAAGGGGCAAATATGGAAGACCACGCAAAGCCGGAAAACACGAACGCGCATCGCACCGCGCCCACGCGCCTGACGGGCTCCGAAATCTTGTGGGCCACGCTGGTAGGCGAGGGCGTCACGGACGTCTTCGGCTATCCGGGCGGCGCCATTCTGCCCGCCTACGATGCGCTGCGCAAGTTTCCCATTCGCCACGTGCTGGTGCGTCACGAGCAGGGCGCGGCGCACATGGCGGACGGCTACGCGCGCGCCTCGGGCAAAGTGGGCGTAGCCGTGGCTACGAGCGGTCCCGGCGCCACCAATCTCGTCACCGGCATCGCCACGGCCATGCTGGACTCTGTGCCCATTGTCTGCATCACCGGGAACGTCTCCAGCAAGGTGCTGGGCACCGACGCGTTTCAGGAGATCGATATTACGGGCATCACGCTGCCCGTGACCAAGCACAATTTTCTCGTCAGCCGCGCGGAAGATCTCGCCGCCGCGCTGCGCCACGCGTTCCAGATCGCGCGCTCCGGCCGGCCCGGCCCGGTGCTGGTCGACATCACCAAGGACGCGCAGCAGGCGACGGCCATCTTCGACTTCGACGCCGCGAGACCGCGCCCCTATCGCCCGCACCCTATGCTGCGCGTGGAGGAATCGGGTCTCGCCGCCGCGGCCGAGCTCATTCGCGGCTCGAAGCGTCCCATCATCCTCGCCGGCCACGGCGTCAGCGAGTCCGGCGCCATGGAGCAGGTGCGCACGCTGGCGGAGCGCGCGCAGATTCCTGTGGCGCTCACGCTGCTCGGCCTGGGCGGATTTCCTGCCTCGCATCCGCTCAACATGGGCATGATGGGCATGCACGGCGAAGCGTGGGTGAACAACGCCATCCAGGAAGCCGACCTGCTCATCGCCTGCGGCATGCGTTTCGACGATCGCGTCACCGGCAAGCTTGCTTCGTATGCGCCCCACGCCAAAAAGATTCACATCGAGATCGATCCGGCGGAGATCAACAAGAACGTGAAGGCCGAGGTTGCGCTGGTGGGCGATCTGCGCACCGTGCTTGAAGATCTGTTGCCGCGGATTTCGGGGCGCGACGGCTCGGCCTGGCTCAAGACCATCGATGCCAGCAAGGGCGCGGTGGCGGTGCGCGACATCAAGAACCTGCCCGACTCGGGGCACCTGTATGCGGCGCACGTGATGCACGATCTGTGGCGCATCACCGGCGGCAATGCTCTCGTAGTCACGGACGTGGGCCAGCACCAGATGTGGGAGGCGCAGTATTTCCACCACGAGCATCCGCGCACCCTCATCACCTCCGGCGGCCTGGGAACCATGGGCTACGCGCTGCCCGCGGCCATCGGCGCAAAAATGGCCTGCCCGGAAAAAGAAGTCTGGGTGATCGCCGGCGACGGCGGCTTCCAGATGACGGCGGCCGAGCTCTCGACCATTGTGCAGGAGAAACTCAAGATCAACATCGCCGTCATCAACAACGGCTATCTGGGCATGGTGCGGCAGTGGCAGGAGTTTTTCTACGAGCGCAACTATGAGGCCACGCCGCTGGTCAGCCCCGATTTCGTGAAGCTGGCCGAGGCGCACGGCATTCCGGGGCGGGCGGTGCGCACGCGCAGCGAGGTGCTGGGCGCCGTGGAGGCCGCGCGCTCGGCGCCCGGGGCATATCTGCTCAATTTCCTGGTTGAGAAGGAAGATTCGGTTTATCCCATGATTCCGGCCGGCAGCGCGCTGCACGAGATGATCCGCCGGCCGGAGCGCGATCCGCTGGAAGAGTCGGCGCGCGACGAATAAGAGATCAGAAATCTCGGGAGAGGCGCTTTTATGCTGCACACCTTCGTCGCTTACGTGGAAGACAAACCCGGCGTGCTGACGCGTGTGGCGTCGCTTTTCCGCCGGCTGAACATCAATATCCACTCGCTCACCGTGGGCCGGAGCGAGCGCCCCGGCCTTTCGCGCCTCACGCTGGTCTGCGAGGCGTCGGCCGAGGCCGGCGATCGCATCCGAGCGAGCCTCTTCAAGCTCGAGAACGTGGTCGACGTCGACGACATCGCGCAGGCGCCCAGCGTCACGCGCGAGCTGGCGCTCATCAAGGTGGCGGCTGCGCCGCAGAGCCGCTCGCGCATCTTCGATCTGGTGGAAGTCTTCCGCGCGCGCATCGTCGATCTCACTTCGGAGTCGCTGATGATCGAGATGACCGGCGTCGAGAGCAAGATCGAAGGGCTCATCGAGGTGCTGCGCGAAGACGAAGGCCGCATTCTGGAAATCTGCCGCAGCGGCAAGATGACCATGCGCCGCGGCCATCACATCAGCAGCGTGCTGCGCGCCATGGGGACCGGCGACGAGGAATCCGCCGCAGTGGCCGCTCTGCGCGAAGAAGAGCGCCTCGCGGCGGAGCCGGAGTAGCGGAATTTGTGCCGGCCCACCCTTGCGTAAAGAGCGCGCAAGGATGGGGCAATGGCAGCGCGAAGGCGTCAACAACATTCGATTTCACACAACACGAGCAAAGGAAAAGACGAATAATCATGGCCAAGACTTACTACGATCACGACGCGGACCTTACGCTCATTCAGGCGAAGAAAGTGGCCATCATCGGCTACGGCTCACAGGGGCATGCCCACTCGCTCAACCTCAAGGACTCGGGCGTGCAGGTGAAGGTGGGGCTCGCCTCCGGGTCCAAATCCATCGCCAAGGCGCAAAGGGCGGGCCTGGAAGTGACCACGCCGGCGGAGGCCGCCAAGTGGGCCGATGTGGTGATGATCCTCACCCCCGACCAGACGCAGGCGAAGCTTTACGCGAGCGAGATCGGCCCCAACCTCAAGCCGGGCACGCTGCTGCTCTTCGCCCACGGCTTCAACATTCACTTCAAGACCATCGTGCCCGATAAGGGCATCGACGTGGGCCTGGCCGCGCCCAAGGCGCCCGGCCATCGCGTGCGCGAGGTCTTCACGGAGGGCGGAGGCACGCCCGGATTGATTGCCGTGCACCAGGACCCCACGGGCAAGGCGCACGCGCTCACGCTCAGTTATTTGAAAGGCATCGGCTGCACCCGGGCCGGGGTGCTCGAAACCACCTTCAAGGAAGAGACGGAAACCGATCTCTTCGGCGAGCAGGCGGTGCTCTGCGGCGGGGTGAGCGCGCTCATCAAGGCGGGGTATGAAACCCTGGTTGAGGCCGGCTATCAGCCCGAGAGCGCCTACTTCGAGGTGCTGCACGAGCTCAAGCTGATTGTCGACCTGATCTACCGCGGCGGCCTCGCCTACATGCGCTACTCCATCAGCGATACCGCCGAATACGGCGACTACGTCTCCGGCCCGCGCGTCATCGGCGCGGAAAGCCGCAAGGCCATGAAGCAGATTCTCGCCGAAATTCAGGACGGGAGCTTCGCCAAGAAGTTTCTCGCCGACCAGAGCTCCGGCAAGAAGGAATTCCTCGCCTTCCGCGAGGCCGAAGCCAAACACCCCATCGAGATTGTCGGCAAAGAACTGCGCGCGCAGATGCCCTTCCTCGATCCGGTCACCGTGGAGGAAGTGGCGAGGACGCGGTAAGGCCGGTCACGCGGAGGCGCAAGGAGCCTGCAAAGGCGCGGCGTGGTCGCCGGCGTCACATATATCAGATTTTTCTGTTCAAACAGAAATATCTGATATACTGGATACATGACGTTGACTGGCTCCATGAAGGAATTCATTCTGCACTGGGGCGAGATGGGCGCCCGCTGGGGCGTGAACCGCACAGTAGCCCAGGTGCACGCCCTTCTATATCTTTGGTCCGAGCCTCTCACCGCAGAAGAAATTGCCGACGTTCTCTCGGTGGCGCGCTCCAATGTCAGCACCAGTTTGAAAGAACTTGAGAACTGGAATCTGATTCAAGTCGACAATCGCATCGGCGACCGCCGCGACTTCTTCCGCACCTCGTACGATGTGTGGACGCTCTTTCTTACCGTGGTTGAGCAGCGCGTAGAACGGGAGATTGAGCCCACCATGAAGGTGCTCGAACGGCTCGCCGCCGAAGCGCGCGCCGAGCGGCCGGCGCAAGCATTTGTCGCCGCCAGAATCACCGCTCTCGCGAGCTTCCTGAGGGAACTGCACGGATGGTATTCCCAGGTAAAGAAACTGCCCCCCGCGACGCTGGAGTCCGTGATACGAATCGGCAGCGGGATTACACGGGTGCTTCCCAAATCGCGGAGGCGGAGGTTGGACTGATGGCTGAGACGATGCTGGCTGCACCCATCGCGTCAAACCTCCGCGAAAACGAATTCCAGCGCTACTACGAGGAGGCCGGTCCGGATTACGCTGCATGGAGCGCAGGATTCAACATGCACTTTGGCTATCTAAGGCGCGGCGCCAATCCGCTGAACCGCGAAGACATGCTGGAGGAAATGAATCGGCAGGTGCTGCAACGCCTGCGCGTCACTGGCGATCGCCCACGCATTCTCGACCTCGGTTGCGGGTTGGGCGCCACGTTGCGCAGCATTGCTCGCGCTCTGCCTTCGGCGCAACTGCATGGAATCACGCTGGTTCCCTGGCAACTGGAGCAGGGGCGGCGGCTCAACCAGGGAAGCGAGCGCTCAAGAAAAATCGAGCTGCGCGTCGCCGACTACGAAGATACCGCATTCCCGGCAGAGACGTTCGACGCCTTATACGCCATCGAGAGCAGTTGTTACGGCACGGGTGCGAATAAGGCGCAAATGATCTGCGAGGCGCATCGTCTTCTTCGCCCAGGCGGACGACTGGTAGTGGCCGATGGCTTCATTGGACCGGGGAAGCTGCGTGGCCCGCAATGGGCGGTCTATCGCAAGCTGTGCGAATGCTGGGTGATCGAGACGCTGGGTGAGATCGGCCCGTTTGTAAGCGAGCTGGAGAACGCAGGTTTTCACGACCTCGCAGTCGAGCAGATCCAGGCTCGAGTGGCCCCCTCCGTGTTCCATGTCCCCTGGGTTACGGTGAAATTCCTGTTGACTTCAGTGCTCTTGAGGGGCCGCAAAATGACGCGCGCCCGTTGGAACAACGTTCTCGCTCCGATTCTGCTTCCTTTGGTCGGGTACCCCATTGGCCCAGTAGCGTATTTTCTGGTGAGCGCCACGCGCCGGTAGGGCTCAAGGCTTCGTATCGAGCGACGGCGGCGCGTCATCCGCCGCGGCGCCCCAATCATGATTCGGCGTTGCGCTGAGCACAAAGCGCAGCGTGCCGCCGGCGGCGATATCGCGGAACGAAATCCAGTTCTGGGGGTGAGGGCGGCCGTCCAACTCCGTGCTTTGGATATACGGCGCGCCGGGCGCCGCGCCCGCGGCGACAAACGTGAAGGTTTTGCCCTGGTAGGGGTCGTGCAAATGAAGCACGACCTTGGGAAAGACAGGGCCGACAAGCTCGTAGGCGAGGCTGGCAGGATCGACGCTGTAGATGCCCATCATGCTCATCACCGCCCAGGAGGACATTTCGCCGCAGTCGTCGTTGCCGGGAACGCCATCGGGAGTTGCGGTGTAATTTTCGTCGAGCACGCGCCGCACCACGCGCTGCGTCTCCCAAGGACGGCCGGAGAAGTTGAATTCGAAGGGCGCCTCCAGATCCGTTTCGTTATAGGGGTTGTAGTACTGCCCGTACCAGGTGGGAATTTTGTAGTTGAAGAACTCGGTCAGGCGCTGGTTGAAAAGATCGGGGCCGACGGCGTGCACGAGCCACGCCATGTCAGACGGCGCCAGCCACTGGTAGTGCCAGCCTGTCCCTTCGATGAAGCCGTGGTCCTTCTCCATGGGATCGAAGTTGGGAACCCAGGAGCCATCGGCATCGCGCGGGCGGAAGAATCGATCCTCCGGATCGAAGAGGTTGCGCTCGTCGACGGCGCGCTCATAGAGCGTTTTTGCGTCCGCGGTCTTCCCCAGGTCGAGCGCCACGCGATAGAGTGACGCGTAGGCCACGGCGTCCTCCTGCATCTGCGAAACGGACCCGTAACTAACCTTGTCATTGGGCACGTAATGGATCTTGTTGATCCAGTCGATGCCTTCCTCGCCCTGGTAAGGACGGCCCGGCGGCGGAGCCTGGGTTGCATCCTCGAGCATGCCCTCCCAGCCGGCCTTCATATCGAAGCCGTGCAGGCCGTCAAGCCAAGCGGTGGCCAGCGCCACTGTCAGCGGACTGCCGGCCATCACGTTGGTGTAGAGATTGATCTGCGGCCAGCGGTCGATCCATCCGCCCTGCTGGTACATGAGCACGATCGACTGCGCCATGTCTTCCATGCGGCGCGGCTCGATCATCGCCAGCAGCGGAATCTCGCTGCGATAAATGTCCCACCCGGAGTAGTTGGCGTAGACCAGATGGCCGGGCTCCGCGTTGTGAATCGCGCCATCGAAGCCCAGGTAGCGGCCGTCGGCGTCACTGAAGATGCTGGGCATGAGGAGGCTGTGATAGAGCGCCGTATAAAACACTTTGCGCTCGTCGGCGCTGCCTCCGGAGACTTCAATGGTGTTCAGCGCGCGGTTCCAGGCGGCGATCGCCTGGTCGCGGATGGTGGGGAAATCCTTGCCTTGCGACTCGGCCTTCAAGTTGTTTCTTGCACCGTCGAGATCGACGTAAGAGATCCCGATGCGCACGGTAATATTCTGCGGATGGTCCGCGGCCGGCCAGCTGGCGTACGCTCCCACCCATTGGCCCGGAGCTGTCTGGGTGGCGCTGCGGCCGCTTGCTTCCACCGCTTCCGGGCCACGCACGCTGCGATCGCTCCACGTGCCGAACTCGGCAAAAGGCCGGCTGAACTCCATCACAAAGTAAACCTTGTAGGTCGATTGCGATCCGCAGAACGCGCGGTCTTCAACGTAGCCTTCCATCTGGTGGTCGCCGACTACCTGGATCGTGGCCGCCGTCGAAACATTCAGCGTGCGGCTGACCGGCGCCAGGATGTTGGCCTGCGCCCCGGCGGGAAATGTAAACTGCGCGATGCCCGTGCGGTCGGTCGCGCTCAGTTGCGCCTCCACATTCCACTGGAGCAGATTCACCTGGTAGTATCCGGGCGTTGCGGTCTCCTCGGAGTGCGAGAAGGGAGTTTCCATATCGGCAGCCAGCGTGTGCACAGGCCCGGTGGTGGCCATGAAATCGACGTCGCCCTCATTGGGACAGCCGGGACCGCTCATATGCGTCATGCTGAAGGCCTGGATGTCGTATTGCCCGTAGTGATAGCCGTAGCCGCGGCTCTCCGTGTCGGGACTGAGCTGCACCATGCCGAAAGGCATCGACGGCCCGGGGAAGAGATTGATGCCGCCGCCGGGGCCGTCGCCGGTGCCGATCAGCGGGTTCACGCTGGCGGCGTTCCCGGCTGAAGCGGAGCTTTGCGCAAAGACGGTGCACGCAGAGAGCAGCACAGCACACGCAAAAAACAAGGGTTGCCTGGAGCAAAATGAGAGACCGCTCTCTGAGCCCGGCGCATTCATGCAGAAACGTTTCAATGTGATTCCATCCTCCCTGTCGTCCTATAAAAATTGTAGGCCTTCGATTTGGCGCGGTCTTCCCATGGGCGCGAGATTCTGCGGCCCGCAGGGTGCCGCGCGCTCGGTGCCTGTAAAATCTTCGTGACACCCTGCCCCCATTGGCGCTGGAGGATCCTTGCTTTACTGGCTGCTCTACGAAAAGCTGTTTCCGGCCTTCCATCCCTTCCGGATCTTCCGCTATCTCACCTTCCGCACCGTCTTTGCGTCGCTCACTGCGCTGCTGATCGCGCTTTTCATCGGCCCTTACGTGATTCAGAAGCTGCGCGAGTTCCAGATCGGCCAGTTCGTCCGCGAAGACGGGCCGCAATCGCACTTGAAAAAAACCGGCACACCGACCATGGGCGGTATCCTCATCTGCATCGCCATCCTGCTGCCGACGGTGCTCTGGTCCGATCTCTCCAATCCCTTTGTCTGGGTGACGGTGCTTTCCACCTTCGCTTTCGGCGCCATTGGATTTACCGACGATTACATCAAAGTGGTGCAGCGGCGCAGCCTGGGCCTCACGCCGCGCGCCAAGCTGCTCTGGCAGGGCGCGGCCGGCGCGCTGGTGGCACTGGCGCTCGTGGGCCTGAATCAATTCCGGCTGTTCTCGACGCGCCTTTCTGTGCCTTTCATCAAGCACCTGCGCCCCACTCTGCTCTGGACGCACTGGCCGGCGACGCTTCCGCATCTCAGCCTGCTTGCATTTTTGCCCTTCGTCCTCTGGGTGATTCTCTGGCTGGTGGGCACCTCGAACGCCGTCAACCTGACCGACGGCCTCGATGGCCTCGCCATCGGCTGCACCATCATCGCCGCGGGAGCGCTGGCCGTGCTTACCTACGTCACCGGCCACGTGGTCTTCGCCGACTACCTCGAGCTGGAGCGCATGCCCATGGTGGGCGAGCTCACCGTCTTCTGCGGCTCTATGGTGGGCGCGTCGATTGGATTTTTGTGGTACAACGCCCACCCGGCGGAGATCTTCATGGGCGATGTCGGGTCGCTCGCTCTCGGCGGCGCCATCGGCACCGTAGCCCTCATCATTCGCCAGGAGCTGCTGCTGCCATTTATTGGCGGCATCTTCATCCTCGAGGCGATTTCCGTCATCCTGCAGGTGGGTAGCTACAAGCTGCGCGGCAAGCGCATCTTCAAGATGGCTCCGCTGCATCACCACTTCGAGCAGCTGGGCTGGAGCGAATCCAAAGTCATCGTCCGCTTCTGGATTCTCGCCCTGGTGTTTGCATTGTTTGCACTCACGACCCTCAAACTGCGCTAGCCCGCATCCGGCCTTTGCGCCCGCCGGTGCACAATAGAAGAGTCGCCGTCGTCCGAGGGAACGGAACCCATGTTGGAGCTGAAGGGCAAGAAGGTTCTGGTCGTGGGACTGGGAAAATCCGGTCTGGCAGCGGCCCTGTTTCTGCGCCACAAGGGCGCGCAGGTCAC
>JASHTS010000104.1 GCA_030040425.1 Acidobacteriaceae bacterium | reverse complement strand
AGGCATCGTTGTACGCGAACAACGAGAATCAAGTGGCCGATTTTGCGCATAAAATTCTCTGGCTGCTCGAGCATCCTGAGGAAAGAGAGCGGATGGGCAGGTTCGGATACATGCGGGTGCAAAGAGAACTCGCGTGGGAGTACTCTGTAGCCAATCTTATTGCCGCTTACGACAAGGCTTTCAGGAAAAGGCGAGGAGGCAAGCTGGTACAGGCGGAAGAGACAGAAGGGGAGCGCAGCCGAGATCAGCTAGGCGCGGACTGACTGATCGAATGCGAAAGATCATCGATAATTCTGACCGGAGTCTTGGGCCGACTTGCCTTTTTAGTTTGAGCCAGGGGGATATTGCCAAACGCTGAGTAATATCAGTTTGTATACCGCGATCATGATCTTGCAAATGCGCGAGAGATTTCCAGGTCTCGTGGCAACGAATCGCGCAGCTGCTCCGCTCAGGCAAAGGCAGTCAGTAAATTAGAGGCCAAGCTATACGTTTCTCGTTTGCCCAACTCTTCATCACAACACTTTGCACAAGGAAAGGAAAATCGATATGAGCACGTTGGTTTCTCAGCATGAGTCAGTGAAAGCGGCAACGTCAATTACTTCTCTCCAAGAAACGATCAACAGCGTAATTGAGGAGATGATAAAAACGTTGCCAAACCCAAAGCAGCTTACCAGCAGTGAACGCCGTGGGATCGTAGCGCGATACAGTTCGGTCCTCGAGGGAAATTTCATTTACTGGATGACCGCAGCGCTGATTGCCGTGAAGTCAGAGGAGGCGCGAGAAGAGCTTGTCGAGAACCTCCACGAAGAGGTCAAAGACGCACATCCCGACATGATGCGCCGGTTTGCCATCGCTGCGCACGCGTTTCCTACTGACAGCGATGCACTTTCGGTACACGATGATCTTACGAAGATGCGGAAGTTTCTCGGGCGACTGTCACCGGTGCAGTCGCTTGCGGCCATGGCTTTCTTTGAAGGGTTTATCCAACGGTTTATGCCTTTCCTTGCGGGCCTTGCTGCAGAAGAGGGATCGACGGAAATGGAGTACACGGACGTTCATGGCGTCTGCGACATCGCGCATACCGAAGGTCTTTATCGCGCCCTCGCGACGGAGATTTCGGTGAATCCGGTCCAACCGGGGACGGATCTGCTCGAAGGGGTGAGCCTGCTTCGTACACTGATTGATCGGATCGTTTATTACAAGCCGGAAGTGGCAGCCGCCTGATCGGGGCACTGAGTTGCGTTCGGTTAGCCAAGACGGCAGCTGAGTGAAAATCCATTTACTTCGGTGGATCAGTCAACGTGCGGTAAAGCGATCTGATCGAAGTCTCTGGACTGGTTAGATCTAAGGCGGCTTGGAAATTGATTAAGTTGCAACGTGGTTGTGACATGGGTCGATCAAGTCGAGTTAAGACTTTCTCGACCTTGCACGGGTTCGCGGGCGGTAGCTGCGGCCCAAAGGGCAACCGGGCCTTGGTTTTTGGCGGCTAGTACATCCATGACAATATGCGGAGACACTCCTGAGGTGGCCCTGGAAAATCGGACCGGGGTTTAAGTGGGGGTTCTGCTCTTGTGCAGCCTAAGATGACTGAGAAGAGGAGAGCAGATGAGCCGACGTCCGCGCAGGAACCATACGGCGGAGTTCAAGTCGAAGGTGGCGCTTGCCGCGATCCGCGGCGAGAAGACGCTTTCGGAGCTGGCCGAGCAGTTTGACATCCATCCCAACCAGATCACGCAGTGGAAGAGCCAGCTGCTGGAAGGCGCGGCGAGCGTATTCGGCGGCGAAGCGAAGGCCGTGCCGGCGGGCGAGCCGGTGGACGTGAAGTCGCTGCACGCCAAGATCGGCGCGCTGACCTTGGAGAACGATTTTTTAGAAAGTGCGCTCACCAAGGCGGGACTGCTGAGCGCAAGACGATGATCGACCGCGGTCACGACCTTCCCATCCGGAAGCAGGCTGAAGTGCTTCAGATCAGCCGCAGCACGGTCTATTATCAGCCGCGCCCGGTCTCCGATTCCGACCTCGTGCTGATGCGGCGCATCGACGAGCTGCATCTGGAGTATCCGTTCGCCGGCAGCCGCATGCTGCGCGATCTGCTCTCACGGCAGGGGCTCGAGGTGGGCCGCCGCCATGTGAAAACGCTGATGAGGAAGATGGCGATCGAGGCCATCTACCGCCGGCCCAGCACGTCCAGGCCTGCACCGGGACACAGGATTTATCCCTACCTGCTGCGCGGCCTGGCCATCACCCGGCCCAATCAGGTCTGGGCCATGGACATCACCTACATCCCCATGGCGCGCGGCTTCGTCTATCTGGCCGCGGTGGTGGACTGGTTCAGCCGCCGGGTGCTTGCCTGGCGCCTGTCGATCACCCTGGAGGCCGCCTTCTGCATCCAGACACTGGATGAAGCTCTTTCCAGCCATGGCAGACCGGAGATCTTCAACACCGACCAGGGCGCGCAGTTCACCTCCGAGGCCTTCACCGCGCGGCTCAAGCAAAACGAAATCGCCATCAGCATGGACGGCAAGGGCCGCTGGCGCGACAACGTCTTCGTGGAGCGCATCTGGAAGTCGATCAAGTACGAGGAGGTCTACCTGCACGCCTACGGCTCGGTCTCAGAGGCCCGAACATCGATCGGCAACTACCTCGCGTTCTATAACTCCATCCGACCCCACTCCAGCCTGAAAGCGCAAACGCCCGATCAGGTATACTTCCACCGCCTGCCACAAACCAGGGCAGCCTAAAAGCAAAAACAAGAACAAGAACTTCCACTAAGGAAAAAGCAAAAACTGTCCGAACTACCGGGACCACCTCATGGATCGTTTTTCCCATTGACGAGAGTTTTCAAGGCGTTCGGATCTCGGCAAGCGTGCTCTTGTGGGATAACAAGTAAGGAACTGGGACTTCGCTACAAGAGCACAAGCGCGGCAGTCGAGCTATTTCGTTCGATGAATGAAACGTAGCAATTTTCTCGCTAGCTTGGTTCTCTTTCATGTTATTGTGTTGTTCATC
>JASHTS010000103.1 GCA_030040425.1 Acidobacteriaceae bacterium | reverse complement strand
CGGGCTGGCTCCGCTGCTGGTCTTCGACGATTGCGACCTGGACCACGCCGTAGAGCAGACGCTGATCGCGAAGTTCCGCAATACGGGCCAGTCGTGCATTGCGGCCAACCGCATTTACGTGCAGCGGAACATACGCGAGGAGTTTCTGCGGCGATTCGTGGCCGGGGCGCAGAAGCTCAAAACGGGACCGGGGCTCGAGCCGGGCGTGGACGTGGGACCGCTGATCAACCAGCAGGCGCTGGATGCGGCGCTGGGGCAGATTGAGGATGCAGCCAGGCGCGGCGGCAAGGTGCTGTGCGGCGGCAGAAGGATGACGGGATCGAATGGATATTTCCTGGAGCCCACGGTGATTGACGGGGTGACGAAGGCGGCGCTGTGCATGTGCGCGGAGACGTTTGCGCCGGTGGCGCCGATGACGAGCTTCGAGACCGAAGAGGAAGCCATCGAGCTGGCGAACGCGAGCGACTACGGACTGAGCGCCTACGCGATGACGCGCGACGTGGGGCGCATCTTCAGGCTGGCGGAGCGAATCGAGGCGGGCACGCTGGGCATCAACGACGGCGCGCCCACCACGAGCGCGAGCCCTTTCGGCGGTATGAAGCAAAGCGGATGGGGCCGCGAGCTGGGCAGCGAGGGGCTGGATGCTTTTCTCGAGACAAAGCATGTTTCGCTGGGAGGAATTTGAATTGCAATTCGGAGTTTTCCTTCGAGGAACGGACAAACGGGAGAGGGAGCAGATGCGATGATTCATTTTCTGGTGCACGACACAGCGGACACGGTGGGCGTAGCGGTGGTGGATATTGCGGCGGGAACGCAATGCGCGGGCCGCGATCTCTCCACCAACAAGGCGCTCGATGCCAAGGCCACGCAGGATATTCCCCTGGGGCACAAGCTGGCGCTCAAGGATTTCTCGGTGGGCGACACGGTGGTGAAATACGGCTGCGATATCGGAAAGGTGGTTCAGCCCATCAAGGCCGGCCAACACGTGCACGTGCACAACCTGAAGACGAAGAGGTGGGCGTAATGCCAGACCAGACGATTCAAGCATACCGGCGCGAGAATGGGCGCGTGGGCATCCGCAATCACGTGATCGTTCTGCCGGTGGACGACATTTCCAACGCGGCGTGCGAGGGCGTGGCCAACAACATCAAAGGAACGCTGGGACTTCCGCACTCTTACGGACGGCTGCAATTCGGCGAGGATCTCGATCTCCACTTCCGCACCATGATCGGCACGGGCGCAAACCCCAACGTGGCCGCGGCGGTGGTCATCGGGATCGAGCCGGGATGGACGCAGCGCATTGTGGAGGGAATCGCCAAGACCGGCAAGCCGGTGGCGGGATTTTCCATCGAGGGACAGGGCGACATTGCCACCATTGCGCAGGCTTCAAAGAAGGCGATGGAGTTTGTGCAGTGGGCGACGGAGTTGCAGCGCAGCGAATGCAAGTTGAGCGAGCTCTATATCAGCGTGAAATGCGGGGAATCGGACACTACGACCGGCCTTTCAAGCTGCCCGGCGGTGGGCAACGTCCTGGACAAGCATTGCGCTATGGGCGGCACAGCTTCGTTCGGCGAAACGACGGAGCTGACCGGCGCCGAGCATATCGTGGCGGCCAAGGCCGCGAACGACGCGGTGCGCAAGCAGTTTCAGGCCATGTTCGACGATTACCAGAAGCTCGTATTCGGCGAGAAGACCAACGATCTCTCCGAGTCGCAGCCCACGAAGGGCAACATTGCCGGCGGGCTGACGACGATCGAGGAGAAAGCGCTGGGGAACGTGGAGAAGCTGGGGAAGAAAACGAAATTTGTCGGCTGCCTGAAACCGGCGGAAGCGCCGACCGGCAAAGGCATGTGGTTCATGGATACGTCGAGCGCGGCGGCGGAGGCGGTGACGCTGTGGGCGGCTTCGGGCGCGGTGGTGCACCTGTTCCCTACCGGCCAGGGAAACGTGATTGGCAATCCCATCGAGCCGGTGATCAAGCTTTCTGGAAATCCAAGGACGGTGAAGGTGATGGCCGACCACATCGATCTCGACGTGTCCGCGATTCTGCAGGGCGAGATGACGCTCGACCAGGCAGGGGACGCGCTGATTGCGATGATCGTGCGCACGGCCAACGGCCGCTTGACCGCGGCTGAGGCGCTGGGCCATCGCGAGTTCGTGATGACCAAGCTTTATCGCAGCGCATGAAGCGATGGGGAAGAACAACCGCAGATCCTTTGGCTCCGTCTGCCGCGGCGGACTAGAGTTGGTTGCATCAATGGTCAGAAGACGAGATGGAAACATCCCTCAGGGGCTAAAGCCCCAATGTTTATGCGGTTTCTTGCGGCCCGGCTCAAGTCACCCCGACAAGCCGTGCCCTTTTACAATGCCATTTATGCAACCAGTTCTACGCTCAGGACGACAGTTTCGTCGAGGTGCGGACTCCCTGCGCATCGAATTCGAAGGGCATTTATGAATCGCTATCCTAAAGAGGCGCTCGTCAGCATTGTGGCGCAGTTGGCGTGCGGCATGGGCGTGCCCCAAGAAGACGCGGCGCTGTTTGCCGAGGCGCTGGTGGATGCGGATCTGCATGGCGTGCCCACGCACGGGGTTTCGCGGCTGAATATCTATTTGAAGCGCATCGAAGCGGGGCTCATTGAGCCAAAGGCGGAACTGGCGATCGAGCGGCGCGCGGGAAGCGTGCTGGCGTTCGACGCCGGCAACGGGCTGGGCCAGGTGCAGGCGCGCAGGGCGCTCGATCTGCTGATTCCGCTTGCGCGGCAGAACGGCGTGGCGGCGGCGACCATCCGGAACTCGCAGCACTTCGGCGCGCTGAGCTGGTACGCGAACTATGCCGCCGCGCAAAAGTTGGTGCTGCTGGCGATGACGAACGGCGAGCCGGCGATGTCGCCCGCGGGCGGATATGAAGCCTTTTTCGGCACCAATCCCATTGCGGCTTCCTTCCCCACGGGCAAGGGGTTCCCGGTGAAGATCGATTTATCCACGTCAGTTGTCGCGCGCGGAAACATCATTGCCGCGCAGAAGAAAAATGAGCCGATTCCGGAAGGATGGGCGCTCGACCGCGAGGGAAAGCCCACCACCGACGCGACGGAGGCGCTGCTGGGCACCGTGCTCACCATGGCCGGCCACAAAGGCTATGCATTGGCCATGATGGTGGAGCTCTTCAGCGGCGTGCTTTCCGGCGCGGCAATCGGTGCGGAAGTGGGATCGATGTACAAGAATCTCGACCGCAAGCAGGACGTGGGGCATTTCTTCTGCCTCTTCGATGTGCAGGCATTTTTCGATTACGGCGAGTATCTGCGCAGGATGGACGAAACCATCGACCGCATCAAGGCTTCAAAAAAACGCGCCGGCGTCGACGAGATCCTTGTGCCCGGCGAGCGCTCCGCGCGCACGGCCGCCGTGAACCTGACTGAGGGAATCCCCGTTTCGCCGGAGACGCTGGCGGAGCTGGAGGGATGGTGCTCGCGCCTGCAGGTCGCGTTCAATTTTCGCGAGGTGGTTTGCCGGCCATGATCGATATCCTCATCTCGGAAAATATCCACGGCGCGCAGGTGGATGCGCTTGTTTCCCGTTTCAAGGTGGTCATCCAATCCGATTTGTGGAAGGATCCGGCCCTGCTGGCGGAGAAAGTGAAGAACTGCCGCGCATGGATAGTGCGCAATCAGACGCCCGTGAATGCCACGCTAATCGACGCGGCGCAGGAGTTGCTGGTGATCGGCAGGGCTGGCGTGGGATTGGATAATGTCGATGTGCAACACGCGGAGCGGGCGGGGATCGTGGTCGCGTACACGCCCGACCAGAACGCCATCAGCGTGGCCGAGATTGCCATGGGGATGATGCTCTCGCTGGCGCGCTTCCTTCCCGCAGCGGACGCCGACACAAAGAAGGGAAACTGGAGCCGGCAGAGATTTCTGGGGACGGAGCTGTATGGGAAGACACTGGGCATCATCGGCGCGGGCAAGATCGGCTACCTGACGGCGCGGCGTGCGATGGCGTTCGGCATGAAGGTGGTCGCTTACGATCCGTTCCTGAGCGAGGACAACATCCTGCTGAGCGAGGTGCAAGCCGAACTGGTGGAACTGGAGGAGCTGCTGGCGCGCGCCGACGTGGTCTCGTGTCATCTTCCGGCCACGCCGCAGACGGCGGGTTTGCTGAATCGCGCACGCTTCATGGCCATGAAGCCGGGCGCGCTGTTTATCAATACGTCGCGCGGCAAAGTGGTGGTGGAGGAGGATCTTGTGCAGGCGCTCAAGGCCGGCGTGGTGGGCGGGGCCGCGCTCGATGTGAGGAGCAAGGAGCCACCGCAGATGAGCGAGCTCGAAGCTTTGCCCAATGTGCTTCTGACGCCGCATATCGCAGCGTTCACGCGCGAAGCCCAGGATCGGGTAACGGCTGCGGTGTGCAATGACGTGGCGCGCGTGCTCGACGGAAAACCCGCGCTCAATGCGGTGAACCGCGCGATGCCGAAGCCGCGGCCCAGGCCGCGGGTCACGCCGTGAACGAGCGCGAAGACTGCGAAGGCGAAGCGAATTTCGAGTCCGGAATCAGGCTGCGTCGACGGAAGGGTTGTCGAGCCGGCGATACTTGCGGCCAACGGCAAAGAGCGCGGCGGCGCCGGCGAGAGGCATGAGGCCGACGAGGAGAAAGACCGGCCTATAGGAGATCCTGCCCACGATCCAGCCGGTTAACAGAGGAAACAGCATGCCGCTGAGGCCACCGGCAATCCCCGTGAGACCGGTTGCGCGCCCCACCTGGTGGTCGGGAAAGAGATCGGTGACCGCGGCGAACATGTGCGCAGAGAGAAAATTATCGGCGGCAATGGCGAGGGAGATGACGACGAGCGGCGCGGCGATGCCGCGCATGTACGGCACGGCGAGGGCCGAGACGCAGACCAGAGCGCTCGAGTACATGAGGATGCGGCGCATCGCGCGCACGGAAAATCCTCTGCGCAGGAGCACGCCTGCGGCCCAACCGCCGGCAATGCCGCCCACGTCGCCCATGAGGTAGGGAATCCAACCGAGAAAGCCGAACTCCTTCAACGACCAGTGGCGCGCGTCGTTGAAATAAAGCGGCATCCAGTACCAGTAGAATTGCATGACTGGACCGATGAAGAAGCGGCACAGCATGACGGCCCAGGACGAGGAATTGCCCAGCATCCGGCGCAGGGAGATGTTGGGCTCCGCAGCGGCTGCGGCGTGGGCTCC
Organism: Acidobacteriaceae bacterium; assembly: GCA_030040425.1. Taxonomy (GTDB): domain Bacteria; phylum Acidobacteriota; class Terriglobia; order Terriglobales; family Acidobacteriaceae; genus Telmatobacter. The sequence goes on along the minus strand of JASHTS010000103.1, from coordinate 29,599 downwards.
GGATTCGCGACGAAAAATCAGCCACCAGACCGGGATCCAGAGGAAGCCTGCGAGCGCGGGCGCCAGGAAGCCGCTGCTCGATCCGCAGCGCTGCATCAGGAAAAACATGGTGGGAGGCGCGAGCGTGGCGCCGATGACGCTGCCGCCGTTGAAGATGCCGATGGCCAGGGTGCGGTCTTTCTTTGCGAAGAGCCGGTTGACGGTCTTCACGCCGCCGGAATACGCGCCGCATTCGCCGGTGCCCTTCCAGAACTGCGAGACGCCGAGCTGAAGGCTGATCCACAGATGCGCGATGGCAAGCTCAAGGCCGACGGCAGCAAGCGCGAGCGAGCCGGTGGCTGCCGACCACCAGGCGACCGCGATCGACAAGCCTCGCCGCGCGCCGAGCTTGTCCATCAGCAGGCCCATAGGGAATTCGCCGGTCATCATTCCCAGGCCGAGCGCCGAAACGATGATCCCGTAGGCCGCAGGGGAAAGGCCGAGCCTTCTGCGCAGGTCGAAGGCCATGATGATCGGCAGCGCCTGGCGCGCGATGAACATGATGACGGTGAGCAGGAAGAGAAGACCGAGGACAAGCCAGGCATCGGGCCGCGGCAGGCGATCCGCAGCCTCGGGGCTCCCGGCCGGGCGAATCTCATCCGCTTGAGGCAAGCGACCCTCCTGCATCAACTTCAGCCGGGCTGCAGCGTGTCAAATGCCAAGTGTACCGTTTTCGCCGGGAATTCACGCGGCGTGGACGCGCGCGCCGCTACGCGCATACGCTGCGCGCCTCCTGCCATGGACGCGCGGATGCGAGCACCTTGTTGATGTTCTTCACGTTCTGAAGACCGGCGGTGTTGAGCCACTCTTCGAGGGCGGCCGCGCCATGCCGCGCGTAGACCGGGACACCGTCCTGCCAGGTGGCTCTGCCGGCGAGAACACCGTGAAAGTGCACGCCGCTTTCGACGATGAGCTCGAGCGTCTCAAGAAAAACCGGACTGGTGACGCCGGCGGAGAGATAGAGGATGGGCTTATCGGTCATGGCTGCCTGGGCGCGCAGCAACTCCATGGCCTCAGCGCGGGTGTGCAGCCTGCGGCCCTCGAATGCCCGCGTGCCTTCGACGTGCGCCATCTGCATGGGGACATCGATCTTCAGCACGTCGGCGCCGTAACGGCGTCTGGTGAACTCCTCCATCGACTTGAGCACGATCTCCGGCTTGCGGCGGGCATATTCCAGGCTGGCTTCGCCGTGGCCGTGCACGTCGTAGCCGAGGAACTCAAGAAAGAGGGGGATGTCGACGGACTGGCACTCCGCGCCGATGCGCTCGAGCCACGCCTTCTTGCGATCGTTGACCCAGTTTTTTTCAAAGGGCGTGTAGTAGACGAGAATCTTGACGGCATGGGCTCCGGCCTCTTTGATGCGAAGCGCAGACCAGCCCTCGAAGAGCGAAGGCAGGCGTTCGGGCCTGTCGGGGCTGTAGCCTGCATGCTCATAGGCGAGCAGCAGGCCTTTGCCGTTGATGTTCTTTGCGGCTTCGAGACCGTATTCGATATCGAGCAGAATCGACGAAGCCTCTTGGGTGAGGGTGCGCGCGACGAGCTCTTTGAATTCCGACACCATCTTCGCGGGCGGCTGGCTGACGCCAAGCTCGCGGGCCAGCATATTGCGGAGCAGTCCGCGCTGATCCATGGCCAGGGCAGCGATGACACCTCGCCGATCGGACACTGCGTTCAGGCCGGCAAGTTTTCCAGGGGTAAGATGAATCGGCATTTCCCTCCGAATCGTAACTGGGAACGGTCCTCGAGAGATGACCGGAGGTTCTGAAACAATCGAGGCGAGCCGAAAAAACTATATCGAAGGGCTTTCGACCGTGTCAATCGATTGTGATTGATAATCGCGGAGAGCGCCAGCGGGTCTTCATCGGGCTTTTCCATCGATAGGAGCGCCACAATCGGCCCGGGGGCACATCAGACGAGCGGGCGGAATGCAGGATGCTTTTTGATTGCAGTGGTTTATGGGCGCGGGGCGGAAGTTGGATGCGTGCAGGCGCTGCTGGTCAGTGGCACTCGACAAGAATCGATTGGAATTGATTGACAGCTCTTCTTGCACCTGCCTATAATTCGCCCCGACTTCGAGCCCGTTCTTTACTTCCCAGGAGCAAAGTGCAGGCTCCCCCTCCGATAGAGGGCCGACGGAAGGCGATTGCTTTCGCGCCCAGGTTCGAATCGCGATGGAGTTTACGGGTGGCGGTATTCGCCGTTTCCGGGTTTCGGCATTTTCTCGCAATTGTATGAAGCCCATTGAGCAGAAAACGCGGCCTCGCTTGACACCCTGGCGCGTGGACCTTAGAGTGGCTTTACCCGGTGAGGCGCTCGGAGGGTCCAGCGCCGAACGGGAATGCAGGACAAGTTCAGGAACAGATGAGGTCAAGACTCACTCCCGCGATGTGTATGTGCTGCAAGCCGTGCGGCGCCGCGGGGGCCTGTTTCCCGGACTAAATTCAGAACGCACTTTCTGGATTCCGGCAACCCACCCGCCACGCGGCGCGGTGGGTTTTTCGTTTTTGCGGACCGAGACGGATTTGGTGCTGCCCTGCGAACGCTCGGCGGCTTGACGGCCGAGGCAGGCAAGCTTGAACTGAACAAGCGCGACGAAGAGCGATGGCGGGATGATGGCGCGGCAAACAAAAAAAGGGGCGAGAACGCGAAGGGAGGTTGTGCAGGCGCTGGTCGCGCTGGCTGGCGGTGCGCTTGCGCCGCTCGAATCGGCGCGCGTGCTGGCCGAAAGCGGCGAAGTGCCCGCGGGAATTCGCTTTGGCGTGCAGTTGAATGCATTTCCCATTGACCCCGGGCGTTTCCCGAGTTTTCTTGACACGCTGGCGCTGGTCAAGCAGGTCGGCTATCAGGGATTCGAATCGAGCTTTCGCAATGTGCGCAATGAGTTCGCGGCTCCGGAGCAGCCGCGGCGCAGCATTGAACGGAGCGGACTCACTTTTTTCGGCATTCACATTTTCTTTGCGAATGAGATGTACGACCCGAAGACAAAGATTGCGGCTCCCTCAGTGTACGAACCCGTGGCTCGAGGCGGAGCGGCGCTGGGCGCCCTTCATCTGATTCTCAGCGGCGCGCCCGCAGCCGATGCCGACGAGCTCAAACGCAAGATCGACGGACTGAATGAAGCGGGCCGCTTTGCGCAGAGCGCGGGCATCACCGCCGCGTATCACAACCACTGGTGGGAGTTTCAGTCGAAGATCGGCGAGATCGACGCTCTGTACACGCGGACCGACCCATCGCTGGTCTCTTTCGTGCTCGATGCGGGCCACGCATATCACGGCGGGGCCGATGTTCCGGCTTTTATCCGCGCGCATGCCGGCCGCATTATCGGCTTTCACCTGCGGGACTACAAGAACGGCGCATACGTCGAGCTTGGCACGGGCACATTTCCGCTGCGCGCGGTGGCCGACACCATCAAGCAAATCGGGTGGAAAGGCTGGGTTGAAAACGAAGAGGAGCGTGCGGATCACTCGCAAGCCGGACTGAAGGTGATCGCTCCGGCGTTCAAGGTCATGAAGGAGGCTTTCACATCGTGAATCGCCGCGAATTTATCTCGACCGGGGCAGCCGCCGTCGCGGTAACCGCGCGCGCCCTGGATGCGCGCGCCTACGACTCGATTGCAGGCGCCAACGATCGCGTGGGGCTGGGCGTCATCGGCTGCGGACGGCGCGCAACGGATGTGTGCGGCGGCTTTGTGCAGGATCCGAGGGTACAGATCCGCGCGCTGGCCGATGTTTACGACAAGCAGGTGGCGGTCTTCCAGGGCCGATTCAAAGGGGACGTGGCGCAGGCGGAAGTGTCGGTCGAGTACGGGAAGATGCTGGACAGAAGAGATGTGGACGCGGTCCTGATTGCCACGCCCGATCACCTGCACGTGACCATTGCGAAGGACACGCTGGGCGCGGACAAACATACGTATCTCGAGAAGCCCACGCTGCACCGCTGGTACGAGCGGCCGGCGCTGGTGAAGGCGGCCCAGGCAAGCAAGGGCATTCTGCAATGCGGCATGCAGCAGCGCAGCGGAGCCCATTACATGCGCGCCAAACAGGAAGTGTTCGACACGGGCGCGCTGGGCGGCGTGGTGCTGGTGCGGGCGGTGTGGAGCAATTTTCCGTGGCAGCGCCGGGCGATTCCGGACGAACCTAAACCGGCGGGGCTACGCTGGGATCTTTTTCTCGGTCCGGCTCCCAAGGTTCCCTATGAAACCGCCCGGTACAGCTCGTGGCGTTCTTACCACGACTACGGGAACGGATTGCTGGCCGACATTCTCACGCACTGGGCCGACGTGGCGCAGTGGATGCTCGACGACAGCGCGCCCGCGAGCGCAGCGGCGCTGGGCGGCGATTACGAACTGCGCGGCGATCTCACCAATCCCGACACCGTCAGCGCGGTCATCCGCTACAAGAGCTGGAACCTTAACTTCGAATCTACGGTGCTTTCCGTACGCGATCCAAAGCCTTCGGTGTTTTTCGAAGGCACAAAGGGAACGCTCGATCTGACGCGCAAGGGATACACGCTGACTCCGAATGACGGCGCGCCCACGGAGGTGGTGGCGAACCAGAGCCTGGAGCGCGCGCACACAGGCAATTTTATCGATGCCATCGTGAAGGGCGACAAGCTGAATGCGCCGCTCGAAACCGGCATTGCGGCCAGCGTGCCGGTGATGATGGCGCTCGATTCCTATTGGTCACAGAGAATCTGTACGGGACTCGGTTAAGGGGCGCGCATGTTTCGCGCAGCGCGCGGCAACTGCCTGGAAAGGCGAACATGAGGTTCATACTTCGCTGAGGACGGACACAACAACCTACAGACGAGAGGCGTTTCCGGCACGCTTCTTCGATGAAAGGAAAACATGAACAGCAGACTTCGCAAACGACTCTTCGCCAGCTTCGCATTGCTTTTCGCGCTGGGCGCAGCAGCAGGCGCCTCCGCACAATCCACCGGCATCATTCGAGGAACGGTCACCGATCCGAGCGGCGCCGCGGTTGCCAAAGCCGCGGTGGTGGCCACGGAAGCGAACACCGGCCTCAAACGCGAGGAGGCCACCAACGACAGCGGCATCTTCGTGTTTCCCGACCTGCCCATCGGCAACTACGCGCTGAAGATCGCGGCGTCAGGATTCGCAACGCAAGAGCGCCCGGGGTTGCAGTTGCTCACCGGGCAAACCATCGACCTGACCGTCCAACTGGCCGTGGGCACGCAGAGCACCGAGATCACGGTGACATCGGAGACGCAGCAGATTCAGACCAGCACATCAACGGTGGAGCAGTCGGTGAGCCAACAGCAGATGCGCGACCTGCCGCTCAATGGGCGCAATCCGCTGCAACTGACAACGCTGACCGCGGGAACGGTGCTGACGACCACGGGCACGGAGAGCGGCCAGGAAGACAACACCGGCCTTTCCGTCAACGGATTGCGCGCAACGGAGAACACCTTCACGCTCGACGGCACAATTTATGTCGATCGCTTCTTCAATTCGGTGCCGACGATGCCCAGTCCGGACGCTTTGCAGGAGTTCACCATCCAAGCCTCGAACTACAGCGCCGAGCATCCCGGCGCGGGGGCACTGGTGCAACTTTCGACACGCTCGGGAACCGCGGAACTTCACGGCGACGCCTCGGAATACTTCCGCAACACAGTGCTCGACGCACGCAACTACTTCTGGCACAAATCGTACGAGCCTCCCTTCAAACTCAACCAGTTTGGCGGAACGGTGGGAGGGCCTATTTTCAAGAGCAAGAAGGCGTTTTTCTTCTTTTCGGCGGAAGACTTGCAGCAGCGCTCGGCGCCCACGCCGATCACCGTTGAATATCCCACCGCGGCGGAGCTCTCGGGGAACTTCTCGGCTTTCCTGGCGAAGGGCGTGGCCCTTTTCAACCCAGCCACAGGCTGCGGCTTTGGCCAGACGGCCACTGCCAGCGGAACCGGCGGATTCACCTGCAGCGGCGCCATCACGGACGATGTTTCCGCAGCCGACGCGGGCGCGAACGCCATCCCCATCGATGCACTCTCGGCGGCGGTAAATAAGCAGTACCTGGCGAGCGAGGAAGCGGTGGGCACGCTATCGACCGACAGCACCTACGAAACCTTCAGTTCCACCACCAACAACAACATCGACAGCACGCAATATCTGACCCGGCTGGACTACGCGCTTGGCGACAAGGACCACCTGACGGGGCGGTATTTCTACAACCAGGACAACTTTCAGCGCCCGTTCACGGCGCCGCTGGGATTTTTTGCGCTGAACAGGTTCCGCAACCAGTCGCTCACCATCAGCGATGCGCACATCTTTTCAAACACGCTGACAGGAGCGTTTTACGGCAGCTTCTATCGCGGCGCACGCACGCAGATTCCCGAAGCTCCGGGGCTGAAGACGCTGCAGGAGCTGGGACAAAATGCTCCGTACGGCAGCCCGACCGAGGACCTGGTTCCCTTTCCTGGGGTGCGCGCGCAAATTTCCGGATATGTCGAGGCCTTCTCCGGCGGCGCGCTCACGCAGGACTCGACCACGTTCGATTTCACCACGAATTTTGTGAAGGTGGCGCACCGGCACACGATTACCGTGGGCGGCGACCTGGAACGCGACCGCATCGACATGGACGACTACTCGTATACGCCCGGCGACAGCACCTCGCCCGGCTTCAACGGCAAGCGCACGCAATCGCCCAACGGCATAACCCCGACAGGCTTTACGAGCACGGGCAATGCCATTGCCGATTTCTATACCGGCTACGAGCAGGACTACTACATGGACAATGGGCGCAAGGCCTACCTGCGCGAACTGCGGCCGTCGCTGTTTGTGCAGGATGACTGGAAGCTGAACGCGGCGTTGACGCTGAATTTGGGGCTGCGCTGGGATCCGTGGCTGCCGCCCATCGACGACAACGGAACGTTGGTGGGCTTCGACCTGGCCAATCCCAACTTCCAGTCCACGATCGCGCCCAACGCGCCGAAAGGAATGTGGTTTGTCGGCGATCCCGGCCTGCCCGACTCGGTGTACCACAAGAACTTCAAGGATTTTGCACCGCGCACCGGCTTTGCCTATAACCTCTTCGGCAAGGGCAAAACCGTGGTACGCGGGGCGTACGGCCTGTTTTATGACTTTCCCGAGGGCCTGCTCTACCAGCGCACAGACGCCATGCAGCCTGTCGATCTATATCTCGAGCTCTTCAGCCCGCCGGCGTGGGATGCTCCCTTCTCTACCTTCGCGGGCGGCGATCCGTTCCCGCGCGGTCATATTTCCCCGTCGCAATTCAAGACGTATACTTTCCTTACTCCCCTCTCGGGCGGCGTGCTGAATCCGGCTTCGAAGGTGGAATTCACGCAGGATTACAACCTTGTGATCGAGCAGGACTTGGGGCACGGCTTTGCCATGAACGTGGGTTACGTGGGCGATCATGCCGAGCACGTGATGGCCTCCCGCCAGTTCAATCCCTTTGTGTTCACGCCACCGCCGGCGGCGGCGTACGAAACCACGCGCACTTACAATGGGCTTGGCTCGGTGGAGCTGGCCGATGCCTACGATTGGGAGAAGACGAACGCGCTGGAGGCCAATGCCACCCGGCGCGGACGCAACTTTACCTTGCTTGCCAACGCAGTGTGGATGAAGACGATCGATGTCGGCTCTTCGGGTACCGAAGGACAGGATGGGCCGTCCGATCCTTACAATTTCAACGCCTATCGAGCCGTGGCCGACTTCGATCAGGCGCTGCGCATCACCGGATCAGCCAACTACGTTCTGCCGCGCTTCCACGTGAATGCATTGGCGGGGTCGATCGTCAACGGCTGGCAGGCCAACGCGATTGTGGCGTCGCAATCGGGATTGCCGATCACCATTTTCAGCGGCGTGGACAACTCGGAGTCAGGCATCAACAACGATCTGGCCACCTTCACCGGCATCAGCCCCCAGCGTCCGGCCGGCGCCTCCAAGGTCACGGAGTGGTTCAACCCCGCGGCCTTCGAGAAGAATCCGGCGCCGTCGGCGGCCAACGGCTACACGCAGTCTTTCGGCAACGTTCCGCGCAACTACCTGCGCGGGCCGGGGTACGAGGACACCGACCTGTCGCTGTTCAAGGACATCGCCGCGGAGAAGCGCGTCCACGGCCAGTTCCAGGCCGAGGTTTTCAATGCGTGGAACCACACCAACCTGGCCAACCCAGGAGGCACGGTTTCCTCCGCGGCAACTTTCGGAGCGATCACGGCCACCAGCAGCAGCACCGGCAGCGTGAATATTCCCTCCCCTGTGGGCACGCAGCGCATCTGGCAGTTCGTGGCGAAGATCATCTTCTAGGTTGACTTAACCGTTTTGCCCACCCCGTAGTTCCCAGGTTTTGCGGCTGCAGGGCGAGCGCAGCAGCGAGCCCGGGAATTGCGGGCTCAAGAAGCGGACTTGAGTATGGAATCGAAGATCGAAATCACGGAAACACTGCGCCCGACGGGCTGTTGAACGGTCTCGACCGTGGGGCTGCACGAGGGAGGAAGCGCTCGACATGCCGGTTCAAAACCCTGTGGGCAGGCACCAGGTTCGCGAAGAGATTCAGCGCCGGATCTTATCGGGAGAGAGCCAGCCGGGAGAGCGGCTGACGCAGCAAAGCCTGGCCAAGGAGCTGGGCGTCGCCCAGGGCACGGTAAGGGAATCCCTGCTTGAGCTGCAATGGCTGGGGCTGGTCGAATCCATTGACAGGCTGGGCGTTTTTGTGGGGAAGCTCGACGCCACCCGGCTGGTCGAGGCGTACCAGGTGCGCGAGGTGCTGGAGGGTCTTGCCGCGCGGCTGGCGTGCGAGTGTACCTCGCGAGCCGATGTGGCGATGCTGCGCAAGATGGCCGACCACATCTGGGAGCTGTCGCAGGAAAAGAATGAAGAAGAGATGGGAGCCAGCGACCGGGTATTTCACCTCAAGATCATGGACCTCTCGCGCAACAAGGTTCTGCGGCGCCTGGCGGAGGGTTACCGCGTGCTCAGCATGGCGGTGAGAGCCTCGCGCGACCCGCGCGTCGTGCATGAAGAGCATCTGCAGATCGTCGAGGCTATCGGCAATAACCTTCCCGATGAAGCGGAGAGGTTGATGCGCCATCACGTGGCCGAGGCAAGAAGGATGATCGAGCTGCAGGCGGGCAACAAGGAGTTTTCGCCGAAGTGGGTGAAAGACTCAGAAGACGCGCGGCCCTGACAGAAGGCAGCGGAAAATCCTGCGGTTCGCAGCCGGATCGGTCATACCGGACGCTCGCGCGCAGGCAGGAATGGCCAGAATTCGGATATCGGGCCGAGCCGCAACGCTTGCCCCTCAATGCGGCGCAGGAAGGCGCGCAAACTCAGAGCGCGCCTGAACGAGCACGGAGACATCGGGATCGGCGTCTTTCCAGAGTGCGAAGAATTTCCGGTACTCGTCGCGGCCGGCGGCGCTGTTGCGTTGCAGCACATACGCGCGGGCAAGACCGAGGTGGGCAAGCGTGTTTCTGGGAAAGGGCGCGTCGTCCAGCGCGGGATTGTCGACGAGCTTCTGGAACTCTGCCTGCGCTTTCGCTCCCTGCCGCGCAGCAAGAAAGGCCTGGGCGCGAAGATAGATAACTTCAGAGATTGCCAGCTCGTAGGGGACGGAGGGCTCGAGAGCTGCGACAGCGCCCGCCGGGTCGCCGCGATGGAGCGCCAAGAGCGATCGTATCTCGGGCAGATAGACATTGTGCTCAAAGGTGCCGTGCGGAAACTGTTCCGGCTCGCGGGCGAAGGTCTGCGCCGGCGACACGTCTCCGGTCCGGGCGGAATCTATCGCAAAATCGAAATCGCCCTGGTTCTTGATTTGGCGAAGCTCTTCCGCTGCCTTGGCGGTGCGGCCGAGCTCGATTTCCACTTCCGCTTCCACCAAACGCAGGTTATCGGCCACCTCCGGGCCCACTTCCTTTTGCGCATCGGCAATCGCGGCGGCAAAGATCTCTTCGCAGCGCTTGTACCTTCCCTGCTCAGCCTCATAAACGGCCTGCGTCTCCAGTGACCAGTAAAGCTGGGGGTTCTTGCGGCTCCATGCGATCTCTCTCTGGAGCGCACCGCGATCCTGCTCCATCATGGCCATCTGCAGCAAGAGATGGTGGGTGAGGGGGCTGTCTTTGCCCAACGCCTGGGCTTCCGCGACGGTCCGCTTGGCATCGGCGAAGCGGTTTGCGCGCATGTACGCCTGGGCCAGGTTCGCGTAGGCGAGCGGCGGCCGCACTTCCACATCGCGCAGGGAATGCTCGCCGGCTTCAATTGCCGCGGGAAAGTCGCCGAGCTGCATGTTGACCACGGCCAGGTCGATCCAGGGAGACTCCTGCGCAGGGTAAAGCCGCGTCCATTCCGCGAACGCCTCACGGCCGGCAACCAGGTCTCTTTCTTCCATGATGAAGTAATTGGATTGAATGTAGACGCGCTCCAATTGGGTGACGTTGGCGCTGAGATCGAAGGCCTTCTTGTAGTATTGGGCCGCCTTGTCCACGGAGCCCATGTTGTAGTATGCGGTTCCCAGGCTGGCTTGCGCATCAGCGAACTTCGGATCGAGATCGACGGCCTTTTGAAAATAGGGAATGCTTGCTTCATATTTGCCGTCGTTGCCGAGGTCGGAGCCGGTGTCGTACGCCTTTAACGCATCGAAAGAGAAGGTCGTGGCTTCGCGCATCGACACCTGGAATTGCTCAATGGATTGGTTCGGTTCGCCGAGCTTTTTGCGCACGCGCGCGGCCAGCGTGTCGAGCGTGTCGAGGACCACGTCTTTATTCGTGGCCTGCGCCTTGAACACTCCCAGCGATTTGCCGGTTACGCAGCCGAGCACTTCCATGGTGAGTTCGTATCGGGTGCCGGAGGTTGCAATCTGCCCTTGGAGCAGTGCCTGGTAGTCGTTGCGCCGGCAGACTTCGAGGGCTGTGTCGCCCAGCAAAGGCGTATCGGGAGCCTTCTCCATGGTTGCCAAAGCGGATTGCACCTCGCCCGGCCCCATGACCTGCAGGTAAGGCGATTGGCCCAGGCCTGCGCCGAGCGCGGTCCGCAAGGATCGGTCGAAGGCCGGATCGCCGGTGAGGTTGAGGAAGTCCGCGATCACCAGTTTGCGCAGATCCGGCGGATGGGAGAGTTTTTTCATTTCGAAGGTCACACCCCCGACCAGCAGCAGCGCCAGCAGAGCTGCCCCCATCGCCCACGGGACGGATAGGTGCGATTGCCGGGTTTTGGCCGCCGGCACGAGCGAAGACTCCTCGATCACCATCCGCGTGCGCTCGCGCACTCCGTGGACAAGAACTTTTCCCGCCGCGGCTCCCGCATCCGGCAAGGGTGAAGACTCCGCTTCGACGGCAGCGGTGAACTGATATCCGCGGCCGGGAATGGTTGCGATGAAATTGGATGCTTCTCCAAATGCCTTGCGAAGCGCGGAGATGTGCTGGGCCAGGTTGCTTTCTTCCACGAACGAATCGGGCCACACGGCCTTCAGCAACTCGTCCTTGGTCACCACCCGGCCGGCATTCACCACCAGGTAGGTAAGCACCTCAAAAGCCTTGGGCGAGACGGAGACACTCTCTCCCCGGCGCAGGAATGCTCGTCCTGCGGGGTTCAACTCGAACTCATGGAATCTATATACCCCGTTGAAAACGATGGGCATAGCGGTCTTCAAGTTTCTTCAAAACAATTCAAGCCGTCCTCAAGACTTCTGCGTGCCGTGCGTGCTCTAGTGGCCCTCGCAGCATCGGGGAAAAGCACCACGATGGGCAACAACTTAGGCGTGCGCATGAAATTCCTGTCGCGGATTTTATCACCGAAATTGCACCGGCAAGAAGCCGAAGCGAAAACCACGGTGCATCGGCGTGTCGAAATCACGGTGGATCGGGAGACGGTTTCCATCTCGGCGCCGGCGACCCGTCCGGATGCCGGAATGGTGGTGAGCCGGAGAGAGCGCGAGACAGACGACGGGGAATGGCGATTCAGGCAGGAGACAGAGAAATTCCAGCGAGGTGAAGGATGAAAACAGGAATTGGATGCGAGCAGCTTTGCGCGGCAATGATGGCTTTGGCCCTGGCAAGCGCGCAGATGGCGCCGGCCCAGCAGGGCAGGCGGGCGGCGGATGAAACCCATGCATTGGCCGTGGCGGCAAATGCGCCGGGCGCAGCCGCAAAACCGGCTGCGGCGCAGGAAGAAGAAAATGCGCCGGGCGCAGCGGAACAGGGCGGCAGCGGGATCAAGATTCACGGCCACTGGGTGCTGGAGGTGAAGAATCCGGACGGCAAGCTTGTAGAGAGGCGCGAGTTCAACAACTCGCTGGTCACTGCCGGGGCCAATGTCTCCGGCGACCAGTTGCTGGCAGCGATTCTCACCGGCGACCTGACGCCGGGAGGGTTTAGCGTTGCGCTCATTACCGGGTCCATTGCCGGGCAGGACCTTACTTCGCTCTGCTATCCGTATGCCACTGCGCCGTCTACGGCGCCCGCAAATGGCTGCTTCACGCTGCTTGATTCGGGCACGATCTTTGTCAATTGGTTCTTCGGCAAAGCCTACAGCTCGAACGATCCACCGTTGGGCGGAGAGGAGACCGGCCTCACGACTTCAGTCAATTTTGCGCCGACCGTGAGTATCGTCCTCTCCGGCAACTTCACCGTTGGGGCGGGCATGGCGCCCATCACCGCGGTGCAAACATGGATGCTGGGCTGCGGGAATGCGACGAATACCTTCGGCCCCAACGGCGACGAAGAGGACGCCTATACGCAGGCGCTCAACGCCCGGTTCACGGGCTCCAACTTGTCCGACCTGCAGTCCGGCGTGGCTCCGGCTGCCTGCACTCTGGCGAAGGTGGCGAGCGGCACCGCAACCCCGATCGGCGTGCTCACTTCGACTGCCGTGCCCGGTGGTCCGCTCACGGTGGCCACCGGCCAGATCATCACCATCCAGGTCACGCTGAGCTTCTCCTAACCCTCGGGCGCGCTTTTCAGAAAACGCAAGAGCGACGCGAACGAGGGCGAGGAGAGCAGCCATGCGGAAGTGCATTGCCAATTCGGAGAAGGGCCTGCGCGGGCGAGCGGGGCGCACTCGCCTGGCAGCAGCCGCGCTGGCGCTGCTGTTCTCGATAGTCGCGCCGCAGTTCGGCCTGGCGCAGAACTTCACCCTCGCCAACAATGTCTTTCCTTCAACCCCGGTGGGCGAGAGCACCACGCAGAGCGTGACCCTGACGCTGAACGCGGCGCTCGCGCTCGAATCCATCACCATTCCCGCCGGATTCAGCGACTATTCACTGGGGGAGATCAGCGGCTGCATCCTCGACGGCGCGACGGTGAATGCGGCCGGAACCGTATGCACGCTCAGCGTGACTTATACGCCGATTGCGCCGGGCAGCACGGCCTCACCCATGCTGGCGCGCACTGCGCCGCTGTTGGTCACGGACATCGAGGCCGGCAATCCGGTCACCTATAACTTCGGCCTCACGGGCGCGGCCACCGGGCCCATTCTTGCGCTCTCCGCGGGCACATTTACGCGCTACGCGGGCGAGGCCGATGCGGCCGCGACCGATCCGGGCGACAACGGTTTGGGGGTGGTGAACCCCGGTTATGCAGGCGACGGCGGGCCGGCGAACGAGGCGCAGCTGGCCTTCAACGTGCGCACGCAAAACGAAGAAGGCAGCTCGCCCATGGCCGTGGACAGCGCCGGGAATTTGTATATCGCCGATGGCGGCAATTACGTGATCCGGCGCGTGGACGCGGCCACCGGCAACATTGCTCTCTATGCCGGCGAGCCGGGCGTGGCGGCCACAGACAACTACGCTGGAGCCGGCCTGCAGGTGGTCGACGGCGTCCTGGCCACACAAAGCCCACTGGCGCCGCCGTACGGCCTGATGCTCGATGCCGCAGGCAATCTTTATTTTCTGGAGTTGTACAGCACAGACTACGGCGGCACGGGCGCGGTGCTGCGCGAAGTAAACGCCGCCACGGGCATCATCAGCACCATCGCCGGTTCAAGCATCTGGTACTACCCCATCTCTCCTCCCTACAGCGGTCCCGGAACTTGCGCTGATTCGAATCACTGCGGCGACGGCGGCCCGGCGACGGCGGCGTTTCTTGCCGCTCCCATCGCCATGACCATGGACAGCGCGGGCAACATCTATCTCTATTTTCCCTATGGAAATATCCGCGAGATCAACGCGAGCACGGGGATCATCAATACCATCGCCACGCCGAGCGTGGGCAGCGAGAACAACGCGGGCTACGGCATCACCATGGGCGCGGACGGAAATCTCTATGTGGCCAACTACGATCCCAATCCGACATCGGTGAGCGCCAATGCCGCGGAGTATCTGACGCAGGTGAATCCTTCCACGGGAGCCATTGCGATTGCCGGCGGCGACAGTCCGCCCACCGTTGCCGGCTGCCAACAGATGGGCACGCCGTTCAGCGGCTGGCTGCTCGATTTTTATGCGGGCGGGCTGACCAGCGACGGCGCGGGAAACCTCTATGACTTTTTCAACTTCGGCTGCAATGCCGACTTGTACGAGCAGCAATACGAGACATGGATGAGCCTGAACAGCGGGCTCGGCTACGAGCTCTATCTCTACCAGGGCGGCTATGGCGACTTTGGACCGGGCACCATCTACAACGTGGTGGATGGGCTCTACGTCTTTAGCTACATTCCCAACACCGGCGCTGCCCCTGACAACCAGGGCAACTTCTATATGATGAGCTCGTACAATCAGGTGGCCAAGCTGAGCACCAGCGCGGCGGCGCTGCCGGAGTATCCCTCACGCGGCGACGGCACCACAAGCGGAACGCAGACGGTGGTGGTCTGGAACATGGGCAACGCGGGGCTGACGGCGACGATCAGCATGCCCGTGGATTACGTGCTTTCGCCGGCCGGCGATCCGGACGCATGCACAAATCCCTTCGAGCTCGCGGCGGGTCAAGGCTGCGACCTCGACATCTCGTTTTCCCCCGCCTCCGATGGTGAGCTGGACGAGACCGCGACCATCACCGACAGCAACGGCCAGCAGGCTCAGTTGCAGCTCTACGGCGAGGGCGCAGGCACGCCCATTCCGCGCGGGATCTTTTCGCCCGAGAGCTACGATTTTGGCTCGCAGCCGGTGAACGCGACCACCAGTCCGCAAGCCATCACCTTTACCAACGGCGGCGGCGCGACGCTTTCGATCACGGGCATCTCCATCACCGGCGCGAACGCGGTCAATTTTGCGCAGACGAATGATTGTCCGTCCACGCTGGCCGCCGGCGCGGGCTGCACCATCAACATCACATTCACGCCGGGTGCGGCAACCTCGTATGCGGCCATGCTCTCCGTCGCCGACAACACCACGCTTACTCCGCAGACCGCTGCGCTGAGCGGAACCGGCAGCACAGAGTCGGCGAGCAATCTGACCATCCATGAGACGATTCAGGTTTCCGACGCGCCGGTTCTTGCCGAGAACACGCTGCTCGCCATCGGGGAGACCATATCTGTAAACGATGCGGGTGCGGGAACGACGCTGACGCCCTCGACGCTGCTCGCGATTGCCGAGACCATCCATACAAACGACGCGGGCGCGGGAACCACGCTGAACCCCTCGACGCTCTTGCCCATCAGTGAAACGATCCAGGTGGCGGACGCTGCAAGCATTTCCACAGCCACGGAACCTTCGATCATTGTATGGCCCGCACCCGCACCGATCGTATACGGCACGGCTCTGAGCGCAACGCAGCTTGATCCCACAGCTTCAACAGCGGGCTCCTTCACGTTTGCCCCGCCCGCGGGGACCGTTCTTACCGCGGGTACTTACACCCTCACCGCCAGCTTCACTCCGTCCGATCCTTCTGCCTGGTCAAGCGCGTCCGCAACGGCAACCCTCACCGTCACCCCCGCTCCGCTCACGGCCACGGCGAACAACGCAACTCGAGCCTACGGGGCAGCGAATCCGCCGTTCAGCGGCACCCTTACCGGCGCGGTCAACGGCGATGCGTTGACGGAGCAGTTCACGACACTGGCCACTCCTCTCTCGCCTCCGGGCAGTTACCTGATTGTGCCTCTGGTGACGGGAACCAACGTCTCCAGCTATGCCGTGACCGCTCCCACAGGAACTCTGACTGTAACCAAAGCCGCCTCAACCGCCACTCTCACTTCATCACCGACTACGCTCTCGGAAGGAGATTCCGTCACCTTCACGGCGACCGTCGCCTCTTCGACGACGGGCGCGCCCACAGGCACGATGACTTTCCTAAGCGGCACAACCACCCTGGGCAGCGCCAGCCTGATCGACGGTGCAGCGAGCTTCACCACCACAGAGCTGGAGCCGGGCAGAGACGAAATTACGGCCGTCTACGCGGGCGACACGGACTTCAACGGAAGCACATCCAGCCCGGTGCCGGTCAACGTGAGCGGGTTCACGCTTACGGTTACCAGCGGAACGGTCACGGTTCTTCCCGGCGGAACAGCGACGGTGACGCTGCTGGTCACGCCGACGAATGGCGCCTTCGGGAATCCCATTACGTTCGCCGCAACCGGACTGCCCCCAGGCGCGACGGCCAACTTCGAACCAGCCAGCGTGACGCCCGGCGGCTCAGCGAAAGACGCCACGCTGACCATTCAGACGGCAGGCGAATCCGCAGCCAGCGCCGGGCCTCGCGGCCTGAGGCGTGGAATCGCCTTCGGTCTTTTGCTGCCGCTCTTTGTGCTGCGGCGCCTGCGGCGAGCGAAGAGGGGCAGCTTGCGTCTGGTGCTGCTCGCTGTCTTTGCGTGGGCGGGAGCCATCGCGGTGAGCGGTTGCACGCGCGGCGGAGTGATCGCCCCGCCGCCACAGAGTTATTCGATCACTATCACGGCAGCCAGCGGACCGGTGAATCAATCGAGCACATTCACGCTCACGGTCGAATAAGAGCGCGTACGGAGAGCGAGATTTCGATTGCCATCGAGTGGACGAGATCCCGATCCCGTCTGAATTCCGCCAGCGCATGGCCGGGCCTAGTCGAGCGCGGGCACAGCCGCACGAAAGCCGCGTTCCAAGGAGTTCCGGCCATGCCAGGTACGTTAATGCGGTTGTGCCGAAAATAGCCCTGTAAAAACGCAAACGACTGCCGGCAAGAGAGATACCGGATGTAACATTTTCGTTAACGTTGGCGGAAACCGGCAAAGCCTGGCTTCGAAGCCCCACAGAATTGGCGCTTGGCGCCAATGTTTCAAAATACCGTAACCCCCCGTAACTAGGCATACGTTCTCATACCCACCAAGATGTTCTGCGGTGCTCCTTTCCGCGGAATCCGGCGCCAGAGCCTTCCTCCTGACGAGTGCCGCCGCAGAACCGGAGATGCGATCCGGGGGAGCGGCTCCGCATTGAGAGCACAAATCGATTGCGCTCGCGGACATGTTCCTGGGGAGCGATGCAATTTCGACGGCGAGGGTTCTGCTTGCAGCGACAGGACATGACCTGAGCCGCAACCGCAACTTTGGAGGCATTATGCAAAGACGATGGAAGACATACTGTGCGGCTGCCGGGCTGCTGGCGATGCTGGTGCTGGGCGCGAAGGCAACGGTGGGTCAGGCGGTGACAGGAACACTGCTGGGATCAGTACAAGACCCTTCCGGAGCAGTGGTTGCCAACGCGGCCGTCACGCTGACGAACGAAGGCACCAATGTGATGAACAAGACCACCACGGGCCCGCAGGGTTTCTACACGTTTCCCAACCTGACACCGGGCCTGTACAGCGTGGCCGTGGAGGCCCAGGGATTCAAAAAGGAGGTCTCCAGCCACAACCAGGTCCTGGTGGAGCAGTCGACGCGCGTAGACTTTTCGCTGTCTCCGGGCGCAGTCAACACGGAGATCACGGTGACCGGCTCGACTCCGCTGGTTGAGACCACAACCTCCGACCTGGGGACAACCATCGACCAGACCCAGATCAACAACCTGCCCATCAACGGCAGAAGCCCGCAGATGCTGATGCAGCTGGCTCCCGGGTCCACGCCCACAGCGTGGGGCGCGGGGAATGGAGAAGACTCGTCCACGGCCGCGACGACGGCGCCCGGCGGCGGCGGGGGCGGAGCCTACACGGCGACCAACGGCTTTCCCTTCGAGTCGAATCTCTACCTGGTGGACGGGGTGAGCGACTTCGAGCTGGAAAACGGCTACATGGGCCTGCAGATTCCCTTCGACTTCATCGGCGAAATGAAGCTCGAAACCAGCGACCCCACGGCGGAGTATGGCACCTTCGGCGCGCAGGTGTCCAACATTTCCACCAAGAGCGGAACCAATCGTTTCCACGGCCAGCTCTTTGAATACAACCGCAATACGGACTTCAACTCGACCGACTACTTCAGCAAGGTGAACCCGCCGTTCCACTACAACATGTTCGGCGGCGAAGTGGACGGCCCGATCATCAGGGACAAGCTGTTCTTCACAGCGGATTTGCAGTGGCTCAAACTGGCCACGGGCTCTTCCAGTCTGCAGAGCTCGCCCACGGAGGCGGCCCGCGGCGGCGACCTGTCGGCTTTCGACAAGAATGGAGCGGGTCCGATCACCAACGCCATGGCGTGCTATTACAGTGCACTGGCGAATGGCGCGGCGAATCCGCAAAAATGCACAGCCAGCACCGGCGATACGGTTGCAGGAACCTACGACACAGTTCCCACTTCGGACATCTCGCCCATTGCGGCGGCCTTCCTCAGCAGCTCGGTGTGGCCGTTGCCCAACCTTTCCGGGCCAATCAGCAACGCCAGCCAGATCCTCGTGAACGATGCATCGATGCCGCAGGAAGACGCGCGCGTCGATTGGGCGTTCTCACAGAACGACCGCTTCTTTGCGCGCTTTGGATATAGCAACCGGAACCAGACGCAACCGCTGTACTTCGGCGCCGACACCAGCCCCAACCCTTTCATGAACGGCGGCAACGGGGAAAATACGAACCAGCTCAGCAACGACGTTTTGGGGTGGGATCACACTTTCGGCAGCAGCGGCACCATGATCAATCAATTGCGCCTCGGCTACAGCCGCTACTCCACCGCTGACTTCACTGCCGCATTCGCGAAGTATCCAGACGAGAACAATACTCTCGGCGTTCCCAACGGCAACATCGCCGCTTATCCCGATACCAGCGGCATTGCCCAAGTGAATCTCAACGGCTTCGAGGGCACGGGAGACTCGGGCTGGTTGCCGCAAACCACGGGCAGAGTCTCGAACATCTATCAGATCAACGATGCGTTCACGCTTGTCAAGGGCCGGCATAACCTGAAGTTCGGCATCGCCATCGATCCCATCCAGGCACGCGTCTTCAACGCGCAGAACGATCCGCGCGGGCAGTTCGCGGCCAGCGGCAATTACACCGGCACCGGCTCCACGGCCGCGTCCCTCGCCGACTTCCTGGTGGGCGCCCTGGACGGTGTCGACCGCGACCATTTCTTCGACAAACCCAACACGCGCACCGACGAATTCGGCGAATTCGCGCAAGACGATTTCCGCTTGAGCAACAAGCTCACGCTCAACCTCGGCGTTCGCTACGACATCTACACGCACGATGTGGACACCAAGAACCTGCAGAGCAACTTCGTTTTGTCGGGCACCAATGCCGGCGAAATACAGGTGGCTTCATCCAACAACCGCGGCCCCAATATCAACAACTATTACGGCGATCTGGCGCCGCGCCTGGGGCTGGCCTACACGCCAGATTCCGGCAAAACGGCAATCCGCGCAGCATTCGGCGTGAGCTACTTCAACGGCAACTTCGGCGCTGACGGCGACACGCTGGAACGCAATTTTCCTGAGCTGGAACAGGAGAACAACTCCGCGCCCATGTCCAACTGCCTGACCCCCTATACGGGGAGCACAGGCAGCATCAATCCGAATCCGGCGGAGTACTCGGCCTGCGGTTCGTTCATTTTGGGCAACGGCCTGCCCGGCAACAGCACCGCTGGAACGCCGGTCTATACGCCGATTGTGCCCATCGCCACAACGCCGGGAGGGTTCCTCTTTTCGCCGCAAGGCTTCGGTGTTTATGACGTGGCCAGCAACTTCCGCCAGAGCCAGGCCGACAACTGGAACGTCAGCATCGAAAGACAACTGAGCGCGAACATGTCGCTCCACGTCGCGTATGTGGGCACGAAAGGCGCCTATCTCTACAACGATTGGCAATTGAACCAGTGCAATCCGACGACGTTCACCGAAGGTCCGACGGCTGCAGCACTGGGCATCACGTTTCCGCAATGTGAGCCGTATTACACATTCCCGACCAACCCCAACTGGACCGCGGCCGACAATGGTTCCATCTCCACCGTCGACTTCCGCAACAGCGGAGCCAAGTCGCACTACAACGCCGGGGAGATCGTCTTCGAGCGGCGCGCCGGACAGAACCTGACCTTCACCGGGGCGTACACCTGGTCGAAGCTGATGGATAACTACTCCAACCAGCTCGACAACTACGACATGCACCAGTATTTGGATACGGCGGGCTGGCACCACGCCAATTTCCCGCAGACCCTCATCCTCACTTACGTGTATGGGCTGCCGTTCGGCCACGGTCAACAGTTCGGCAACTCGGCCTCGCCCGTCGAGGACGCGATCATCAGCGGGTGGTCGATCAGCGGCGTCACCAATTTCCGTTCCGGCGCGCCCCTGCTGGTAACCGCAGGCTCGGGCGACCTGCTGAGCCAGAACAGCGGACAGCGCGCCAATTACACCTGCTCGGTGGCCGACAATCCACACACCATTTCCGAGTGGTTCGACACGGGCTGCTTCGCTCAGCCGCAGGGATTCGTGTTCGGCAATGACAGCGTCGCAGAGGGTCAAGGCTACGGGCCCCGCTACCAGAGCTGGGACATGTCGTTTGCCAAAGCGATCCACCTGGCCGAGCGCACGCAGCTGGAATTCCAGGCCCAGTTCTTCAACATCTTCAACCGCGTCAACTACCAGACACCCGATACAGGGGTGCAGGACGGCAACTATGGAAAGATCACCAACGACTATCTGCCGCGCCAGGGGCAGCTGGGCATGGTGTTCTCCTTCTAAGAATGCGCGGAACGAGGGCCGCGCACGGGAAGAAACAACGCAGAGAGCGAGCAGGCGCGCACCGGAGCTTCCGGTCCGCGTCTGCCCGCTCGATGTCATAGAAATCGCCAGGCTGCTCCGCGAATCCGGATCCCATTCTCATGACAAAAAGCAGGAAGCACCAATGCTCGCGGCGCGAAATACTGAAAAGCGCGGCGGGATCGCTGGCATTGCTGGGTGGACTCGACGAGCGAGCACTCGCGGCGCTGCTCACGCTCTACAACTACGCGCCGAAGCAGCGCAACGTGCCGCTGGGTGTGGCGCGCGGCATATTTCCGGGCCGCGTGGTCTGGGTGCGCGATCCCAAGGCCACGCGCTGGAGCGGGAACCGGGAAGCGGCCGACGACCAGTGGTGGATGGACAAAAACACCGACCAGGAGCGGGTGGACGCGATGCTCTCGCGCGTGCTGCGGCAGGTGACGGGCGCGGCCACAGACAAAGAAGCGTGGCGAATCATCTTCCGCTATTACGGGCAGCGTTCGGCAAACGCCGGCGAAAAGAGATATCGCGCGGGCGAAATTGTGGCCGTAAAAGTGAACATGAACAACAGCAAGCCCGTGGTGCCCACCAACCTGGTCAACGTGTCGCCGCAGGTGGCGCTGGCCATGGTGCGGCAACTGGTGAAGCAAGTGGGCGTGCGGCCAAGCGACATCCTGGTTTACGACGCGCAGCGCGATATCTGGCCGGGATTTCTCGACCATATCTGGAGCGAGTACCCCGAGGTGCGCTTTGTGCAGCGCGACGCGCCCGATCCGCGGTACCAGAAGCATCCGTCATACGGCGAGATTCACGGGCTGGAGGCGCCGCAGTGGGTGCTGGGACAGACTTACTCGGCCGACCATTTCGACAATGCGCGCTATGTGCCGCAGCAGGTGATGGAGGCGAGCTACATCGTGAACATCGCGCTGGTGAAGGCACACTCGTATCCCTACGCTGCGGCCGAAGGCGGCGACGAGGGGCAGACGGGGGTGACGCTCACGGCGAAGAATCACTTCGGCTCGATCAAGGGGCCGGGCGAACTGCACTCGATCATCAACACCAACCAGGGAGGGACGCCGCACGCATACTCACCGATGGTGGATCTATCGGCCTCGCCGAATCTGGGCGCGAAGACGATTCTCTACGCGCTGGACGGGCTCTATTGCGCACGCAGGCACATGTCGTATCCTCTGCATTTTCCCAATGCGCCGTTTTATAACCGCGTGGAACCGTACGAGAACACGGATTGGCCGGCAAGCCTGCTGGCTTCGCTCGACGGCGTGGCCATCGACTCGGTGGGCCTGGATATTCTTTATGCGCAGACAAAGAACAACGTGGACGCGAATGGGCATCCGCGCATTCTGATCCGGGCGAATGCGGACGATTACCTGGCCGAAGAGGCGCTCGCTCACGATCCGCCCTCGGGAACGCAATACAAGCAGGGAGGCAAGCCGGTCGAGAGCCTCGGAGCCTTCGAGCATTGGGACAGCGATGAGAGCCGGCAGTACTCACGCAACAAGGACCCGAAGAATGGCAAAGGGATTGAGCTGATCTACCTGCCGATCGGTTAGAGCGCAGCAGGAAAACCTGCGACAGCACGGGAGATTAAACAAGCGCAAGGACCAGACCCGGTGAAGACAAGTCCCCCTCAGTACGGTTGTGCAGGCCGGCGGAACGAATGAGCTCGCCGGGGAGATGCAGGCGGGCGCCGTCAACGCGAACCTGGCCCGTGATATCGAGAGGCTCGTCGCCGGCCAGATCTTGTGCCAGGATGCGTTTCGCGTGCAAAGGCCGGTCGAAGAGCAGGATGAGGCGCGAAAACTCACCGAAGACGCCGAAGGGACCCGGAAGCGAGGAAACGTTGAACGTGACTTCGCATGCAGGCATAAACCACGCGTTGCCGGTCTGCGTGCGCTGCTGCGCGCCGATAGCCGCGGCGCCGTTGGGAAACGCGGCCGCGAAGACGAAGGGCTTCTCGCCCGGCGCGCTGACCTGCGGCATCGCGACATTGCGCGCCACACAGGCCGGCGCACCCTGGCGGATGGTCTGGCCGACAAGATCGTATTGCCAGGTCTGGCCGCGCTCGAGCAGCCAGCTGTCGGTGAGGATTTCGCTGCTCATGGCAAAGTGCCCAATGCCGGCTGTAAAAGGCGGCGCAATGCGCTGCCAGCGCACGGCGCGGATGACTTCATCCATGCGGCGCTTGGCCTGGCGCGGACCGTTGAAAAAGAGATCCACGTCGCTCCCCGGCCGCAGACCCCTCAGCGGATGGCGCATTACGCCCATGGTGCATCCGAGAACAGCGGCCACGTAAACTTCGTCTTCGACGTTCAGTAGTCCGCGCACGCCGGGGCGATTTTGCGCGGCGTTGAGCAGTTGCGCCACGCGATCGAGGGTGGTGGGCAGAGAGAGGATCGAAGTAACGTCGTAGGTGCGGTAGACGTCGCTGCGGCGGAGGATCTCCACGCGGCGCGAACCCCAGTTTTGCGGCTCGAAGCGGCCGTCGCGCGACCAGTCGCCGTTGACGGGAACCTCGGGGCGCACATGCTCGAGGGTGAGCGCAGCGCGGGACTCGTCACGCAGGCGCATGAGATCGAATTGTCCATCGCCGCCATCGATCTTCCAATAGCCGATCGAGGCCGACTGGCTGCGTTCAAGCAGGGGAAGGCCGGAGTCGCCGGCGGGCGTATTGCGGCACCAGAGTGCGGCGCCACGCCAGCCGGCTTCCCCGATGGCGCGGTTGAGTGCCGCAAGGCGATCGCGCGGCGACCCCTGAAACCGCGGAAACTTGGCTGTATCCAGAACGAAGGTGCTCGAGCCGCCCGACTGCCAGCCGTCGTCGAGGAGAAAGAACATGTCGGGCCGGATTCGGGAATAGAAAGTTTCGGCCCAGCCGTGCTCGCCAAACAGAATGGACTCGCGCATGGCGTCGTGGGCGAGATTGGCGCCGGAGTCGCCCTCGAGGATGCGCGGATCGATGGAGGGAAGATGGTGTCCATACATGTAATTCTGCGCGGCCCAGGTGCACCAGTAATTCGGGGCAGTGGACGGTTGCGCGGGTACGAGACTGGGGTGGGTTTTTTCCTCGGCGTGTCCCGGAACGCTGCAACCCATAGCTGAGGCGATCAGCGAGGACAGGAAGATCCTTCGATCCATCGGCATTTCCTCTTTTAATAAACCGCGCAGCGAGATATACGGATAACCCGGCGGCGCGGGCGATTGTTTTCGCCGCGCCCCTCGCGATGGCTTCTTCCACGCCAACTCGCGTAAACAGAATGCGGAGTCAGTGGCAGATACGACGATATAGGGGACAAAAGCAAGCGGGTAGTTACGCGGGGGTTACGCAGATGTGAAACGGGGCTGAAGGGCGCAGCGTCAGGCGCGGTGCAGGTCTGGGTTACAACGGCTGTTACATCGGGCGGGAAGCGGGAATCGGGCCGCGCCTGCGCGCCGTTCCAGTCATTGGCCGGAAGAGGAAGGACCCGATGCAGGGGCGTGTCCGCGCTGCGTGGGCAGAGTGTGCACTGAGACAAGCGATGCGCCCAGCACTTCGTAGCCCTTCTCCAGGCGCACACTGAGCAGGGCCTGAAAGAGAGCGGGAGAATCCTTGGTGCTGGACTCGCCGAGGGCGGCGAGAGCGTGCGTGAGCTCCTCCACGCCGGGCCGACTGGTGGTAAAGAGGACCGCGCCCTCAGTCCCCGTGGTATCGAGGCCGCCGAGCGTGGCGATATAGCGGCCGGGGACCACGCCGGGCTGGATGGTGACGAGGCTATAGTCGGTTTTCAGCACCTGTGTCACGGGATCGCGCTCGGTGCGATAAATAGGCGCTTCATTGGGGCGGGGGTGCGCATTGACGATCATGCCGCGCCACTCTTCGAGCCGCGTATCAGGGTTGCGGAAGCTGAAGTCGCCGGTGTTGGTGAGCTGGGCAACAGCGAAGTTCTGAAACGAGGAGCCCAGCATGATGACGTTGTGCTGTTTCAGGTCATCGGGCGTGATTTCGCGGCTCGGCTTGATGATCGGCTTGATTCCCATCTGGCCAAAAAGATTGGTGAGAATGGCGAGCCCCTTGGCGTCGCCGGCGCCGAAGTAGGCGTTCTCATAGTAGAGCTGGCCGGCACGGGCAACGAGTGCGGGATTTGAGGCGTACTGCTGGGCCACATGGGGATCGACAAGAGCTCCGCGATCGTCGCTGGCGCCGCGGCGAAAGCGGAAGAGATCGTTCGAGTCGTCGAGCAGAAAGACCGCGTCAGGATAGGCAATGACAGGCGAGGTGTCGTTGCCCAGCAGGCTCGTCCAGAACGCACGGACGGGGTCGGCCTGGCGGGCCGCAGTTTCGGCAGCAAGAGCGGAGGCGTTTTTCTCGGCGCGGTGGCGGCGAATGTCCCCGATCCAGAAGCCCGCGGCGAAGACGGCGGCTGCAGCGGCCAGCACGAGGAAGATGCGGCCGATGCGCGGCTGGGCCGGGAACTCGGCGGGAACTTCGGTGGCCGGCGCTGCTTTTGCTTGGCCTCCGTTACCAAGAAACGAAGCGGCAACGGAAACGCGAGCGTCCAGAACAGAGGGCGCATGGTGGTCGAGCTCGGCATCGGGGGCGGCGGCCTCAAAGCTGGGCACATAGTGCCCCTTGGGGATGTCGACGAGGACGGGGTCACGGCTGCCGTCGCTGTCGTAATATTCTTTGAGCTTTTGGCGCAGGCGATGAATCTGGACGCGGACGATCGTGTCGGTCTTGGGATCGAAGTCCTGCGGGCGGCTCAGCGCCTCCACACCGATGGTGTATTCCTTCAGCGATTCCGAGCCGTGGTCAAAGGCTTTGGCGGCCAGGAATTGCAGCAGTTGCTGCAGCATGGAGGCGTTGCGGAAGGTCGCCGAACGGAGGATGCGCTGAATCTGGCGCTCGCACTCCTCCTTTTGGGGAAGAGTTGCCTCGGCGTATGGCCGCGTGTGGTCAGAATCCAAACCACTTCCTCCTCAAGTAAAGAACGGTCCCTGCACGAGCCGGCAAGAACTCTACCAGGCGCTCACTGCTTCCGAGCCGGCCATTGGAAACAAGGCCATGCGTCTCTGGGACGCAGCCCAGATTCTACGCCAACTCGGGGTGAAAGCGGAATAGGGTCTCGCCAGCGGTCAGCAATGGGTGAGTGATAGCATAAGGCATTTCCAATCGTTGTCCCATCCGGAAGATTTGGAATTGACAGCAATGGAAGCCAGGTTCGTGCGCTGACCTGCTGGAATCAGGAGGGACAAGTGACTTCCAACGAGAATTGGTTTTGCGAGGGCGTGTTTGCACACGTAAGCGAGGAGGTCACGGCTTTCGACCTGCCGATCACCGGCCGCATACCGCCGGAGCCGGAGCAATCATTGCCTTCAAGCATTGCCAGAAACGAAAGGAAATTCTCATGATTCAGCGAAGATTGACCGCCCTGGCTGCAGGCACAGTTCTGGCGATGGCAGCAATGGGAGCGTCTCCGACGATGTCACAGGCCGGGTCAGTGGCGGCCGTCCCTGGAGGCACGCCGGAAGTTGCGGTCGCTCCGCAGTACGACACGACCCATGTTTACCTGGCACCGGCCGACGTGGATCGCTTCGTAGCGGCCTTCCTGGGAACATTTGGCGGGCAGAGCACGAAGCAGGTCATCGTGACCGTGACGCCGACACCAAGCACCACCAGCTCTCAGCTTTTGCAAACGCCGGTGGGCACAGTGTCGTTATTTGGGTTCACGACTCCAATCCCCTATCCGTTCGGCGCCGAGCGCACCGGATTTCTGGTCACCGATATGAATGCGGCCATCAAGGCGGCCCGGGAAACCGGTGCCGATGTGCTCGTTGAGCCATTTCCCGATCCGATTGGATGGGACGCAATCATTCAGTGGCCGGGCGGGATCAACACACAACTTTACTGGCATACGAAGACCCCATCGTACGCCCCACTGCAGACGATCCCGGAAAACCGGGTCTATGTGTCGGCCACACGAGTCGACGCATTCGTACACAGCTTTCTCGCCTTTTCCGAAGGGAAAATCGTCTCCGACGACCCGCATGCCCCAGGGATTGAGATCGGAAGGCCCGGAGACTTCTACCGCCGCGTCGGGATCGAATCGGCTTTCGGAAAGCTATCGGTATTCGTCACCGACGGACATCTGCCGTTTCCCTACGGACGCGAACTGACCGGTTACGAGGTGCAAGATGTGCGAGGAACCCTGGCCAAAGCAGAATCGCTTGGAGTCACGGTCCTCGTACCGCCGTTCGCGTCGGACGGGCGCATTTCGGCCATGGTTCAGTTCCCGGGAGGCTACATTGCGGAGATCCATTCAGCTCATGGAAAAGAATGACCTTCGCGCCCGCGCAGATGCTTCTGCATGCTCGCGTATGCGGTTCAGTTTTTTCCCCGGCGCGCGGGGAATCGGGTGGATTGCTGCGGGGACGATCTTCTGCGTCTTTTGGGCTGCAAATGCGCCGGCGCAGGTTCCTCTGCCGCCGCCACTTCACAAGCCGGGAACTTATGAGTTGCTGCGCTACCAGGAGAATTGGAGCTTTCTCCAAAATCGGGCAAATCGCTCAGACTGGCTTGATCCAATCAAGTACATGCCTTTCGGTCGCGGCGGCGATTCTTCCTACGTCTCGATCGGCGGAGAGTTTCGGGGTGTGGACGAGCGCATTCAGAACGATGATTGGGGAGGCACTCCTTATCCCTCGAATCATTTCTGGCTGCAGCGTTTCCAGTTGCACTTCGACACGCACTTCAACCCGCGACTACGATTCTTCATCCAATTCGAAAGTGGCCTTGAAGAGGATCGCGCTGGCGGACCCAGGCCGATCGATGAAAAAAGGCTGGACTTCCTCAATGCATTCTGCGACCTCGGAATCGGATCGTCTTCCCATCCAATCACCCTCCGCGCAGGCCGCCAAGAATTGATGTTCGGAGCGGGGCGGCTCGTTGCACCTCGCGAAGGCCCGAATGTGCGGCAAAGCTTTTACGGTGCAAGCCTCATGCAGAATTTCGGCTCCTGGTCCACAACCGTCTTTGCGGTGCGACCCGCCGTCGACAACTTCGGTTTTTTCGACGATGTGCCGAATCACTTGACAGAGTTTTGGGGATTCTTTGCAACCCGCCCCTGGAGCAAAGCGAGCCGAAACGTGTGGGATGTTTACTACTACGGCTTCGATCGCAAGAATGGTGTTTACAACGCCGGCACGGCGCATGAAGTGCGGCAGACCCTTGGAACGCGAATCGCTTCACACGATCCGGCAGCAACGGAAAGCCGCATCGCGATTCCACACTTCGACGTTGAAGGCGTGTACCAGTTCGGTTCGTTCGGGGCAGGCAACATCCGGGCTTGGACACTGGCGACGGAATTCGGCTGCATTTTGCCGAAGATCGTTTTCGAGCCGCGTGCGGGAATACGCTCCGATGTGTCCAGCGGCGACAACAACCTCGGAAGCCCGAATCTGCAGACTTTCAACCCACTCTTTCCGGTCGGCAACTATTTTGGTGTGCTCTCCGATACCGGCCCGGGCGCCGTAAACTTCCGCGATCTCCACCCGAATTTGAAGCTCTTCTTCCCTCATAAGGTAAATGCCGAAGCGGACTGGCTGATCTGGTGGCGGCAGAGCCTCGCCGACGGCGTTTATGGTGTTCCGGGAAACCTGCTTGTGCCGGGAGGCCACAGCAGCGCTCGTTTCGTGGGTAACAGGCCCGGCCTCGAGGTTCACTGGCAGGTGACGCGCCATGCCTACCTCCAGGGAGATTACGGGATTTTCTATGCCGGCCAGTTTCTGCGCCAATCGGGCTATGGGAAGAACTTGAATTACACTTCCGGCTGGGTTGGATATAAGTTCTGATAAAACCGACTCGCCTGTTGATGCCGGCCACTGGCCGGAATCTTCTGGCGTGCGATCAATGCGCTGGGATCGGAATGGAATCAAGCGCGGCTCGAGGTTGGCTTCCGGAATCCAGGCGACAAGCCGACCTATGAGGACCGATCTGGGTTCAACAAAGGATTTGGCATGAATGTATTTTTTATGGGGCGGCTAGTGGGGATCGAACCCACGACATCCTGAGCCACAGTCAGGCGTTCTGCCGCTGAACTATAGCCGCCATGCACCCATTCGATTGTAGCATCGCGCTCGGTGCGCGAGCGGGGCCGGCGAGGCGCGGCGAGCGGAAGCGGAGACAGGATTCGGGTTAAAATCGAAACAGCAGCGGGGTGCCATCGTGTCGGGGCGTAGCGCAGTCTGGTAGCGCATCTGCTTTGGGAGCAGAGGGTCGCCAGTTCGAATCTGGCCGCCCCGACCATCGCTCTTCTTCCTACTTCCCCGGAAGCGTGCTGATCCGGTCCGCCGCGTTGGGATTCGCGCTGGTGGTTGCCGCGACGATTGTGCTTTTCCCCGGTCCCCGAAAGCGAGGGACCGGGGCACGCTCAGATGGATGAAATTCCTCTTGAGATCGGGGCCACCAGGCCATGCGGAGGCTCGATGGTTGAGTTCGTGCTCTCCCAGGTCTCAAAGGCGAGACCTGGGGCACCCTCGGTTGGTGACAGGGACGCAGGTCCGGAGACCTGGGCCACCCGCCCAGC
>JASHTS010000102.1 GCA_030040425.1 Acidobacteriaceae bacterium | reverse complement strand
TCCAGCCCCAGTTGCACCTGCCGCGAAACCACCAGCGCATCGGACGGCCGCCGCAGACTGGAGATATAGAGATATTCGCGTGAGGAAACCAGCACCCCCCGCTTCGACGCCACTGCATCCTCAATCAGCGCCAGCACTCCGGGATGATGCCCTGACGCATGAGTCGCCCCATTCTCGCCCGTTTCCGCGCCGTGGCCGTTCGCGCCCCAGAAACGGAAGACCATCTCGATTTTTCCCTGTGGAAGCGCCTCCGGCAAGGCCCCGGAGAGCGTGCTGGCGGCCGGTTGATCCATGGGTCCTCGGCGAATCCTCGACCGAATCTAGATCGATGAATCTACTGATTCTGATTGCGCTTAGCTGCGGAACTTGATACAGTGGAGCGAATTATAGCACAAGCTGATGGGACGCTTTCCTGCTGCGGGAAAGCCCAGAAAAAGCATTTCCGAGGATAGAAACATGTCGCCTTTTCTTCCACCGTTCGCAGGGCGGCTTAGACGGTTTTTTTTGTCCGCTTCGCTGATTGGGTTGCCCCTTCTCTCCGTTCCCGTTCACGCCAAAAATGCCGGCCTCACCGCCATCGAAGTCTATCCCGGCCCCAACGGACAAAACTATCAGCAGATCGCCGACTTCCTCCTCGGCGGTAAAAACGAGCTCCTGCTCTGCGGCGGCGCCACCACCGGCATCGACAAAAACGTCTATCATCGTCTGGCCAAAGTCGTTCTCTCCACGGGCATGACCCTTGAGCGCACCGCCGACGGCGTGCTCATGCTCACCCAGGGCCCCCCGCCGGACAATGCCCAGCCCGCCTGCGTCGTCCCCGCCAATATCAAATTCGATAAAGGCGGTTCCTTCTCCGCCTCCGATCTAGCCGACAAAACCGATATCGTCGGTTCCGTCGTCTCCGGCTCCGATCCTTCCACCACGCAGATCGCACCTCTCAAGCCCGGCGTCCTCATCGTCTTTGTCCCCGCTCCCGATAAGGAGCTGGCCGAGTATCTGCGCGCCGATCGCGCCGCTTCCATCCCCGGCTGGCAAACTTACTTCGCGGCCTATCCCGCCGGCGCTCACCTTGCGCAGGCAAGCAAGTCCATGGCCGCTCTTTACATGCAGGCGGCCAACAGCGCTTTCTCCGCGTACCAGTCCTCGAAATCCTCAAGCGCTCCCGACTACACGCAGCTCGCCGCTGCGCGCCAGGCTACGGACAAGGCCCACGCCCTCGTCGCCGACGACGCTTCGATCGCTGACCTCAGCCAGAAAATCCACGCTGAAGTCCTCGGCCTCAGCGCCGCTGCGCAGGCAAAGCTCGCGGCCTATCAGCAGGCCCTCAAGCAGCAGACTCCGGGCTACGCCAATCTGGTGGCCGCAGAAAAGCTCGCCGGCGGCGCAGCGCTCGCCGAACCCGCCACGCCGGAAGCTGCGGCCGCCGAATCCCAGACCAAACAGGCCCGTGCCTCCCTCGACTCCATCCTCAAAGACTCTGAATCCTCCATCACTGCGCATCGCCCCGACGACGCCTCCGCCAAAATCGCCTCGGTCCGCGTCTTCGCCCCTGAGAATCCACGCATCGCCGTCGATCTCCAATCCATCTCCGATCTCTTCGTCGCCCACGCCAAAGTCCTCGAGGAACAGCCCGACTGGCCCGGCGCGGTCAAGGAACTGGAAAAAGCCAGCGCCACTGTTTCCAGTCCTGACATCGACGCCTTGCTCAAAGACGCCCGCGAGCAGGCTCTCATCGCCGCCAACAAGGCCGCTGCCGATGCTGCCTCGCAGAAGAGCCAGACTGCGGAAACCAATGGCGACATCGTCACCGCTTACGAGGTTCTCGACGATCTGCCTCCCGATCAGCACGCGCTGGTCACCGACCGCCTTGCCGCTCTCAAGGACCGCTACGTTCCTGCGGCCGAGCAAGCCGCCGCCGGCCTGCAAAAAGCCCACGAGCCCATCAACGGCATCGGCGACGAATCCGGCATCCGCCTTGCCTACGCCTATCTCCAGCGCTGCTTCGCCATCACCAACGACCCCACTCTCCAGGACCGCATCGCCATCCTTGGCGAAGACCTGAGCTCCTACGAGTTGGCGCAGGGCAAGCGCTACGCTGAAAAGCCGGATGGCACCGGCGTCAATGTCGGCTGGGTCTATTTGACCGAAGCCCTCCTGTACAAATCGCAGACTGACTCCGGCGCCATCCACGATGAGCTCACCACCGCGCGCCCTGCACATCTGCTCAAGTCGCGGCTCTCCGTCAAAGTCGACTTCCGCGACCAGACCTCCCGCCGCGACGCCGTCGACTTCGCCCAGCAGCTCACGGACTCCCTCGCCACCGGCCTTGAATCCTCCGGCCTCGATGTCAAAGTCGTTCGCCCGCAGGACACCATCCCCGTGCAGCCCAACTTCCAGTTGATCGGAGACGTGCTCCAGCATGAGTTGTCGAGTTCCACAGAGATCGTGCCCAAGGAATCGAAATACCGCTTCGGCCAGCAGGAAGTTCCCAACGAGGCTTGGCTACAGGCCAATCGCGATTACGAGAAGGCCAACAACGATCTAGAGGCCGCGCGCAGTGTGCTCGAGGGCGCGCAGGCCAAGGGCAAGAAAGGCGACATCAAGAAAGCTGAGGACGCCGTGCAGACCGACGAAAAAACCGTCGAAGATCTGCACGCCAAACTCGACGAGATCCCGAAGACCCGCATGGAAGACGAGGAACGCCCCTACACCTATTCGCAGGTCAACCATCATCTCAAAATCGTCGTCGCCCTCCAGTTCCGCATCCTCGATACTTCCGGCGAAGAGGTCGTGCAGACCATGCCCATCCGCAGTGAAGCGCCCCAGGAGTACTCCATTCTGCAGGATGTAAAGTCGGATGACACCGGCGGCGTGCGCAACGAGGGCGCCATTCCCAACGACAACGATTTCCTGGAAACGGATGAGTACAAGGCGCGCGATGAGCTGATCGCCAAGGCCAAGGAGCAGGTGGCCGCGCTGCCTGTCATCGTGCTCGCCCGCGCTGACCGCAAGGCCGGCGATGGTGACAACGACGGCGCCGCGGAGCTCTACATCCTTTATCTCGACTCGACGCCCGTCGCCGACACCCCCGAGCGCCTGCGCGCGCGCAAGTTCCTCGCCGACCAGTTCAACTTCCGCGACATCGGCCTGCAGGCGCCAGAAGATTAAGCAGGAGCGCTGACCCTCGCGGGCAGGGGCCCGCAGATTTTGCCCAGTCCTTCGTTGCTCAGGAGAACAAGTGAACGGCCAGAGCAAGCCGGCTCCGGAACGCATTGGAAAGTACGACATCGTCGGCGTGCTCGGGCAGGGGGGCATGGGCGTCGTCTACCGCGCGCGCGATCCCCGCATCGGGCGCGACGTCGCCATCAAGACCCTCACCGAAGGCTTTTCCGGCGACGCGGAGATGCTCAAGCGCTTCTATCAGGAAGCCGGGCAGACGGGCAATCTCCGCCATCCCAATATCGTCACCGTCTACGACTTCGGCGATGAAGAGGGCCTACCTTACATCGTGATGGAGTTCCTCGACGGCGAGCCCCTCGACAAGATCATCCGTCTCCAGCAGCCGCTCCATCTCGGCGCGCGCCTCGACATCATCGAGCAGGTCTGTTCGGCGCTCGCTTACGCGCACCTGCAGGGAATCATCCATCGCGACGTCAAGCCCGCCAACGTGATCGTGCAGCGCGACGGCCTGGTCAAGCTGCTCGACTTCGGCATCGCCCGCACCGGCCAGCCCTGCGGCCAGCCCCCCGGTCAGGCTATCGACCGCAACATGACCCGCACCGGCACGCTCGTCGGCACGCCCGCCTACATGGCGCCCGAGCGGTTGCGCGGCGAGCCCTTCGATGGCCGCTCCGATATTTTTTCGACCGGCGTCATGCTCTATCAGCTCGTCACCGGCGCGCTACCCTTCGACGCTGAATATCCCGCCATTCTTCACCAGATCCTCCAGCAGGATCCTCCTCCGCTCTCGAACTATCTCTCCTCTTACCCGCCCTTTCTCGAGCAGGTCATCGTTCGCGCCCTCGCCAAAGATCCCTTCGAGCGCTACGCCCACGCCAGTGATATGGCCGCGGACCTGAACGGCGTCGGCTCGCAACTGAAGATCGAGCGCGTAGGCCAGCTCTTTGCCGAAGCCCAGGCCGCCATCGCCGCCGGGAACTACGTCGAGGCCCGCAGCCTGCTCAGCCAGCTGCTGCGCATGAACAGTCAGCACGCTGAAGCCAAGCAGCTCATGGCCGGCGTCGACCAGTATTTCAATCTCCAGAAAATCCGGGAACGCATAGATCAGTTGAAGCGCGCCGTCGTCGAAGCCCTCGCTGTGCGCAACTGGGAGCCGGCCATCGCCTACTGCACCGAGGCGCTTCATCTCGAGGCCGACAACGCCGAGATCGCCGCGCTCCTGGTCCAGGCCAATACCGGCAAACAAACTCTTGACCAGATTCAGCGCCTCATGCGCGACGCCGAATCGGCCCGCCACTCCGGCAACTTCGAAATGGCGCGCGAGTTCGCCGGCAAAGCCGCCGATCTCGATCCCTCTGACACGCGCATCCTCGCCATCTGCAAGGTCCTCGACCAGGAGGCGGACGAAGCCCGCCGCAAAGCGCAGTTGCGCAAGCTGCTCAGCCAGGCGCAGGAGAGTCTCTCCGCGGCGCGTCTCACGGAGGCCTTCCGCGCCATCACGGAGGCCGAAGAGCTGGCGCCCGCCGATGCCGAGCTGCTTCGCCTCAAAGACGAGCTCGGCAGCCTGCAGCGCCAGCAGGAGCGCAAGCGCCTGGTCAACGACCTGCAGGAAAAAGCCGCCATTGCGCTCTCGCTCGACCAGGTCAAGGAGATCTGCGCCGAGGTCGCCGCAGCTCTGGAGAAATTTCCCACTGAGCCCACGCTCCTGCGCCTCAAGATTCAGCTGGAGCCGCGCCTGCGCGAGCACCAGCGCAAACGCCTGGTCGCCGAAGTCAGCGAGGCCTGCCGCCAATTGCCTCCCGTTGAGGCCATGGTTCGCATTCGCGACGCGCTCGCCCAGCTTCCCGGCAACCAGGATCTGCTCAAGCTGGAATCCGCCATCTCCCAGCGCCTCACCCGCGAGCAGCGCGAGCAGATGCTTGCCGATTACCTGCGCAAGGCCCATGCGCTGCTCGAAGACCATCTCTATCTCGAAACCGTCAAGGTGCTCGAGCAGTGCGAGAAAGAAGGCTTCTCCTCGCCGGAGATGAGCGATCTGCTCAATCTCGCCCGCTCCGCCGCCGCCGAGCGCATCTCCCAGGATCTGGTCGAGCGCACCTTCCTTGAAGCCAAGCAGCTTCTCGAAGCCGAAGACTACGAAGCCGTCCTCAAGCTGCTGCCGCCTGTCCTCGACCGCGTCGACGAGCCGGCCCTCCGCCGCCAGCTCGATGAAGCCACGCAAAAGCAGACCGTTCTCGAAAAGCGCGTCAATCAGGTCCTCGAGGAGATCGACCGCTCCCGCGCGATGGAGCTTTACGACGCCGCCATCGGCCTCGTTCATTCCGAACCTGCCGGCGTGCGTCAATCACGCCGCGTCCAGTCCGCTGTTGAGTCCCTCACCGCCGCGCGCGATCTTGAAGCCGCGCGCCTCAACTCTGTCGGCCAAATCTATGCGGCTCTCCATGAGCCCGAGTCCGCCGTCCTCTTCCAAAAGCTGAATGCGGAGAGCGCCGCACCATCCTCGCCTGAGAGCACGTCCGTCGGGCTCGCATCGATCGTCCAGCGCCTCGGCGCCCGCCTGCGCCAGATCGCCGACCAGCAGCTCGGCCAATCCATCGAGTCCGCCCGCCAGGCTCTCGCTGCCGAAGACGCAGCTACCGCCCACACCGTCCTCGAAAACGCCGCCAGCTGGCAATCCAGTGCTTCCGCGCCTATGCAGACGGAATGGAAGTCCGCCCAGGAGGAGGTCGCGGCCGCGCGCAAGGTTCTTCGCTTCCGCAAATCCTCCCGCCGCTGAAGAACCGGGAGAGAACTTGCAGCCCGCACGCCTCATCAATCGGTGAAACGGGATCTTGTCATCCTGAGCGAGGCGCAGCAGCGACGAGTCGAAGGATCTGCGGTTGCTGTTTTGCATCCCTGCCGCGCTGCTACCAGATATCCCGCCGCTTTGGCTTCGGGCCGGTCTCAGCGGTTTGGCTCTGCTGCTGTCCATCGCCCGCGACCGGTTCTTCGGCTAGCGGCGGCTCTGGCCCCTCTTCGGCCTGCACTTTCCGCTCCGGCACAATCCGCGCTACGGCAACCCCATTTTTATGCAGAAGAAACGTCGTTCCCTGGTACCGTGCCCGGTTGATACACTCGGCAAAGTTTCTGGAAGCCTCGGTCACGCTGATGGAAACGTTGCGCATAAAATCAGACTATCAGAGATAACAAATCAGAGTTTCTGATCTCGGCAGTATATTTTCGCATAGCCGTACCCGCACCGGCAGCCATCTATCCTCCACTTGCTGTTTCCTGACCCCTGCTCCCTGCCTCCTGCCTCCTACTCCCGGCTTCCCGTAATCTGCTCCAGCAGCCGATCAAAATCCTCCAGCCGCGCATACTCGATAATCACCTTGCCCCGCCCATCCCGGTCCTCGATGGTCACCTTCAAACCCAGCGCTCGCTGCAACTGCACCTGCGCCTCGCGCACATTGGGGTCCACCGGCGGCTCCGGTTTGCCCTCCGGTTTCTCCTTGCGTTCCGGA
>JASHTS010000101.1 GCA_030040425.1 Acidobacteriaceae bacterium | reverse complement strand
TCGGCGGGCTTGCCGCCGACACGCTGGGAGGGCGAGTCGGGCGTGACGAGATCGGGATGCGCGGCCTCGAGGCGCTTGAGCTCGTTCATGAGCGCGTCGTACTCGGCGTCAGAGATTTCGGGCTTGTCGAGAACGTAGTAGAGGTGCTCGTGGTGGCGGATCTGGTCCCGCAGCTTTTCGATCTTGCGCGCGGCGGCAGGCTCGGTCATAGGTATGGATTATAGAGAGGGGTGGTCGGCGGGGTTAGCAGGTTAGCGAGTTAGCGTCCGCCTGCGGCGGACGTTGGCGAGTTAGCGCGCGGGTTCGTGCTTTCCCACCCGGCACGAAGAACAGCAACCGCAGATCCTTCGACTCGGTCGCCGGTGCGACCTCCGCTCAGGATGACAGAACTTGGGCTTAGAGTGGTGCTTTCCCACCCATTTCGCAACCAACGCGGAATGGGACCTTTGCGCCCATTGGGCCGGGGACAGCGCCGGTTGAAACCGTGAATGTTAGTTATACGACCCAATCACGTTTCGGGTCTTTCACGTATAGACGTTTTACAGTGCCGCAAGAGGTGCACAGGTCAGCAAAAAGGGTCTCCCTTTTCTGCCTTTCGGTTCCCCTGAGAAAGCCTTTCTCTTTCGCTTTGCAGAGGAGGCCGGGACGTACGTCTCCACCACCACCGGAGGCAGAAACAGTGAGACCGCTGATGAGTTGTGAGCTGCCGCAGTGTTCACATGTGTTGTTGGGCATGGACAACTATAGCCCATTTGGGAAACCCGCGAATTGGCGGCGAGGGGAGTGGTGCGCTCTCCCAGGTCCCAAAATCGGGAGTCTTCGACTTCGCTCAGGGCAGGTTCCGGGGCACCCATCATTCCGCTAGTTCGAGGAGTCGCCGGTGAGGCCGCGGAATTTGAGCATGGGCTGGATGGTGGGCTTGCCGCCGAGCCAGGCCTCGTACATCTTTTCGAGGTCCTCCGTGTTGCCGCGCGACAGAATCATCTGGCGGAAGCGGTCGCCGTTGGCGCGCGTGAGGCCGCCGTGGTTTTCAAACCACGCAAAGGCGTTATCGTCGAGCATCTCGGTCCAGAGATAGGCGTAGTAGCCGGCCTGGTAGCCCTCGTTCCAGATGTGCAGGAAATAGGAGGAGCGGTAGCGAGGCGGGACGTAGGGAATCCAGAGGTGGTCTTTCTCGAGGGCTTCGACTTCGAATGTGTCGGGGTTTTCGAGCGGGGCGGTTGCCGAGGGAATAGTGTGCCAATCGAGATCGAGAGCGGCGGCGGCGAGAATTTCGGTGAGCAGGTAGCCCTGGTTGAAGGTCTGCGATTTTTTGAGCTTGGCCACGAGCGCGGCGGGCATGGGCGCGCCGGTTTTCCAGTTGCGCGCGTAGTGATTGAAGACCTCAGGGTAACTGGCCCAGTGCTCGTTGAACTGCGAGGGAAATTCGACGAAGTCGCGGGCGACCTGGGTGCCGGAGAGGCTGGCGTATTTGGTATCGGCAAACATGCCGTGGAGGCCGTGGCCGAACTCGTGGAACATGGTGGTCACGTCGTCGAAGGTGAGCAGCGCAGGCTGGCCCGGCGCCGGCTTCTGAAAGTTGGCCACATTGTAGATGACGGGCAGCGTGCCGAGCAGCTTGGACTGGTTCACGAAGACGTCCATCCAGGCGCCGCCGTTCTTGTTGTCGCGCTTGAAGTAGTCGCAGTAGAAGAGCGCGAGCGGCTTCGAGTCCGCGTCGAAGACCTCGAAGACGCGCACATCGGGCTGGTAGACGGGAATGTCGTGGCGCTCTTTGAAGGTGATGCCGTAGAGCCGGTGGGCGGCGTAGAAGACGCCGTTCTGGAGCACGCTGTTCAGCTCGAAGTAAGGCTTGATCTCGGATTCGTCGATGTCGTATTTGGCTTTGCGCACCTGCTCGGAATAGAACTCCCAGTCCCAGGGCTGAAGCGTGAAGCCGCCGTGCTGGGAGTCGATGAGGGCCTGGATTTCTTTGGCTTCGCTGGCGGCCTTGGCCGTGGCGGCGGGGACGAGCGCGTCGACGAAGTGGATGGCGGCTTCAGGGGTTTTGGCCATCTGGTCGGTCAGGTCCCAGGCAGCGTAGTTGGGATAGCCGAGCAGTGCGGCCTTCTGCGCGCGCAACTGGGCGAGACGGGCGATGGTGGAGCGGGTGTCATTGGCGTCATCCCAGGGACGAAGACCTGTCCGTGGGGACCCCGGATAATCGCCACGCTCGGCGCGGTTCCAGGAGTTGTCATAGATGGCGTGGCGCGTGGCGCGATCAGTGAGCTCGGCCAGATCGGGCTGCTGGGTGGTGTTCTGCAGAGGAATGAGCCAGCCCTGCTTCGTGGAGCCGGGAGGATCGCCCGCGGCGGTGGACTGGTGCGCCTGGGCGGCCTGCGCGGCCTCAGCCATCTGAGCGGCACTCAATCCGGCCAGCGCAGAGGCGTGGGAGGTCACGAAGGCGCCGTCCTTGTTGGCGGCCAAGAGTTTGGTCATGAAGGTGTTTTCGAGGGACGACTCCTCCTCGTCCATCTGCTTCAACTTTTCTTTATCGGCCTCAGAGAGGTTGGCGCCACTGCGGACGAACTCCATGTAATCCCATGCGACGAGCTTGAGGGACTCGGGATCGAGGTGAAGAGAGGCGCGCTGGTCGTAGATGGTCTTCACGCGGGCGAAGAGCTTGGCGTTGAGGTAGATTGCATCCTGCGCGGCGGCCAGGCGCGGCGCCTCGTAGTCCTGCACTTTCTGGAGCTCGTCGTCGGTATTGGCGCCGGTGACGCAGTTGAAGACGAGATTGACACGGTCGAGCAACCGGCCGGATTTTTCAAGAGCGACGAAGGTGTTCGCGAAGGTGGGCGGAGCGGGATTGTCGGCGATGGCGTCGATTTCCTGCTGCTGCTGGGCGATGCCGGCGTCGAGAGCGGGCTGATAGTCGGTGTCCTTGATTTTGTCGAAGGGCGGCGCTTGAAAGGGCAGGGTGCTGGGCGCGTAGAAGGGATTGGAAGGACCGAAGGCGGGGCGTGCGGACGGGGCCTGCGCGGCGAGAGTGCCGACGGACAGGGCGCCGGCGGCGGCCAGAATGCATGCGCGAGTCACGCGGGGGAAGTGGGGATGAGTCATGGCTGCGGTGCTGCTCCTCGATGCTACATCGTATGGGATTGATTGTATGGGAGTGCGGAGGCGGCGCGGCGCGGTTTGTGACGGGAGGGCGCGCGGCGGGTTTGTGGGGCTTCCGAGGTCCCCGGATGCGTGGGGTGGGGCAACCGGGTTGTGCAGAGTTGAGAGCAGTGGTTTCCCCGGTCTCAAAAGCGAGACCGGGGTACCCGACAAATTAGCTCAGGATGACAGGAAGAATCATGCTGCGAACTTTCGAGACAGGACGCTAGAGTTGGTTGCATCAATGGTCCGAAGACGAGACGGAAACATCCCTCAGGGGCTAAAGCCCCAATGTTTATGCGGTTTCTCGCGGCCCGGCTAAAGCCGTGCCCTTTTACAATGCCATTGATGCAACCAGTTCTAGCGTGGTGAGTCCGAGATTCGTTGAAGAACAACCGCAGATCCTTCGGCTCCATTTGGCGCAAGAACGCGCCAAATTACGCTCAGGATGACAGGAAGAATCATGCTGCGAAGTTTAGAGACAGGACCCTAGCGACAAGAACAAGAACGTGGCGAGGCTCCGCCCCGCAGACTAAGACCTGTCTGCGGGGTCCCCGAGGGTGGGGCACCCGGGGTGCGGATGTGTCATGCTCAGAGGAGATCGTCCGCCCGCATGGAACCCATCACCCATTTCCTCACCGGCGCGTGCATCGGGCGCGCAGGATTCAACCGCAAGACGGCGTACGCCACGCTGGCCGCGGTGCTGGCGGCGGAGGCTGCGGACCTTGATGTTTTGTGGGGACTTGCAGGGCCGGTGGAGGGATTGAAGCATCATCGCGGCATCACGCACACGTTCGTGGGCGTGCCGGTGGTGGCCGGCGTAACGGTGGGCGCGGTGTGGCTGTTGAGCCGGTGGGCGAGGCGAAAGAAAGAGCGCCGCAAGCCGGCAACGGA
>JASHTS010000100.1 GCA_030040425.1 Acidobacteriaceae bacterium | reverse complement strand
GAGCAGATTCTCGCCGACATCCGCCGCACCGCCAACGGACTCGCGGAAGCCTACGGCATCCCCGCCGACCGCATGCCCACGGTCAACGTCACCGAAAGCACGCCCGTCACCTTCAACGATCCCGCGCTCGCCGATCGCATCCGCGCCGCCGCCACGGCCGCGCTCGGCGCTGATCGCGTCATTACGCCGGAGAAACCGGTGATGGGCAGCGAAGATGTGGGCGCGTTCTCGCTCGACGGCAAAATTCCCTGTGTCATGTACTGGCTCGGCGCAGCCGATCCGGCCAAGCTCGCCGAGAGCCTCAAGACCGGCGTCCCGCTGCCCAGCCTGCACTCGCCGCTCTTCGCACCCGATTACGCGCCCGCCATCCCCACCGGCGTCACCGCCATGACCGCCGTCGCGCTGGACATACTCAAGTGATGCGGCTTATTTCCGCACAAAATTGGGTGCCCCCGGTCCCTCGCTTCTGGGGACCGGGGAGGGCGCGACCTAGCCCGACTCTTGACCATTTCGCGGGAACCACCAATAAAACATGGGCATAAAATAGCCTGCAATTAGGATGACCGCGCGCAGCCTTGTATACCCCTCCTTCAGGGTCAAGTACTCGGTCTCCGTGAGCACTTTAAGTGTTCGCCCATGGTCGTCGAGCAGGTATTGGCCGTCTTTGATCACCGGAACACCCCCACCCTGTTGTACGAAAAACCACACAAAGTGAGCCACGACGACCAACGAGATGAATACAATACAGGGCCCGACCCAGCTCGGCATGCCCCGGGTAAACTTGTTCCAGAAATCCTTCCTCGTCAACAAGGACGGCTCGAGGCCGAAGATAGGTAGGAGAAGCAAGACTAATCCGGCGCCACTGGCGATTAGCAGCCGATTCATAACCTCGGTGTCAGCCAATGAGAAACTCTCGATGTAAGCGCAGGCACTCGCAATCATTCCGCATCCCGAAAGCAAGGCGAGAAATCTGCGGCCAACTATATTCACTCGTTTTTGCCTCCACGACACAGGCAACCGATCATAAATAAGGCCGGTGCCCAAGAATCCGGCCTGAACTTGACGAGGGCCGCATCGCTCTTCGGGACCAGGGATAGCGCTGCTGTTGACGAGAGCACCCGATCTGGAAATTCCGAACGCCTATCACTTCCCCGGATCCACCAGCGCCCCGTACACCACCGCGTGGC
This sequence comes from Acidobacteriaceae bacterium, assembly GCA_030040425.1. GTDB lineage: Bacteria > Acidobacteriota > Terriglobia > Terriglobales > Acidobacteriaceae > Telmatobacter. The sequence goes on along the minus strand of JASHTS010000100.1, from coordinate 2,939 downwards.
TGCGGTAGAGCAGGCTGTGATTGTCCGGACTCGTCCGGCGCTGGATCATGGCGACGAAGACAATATCATTCGTGGGATCGACCCAGAACCACGTGCCCGCCGCGCCATCCCAGAAGAACGTGCCGCGCCCGTCGGGTAGATTCGCCTCCGCCGGATCGTAGACCACGGCGCAATCGTAGCCGTAGCCAAATCCCGGCCGCATCACGTGCATCCCGATGCCCCACTCGCCGGTGAGCAGGCTCGCCGGCACGTGATTGGACGTCATCAGCTTCACCGTGGCCGGCGAGAGAATGCGCACGCCGCCCAGCTCTCCGCCGTTGGCCAGCATCTGCGCAAAGCGGTAGTAATCTTCCGCGGTCGCAACCAGCCCTCCGCCGCCCGAGGGCGCCGTCGGCTGAGTCGCGTAATCGGTGGGCGCGCCATGGGCCATCTCTTCTTCCACCAGCCTGCCCGTCTTGGCGTCGTAGTGGTAGCCCGGCGAGAAGCGCCTGCGCTTGTTCGCGGGAACATAAAAACCCGCATCCTTCATCCCCAGCGGCGCAAAGATGTGCTCGCGCATGAACTCCGGCAGCGTTTGACCGGAGAGCTTCTCCACCATGTAGCCCTGAATGTCCACTGAGAAACTGTAGACCCACGCTTTCCCCGGCTGGTAGACCAGCGGAATCTGCGCCAGCCGGTTGATCATCTCCTGGAGCGTCTTGCCGTCGCGGACATGGAGCTCCCCGTACATTTTCTCCGCCGGCGTGGTCCCATTTCCATACGTGAACCCCGCCGTGTGCGACATCAGCTCGTTCATCGTCGGGGCGTGCTCTGGATCGGTCACCAGCATCTTGCCCGTCGCGTCCACGCCGTCCTGGACTTTGAGGTGCGCAAACTCGGGAATGTACTTCGCGATCGGGTCCATGGGCAGCCACTTGCCCTGCTCCAAAAGAATCATCATGGCCACGCCGGTCACCGGCTTGGTCATCGAGTAATCGCGGAAGATGGTGTCCCGCGTCATCGGCGTGCCCGCAGCCACGTCCTTCTCGCCGTACACGCGATATTCCACGATCTTGCCGTGCCGCGCCAGGATGGTCACCGCGCCGGCCAATTGCTTCTGGTCGATCTCGCCCTGGATCAGTGCATGCAGCCGCTCGAGCCGCTGGGAAGAAAATCCCACGTTCTCCGGTTTCACGGGCGTCATGTCCACAACCGGCGCCTGCTGCGCCCACGCCGCGCCCGCGGCCATCAGCAGGGCAATCCCCGCAAGCAGCCGCGGCCCAGCTCGTCTCATCCAAGGCATGATCGTCGCTCCTTCCTCCGCATCTTGTTTCGTTTGGCGCGCACCTTTTATAACAGGCGAAGGTTTCTCTGGCCAAACCCTCGCTTTCCCTACAATGGTCTTGATTCGCATGAGCGAACCTGATCCCAATCCGCAAGCCGCATCCGAGCCACCGGCGGACACCATCGCCGCCGTCTCCACGCCTCCCGGCCGCGGTGGCATCGGCATCGTGCGCCTCAGCGGCCCGCAGGCCGCCTCCATCGCCGCGCAACTCGTCCGCCTGCGCCAGCCGCTCGAGCACGCTCACGCTCGCCTCGCCGACGTGCTCGATCCAGCCCCGGACGCGGAGCGCGATGCTTTAGAAGCGGAAAATACTGCCGGCGATGGGCCTCGAACCCCAAGCCCAAGAATCGACGAAGCCCTCGTCACCTTCTTCGCCGCTCCACGCTCTTATACCTCGGAAGATCTCGTTGAGATTGCGGCCCATGGCTCGCCCGTTGTCCTCGAACTGCTCCTGCGCCGCGCCATCGCCCTCGGCGCGCGTCTCGCCGAGCCGGGCGAATTCACCCAGCGCGCCTTTCTTTCCGGCCGTCTCGACCTCACCCAGGCCGAAGCCGTCCGCGACCTCATCGACGCGCAGACCCTCACCCAGGCCCGCCAGGCCGCCGGCCAGATGGGCGGCGCGCTCAGCCGCCGCGTCGCACCCGTCAAGCAATCTCTGCTCGAGCTCATCGCCCTGCTCGAAGCCGGCATCGACTTCGCTGAGGACGACCTCGAAGTCACGCCGCAGGGCGACATCGCTCGCCGCATCGACGCGCTCGTCCCTCCGCTCGCCGCGCTCGAAACCTCCTTTGCCCGCGGCCGCCTGGTGCACCACGGCCTCACCCTCGCCATCGTCGGCCGCCCCAACGCCGGCAAGAGTTCGCTCTTCAATCGCTTGGTCGAGCGCGACCGCGCCATCGTCACCGCCACGCCGGGCACCACGCGTGATCTCGTCACCGAGCGCATCGCTCTCGACGGCATTCCCCTCGAGCTGGTCGACACCGCCGGCCTGCGCGAAGCAGGCGAAGAAGTCGAGCAGCTCGGCATCGCGCGCAGCCGTGAAGCCCTCGCCGACGCCGCTCTCGTGCTCATCGTCCTCGACTCGACGCAGCCCCTCAACGACGAAGAGCGTCGCCTCTTTGCGGCCGTAGAAGGCCGCACCGCGCTCATTGCCGTCAACAAATCCGATCTGGTTGGCAAAGATGAAAAACTCACCAAGATTCCAGAGGTTTTCCTGGAAGGCACGAAGTATCAGGGCGCAACTTCAGTCGCGCCGCAAAAACTCCATGAAGCAGAAGGGGCTTTAGCCCCGGCGGGAGGACATCGGAACCACGCGATTCCCGCCATCTCAACCTCCGCGCTCACCGGCGAAGGCATTCCCGCCCTGCGCGCGCGCATTCTCTCGCTCGCCACCGGCGGAGCCGCCGCCGAGCCCGGCATGCTCACCAATCTCCGCCAGCATCAGGCCGTTTCCACTGCGCTCGGCGCGCTCCACGATGCCGCCCGCGCCAACGCAACCTCCATCCCGCACGAAATGATCCTGCTCGACCTCTACCGCGCCCTCTGGGCCCTCGACTCCCTCACCGGCCAGACCACCCCCGACGACATCCTCAACCTCATCTTTTCCACTTTCTGC
>JASHTS010000099.1 GCA_030040425.1 Acidobacteriaceae bacterium | reverse complement strand
CACCGCCGCGCCTCCCTGTGCCAGCGCCGGCAACAGAGCCAGAATCGCCAAACCCTTCCAATGCATGGCGCAAGGGTATCACAGGCCAATCTTCCGCTGGCATACCACGCCCGTGCTAAGCCCGTCCCCTGAGCGACCGAAGCGCGCAGCGCGAGGGAGCCCAAGGACCCTCTCCCAATGCACTGTCATCCTGCACGACCGAAGCGCGCAGCGCGAGGGAGCCCAAGGACCCTCTCCCAATGCACTGTCATCCTGAGCGACCGAAGCGCGCAGCGCGAGGGAGTCGAAGGATCTGCGGTTGCTTTCAAACATGCCGCCAGCTCCCCCAGGGAGCGCAAGAAGGTAGCCCAGGGCGCAAGCCCTGGGATGCGAGCCCCAGTTTGCACATAATTACCCCTCCCCGGCGCACACTGGACTCAAGGAGAAACCCATGTCCGAGTCCGACGAAGAAGTCGAGCGGCTGCTGAAGTCCATCCGCGACACCAGTCCCAACAAATTGGTCCGCGACGCTCGCCCCGAGCCGCTCCCAGCACCACCATCCCAGCCCGACCCCCGGCCCGAACCCCAACCCCAGTACCGGATGACCACCCCTGCCGACGCCATCGCCCGCTGTCGCGACGCCTGGAAGCAGGCCTACGACGCCTACACGGAGAAGAATGTCCGCAAAGACGGCTCCATGCTCGAAACCTACGCCGAGAAGGCCGCGGCAGCCGCCTTCCGCGCTGCCATGCCCGAGCTCGCCACCTGGTGCGGCATCCGCGACTTTATAGCCTGCGTCGCCTACGGCATCCTCATTGACGCCATTCCCTCCGAGCGAACCGGCCAGCTCCTCTACGCCGCCCAGACTGCACTCGCCCTCCTGCCCCGCATTCCCCCCTTGTAGCCCCGCGTCGCGCCTCCAATGCCTCATTGCTCCCTCGCTCCCTTGCTCCCTCGCTCCCTGCCCTTTGACCACCCCCTCCCCCTCCCCCCGCAAAACACCGAATTTTCCTCGTAACCATGACATAATAATACACTTATAAAAATAAGAGGCCTGCAAACCTCGTTAAACCTCTGCAAAAACCTGCAAAACCCGAAGTTAGATCTCCCTCTTCAAGGACCTTCCCACGCCCAGCGGCGCCCCATTTGCCCGCGGCACTTCGGTTTGTTGCATTCTTGCAGCAGTCGGCTTTAAGATGCGGCAATTGAAGGTCATGCCGAATGCAGCCAGTTCGCTCGCGTCGCTTTCCGGTTCCAGGCCGGATGGGAGGCCCGCGCCCGGGATGGCGGCGCCGGTGGCGCCTCCGGTGCCGGCGCTGGCGCGGCTGCGGCTGCCCAAGCTGTGCGTGAGCCTGCAGGGGGCGACCCCGGCAGAGCTGTTTGCCCGGGCGGACGCGGTGCTCGGCGAGGCTCGGTTCCTGGAGATCCGCCTCGATTTCCTGGCCAAGCCGGCGGCCGGGCTGCTGCCGCTCAAGGAATTTCTGGGCCGGCACCGGGACGTGATCGCGCTCGCGACCTGCCGGCGCAAGGAACACGGCGGGAAGTTTGTGGGATCGCTCTCGGCGGAGCTGGAGATGCTGACCAAGGCCGCGGAGGCCGGATGCCAGATTGTGGACCTGGAGCTGGAGAGCGCGGAGCAGTGCAACCGTCCGCAGATGGCGCGGTTTCGCGCCGGGCTGCGCGCGGCGGGCACGGCGCTGCTGGTGAGCTTCCACGACTACACGCGCACCAAGGGGCTGAAGCAGGCGGTGGAGCGGATCAAGGTTTTCCATCCCGATTATGTAAAGGTTGTCTCAACGGCGCGCTCGCTCGCGGATAACCTGGCCGTGCTGCGGCTGATCGAGGACGAGGCGCTCGATATGCAGGTGGTGGGCATCGCCATGGGCGAAGAGGGGCTGGTGAGCCGGGTGCTGGGTCCGCGCGCGGGCGCCGCGTTTACCTTTGCCTCCGCCGCCGAGGGGACGGAGACCGCGCCGGGGCAGCTCTCGGTGCGCAGCTTCACGGACCTCTACCGCCTGGAGCAGATCGACCAGGCCACGCGCATCTTCGGCGTGGCCGGCAATCCCATCAGCCACTCGCTTTCGCCGCTGATGCACAATACGGCCTTCCGGCGCGAGAACGTGAACGCGGTGATGCTGCCGCTGAAGGTGAAGACGCTGAACGACCTGCTGACGCTGACGCGGGAATTGCCGCTGAGCGGCGTGGCGGTGACCATGCCGCTCAAGCAGGAGGTGCTGCCGCATCTCGAGAACATGGACCCGCTCACCGGGCGGATCGGCGCCTGCAACACGCTGCGCACGGGCGCCGACGGCAATCTCTACGGCTTCAACACGGACGTGGCCGGGGTGGTGCGGCCGCTGGAACGGCGGCTGCGGTTGAAAGGCGCGCGCATCCTGGTGCTGGGCGCGGGCGGCGCGGCGCGGGCGGCGGTGTTCGGGCTGGTGGAGCAGGGCGCGGAGGTGTTCGTGACCAACCGCACGCATGAAAAGGCCGTGGCGCTGGCGCGCAAGGCCAAGGCCAAGGTGTTGAAGCGGGACTTGCTGAAGAAGAGCCAGTTCGATGTGATCATCAACACCACGCCGTGCGGGATGACGGGCGTGGCGCAGGCGCTGCCCGTCGACGAGAAAGAATTGAACGCGCGGCTGGTCTTCGACATGGTGTATACGCCCATCGAGACGCCGCTGCTCAAGCTGGCCAAGGCGCGGGGCCTGGCGGCGATCAGCGGGCTGGAGATGTTTGTGCAGCAGGGCGCGCGGCAGTTCGAGATCTGGACGGGCAAGCCGGCTCCGGAAGCCGACATGCTGCGCGTGGTGGAGCTGGCGCTGCGGCGGCGCGGATAAACGGCTTCAGGCGAAGCCGCTCAAAACGAGAATCTCGATTGCAGAAAGACCGACCGGTTGCCGGGCGTGGCCCCGCCGAACTGGCCGCCGGCGAGTTGCTGCGTCTGGCCGAAGAGCGGGGACTTGAGCACGCCATTGGGCGTGCCGAGATTCACGATGTTGAAGAGGTTGTTCGCACCGACGGCGAAGGTGAGGTTGAACTTGCGCGGAGCGCCGGCATCGAGGCGGATGGCCGCGCCGCCGCCGCTCAGGCCGCGGCCGCTCACGCTGTTGTTGTTGTGGATGGTGTTGCCTTCGGCGGCTTCCTTGATGCGCGGGCCGACGCCGATCACCTTGCTCACGCGCACGTGGAAGACGGCATTGGCGGGTCCGGTGCCGAGATCGTACGGCACCATGGTCTCGCTCTTGCCTACGGGATCGGTGTCGAGGCAGCCGTATTGGGTTTGGATCACGCCGGTCGCGCCGCAGACGCCGTAGGTGGGACGCGCGTTGAACTGGTTGTTGCCGGTCCAGTCGTAGCCGGTGGTGAAGTTGTACGGCGTGCCCGATTGCGCGGCCAGCAACGAGGCGATGACGATGCCGTGCGGCGCGGTGAAGCTGTCGAGAAACGTGATGCGCTGGCGGATGCCGAAGCTGGCGCGGCCGTAGTCGAGGCCGGGGTCCTGCGCGACGGAGGGCTGCGAGGTGACGCCCTGGGTGTCGCTGTTGGCCTGGTTGAGCATGTAGAAGCCGTTGAGGGTGAGGTGCTTGAGCTGCAGGCTGCCGGTGAGGATGAGCTGATTCTGGCGGTAAACGCCTTCTGACTGGAACTGGTAGTTGTAAACGGAGGGCACGGCGCCGGTGACGGTGTAGGTGGAGGCGTCAAAGGCGGGCGCGGTTACGTTGTCGGTGAGGTACTGGTGCACTCCCTGGGTGAAGAGATAGGTGACGTTGGCGGTGATCTTCTTGGTGATCTGGCGATCGACGCCGATGCCGCCCTGCATGTCGAGCGCGGCGTGGAAGTGCGGATCGATGGTGTGGAAGGAAGGAACCGTCGAGGACGCACCTATGAGCACGGAGGCGGGCTGGGGCGCGTCAGGATCGTAGAAGTCCGGGTTATCGACCACGTAGCTCTGCTGGTTGATGAGGTTATCGTGGATGGCTTCGGCGATATAAGGCGCGCCGGCGGCCGAGCCGAAGAAGTTGGGGACGGTGAAGCGGTCGTAGAACCAGCCGTAGCCGGCGCGGATGACCGTTTTGGGAGGGTTGGAGCCGGTGTGCTTCGGGCTCCAGGCCAGCGAAAGCCGCGGCGCCCAGTCGGCATGATCGTGGATGCGATTCTGCCCTTCGAAGCGCAGCCCGAGATCGAGATTGAAGTTGGAGTTGACGCGCCAATCGTCTTCAAAGAACACTGCGCCGTCGAAGAGGAGCAGGCGCGCCAGCGGATTGGTGACGATGGTTTGAGAATACTGCGAGGGAGTTCCGGCCTGATAATCCGAGGCCAGGGCAAAGGTGTAGGTTCCGTTGGCGCCGGATGTAGAGTAATTCGCGTCGCGATAGGTCCGGAGGCGCGTGCCGAAACGGAGCGTGTGCGCTCCGGCCGTGGCAGTGGAATAATCCTGCAACTGCAGGACATCCTCGTGGTCCTGATTGACGCCGGAGCTGTTGCCGCCGTTGGTGAAGGCGCCCTGCACGCTGACGGTGGGGGTGGGAAAATCGGCAGCCTGGTTGTTGCGAACGCGGCGCCACTGAAAGCGCGCTTCGTTGACCAGCCGCGGATTGACGAGAATGGTATCGCCAACCTGGAGGGTATTTTCCTCGCTGGTTCCGCTGGTGGCCTGCTGCGGCAAATTGAGGGTGCCCACGCCGCTGCCCGATTGGTTGGAGCGGAAGATGTCGTCGCGGATGGTCAGCATATTGCTCTTGCCGAGCTCGAAATCGATGCGCGGTTCGATGTCGGTCATGCCGGAAGGATCGGGGAAGGACTCGGAGAGGTTCTCGGCGAGGTTTCCGGGATTGAGCGCGTCCACGATCACCTGGTCCTGGCGGCTCATGCGGAAGTAGTCGAGGAAGTAGGCGGAGGTCTTGGTCAGCGGCCCAGAGAGGTTGGCGCCGGTGCCGTAGATGTAATAGTCGGGCTGCTGGGTTATGAGAGGATTGGCAGTGTTCAAGGCCGAATCGTTGCCGAAACTGAAGGCGCTGCCTTTGAGCTTCTCCGAGCCGGGCTTGGTGATGATCTCGATGCGCCCATAGCCGATGCGGTCGTATTCGGCGGAAAAGGGGTTCTGGTTGACGCGAATCTCGAGGATCGACGATTTGGGCGGGAGCTGGCCGCCCTCGAAGCCGTCAATGTAGATCTGTCCGCCGTTCGGCCCGGCGGCCGGACCGGCCAGCGCCTGGAGCTCGCTTTGCAGTTCGTCGGGATCGTCGGAGAGCGCGTCGAGCGCACCGCCCTTGATCACCATTGAATTGGCGTTCTGGTCGGGGCTCAGGCTGACGCCCTGGTTCTCATCCTGCACCGTGACCTGCTGCTGCTCCACCTGGATGGCGAGAGGAAGATTCAACTCTTTGGCCGCGCCGGCAACGATCTGCAGGCTGGAAATCGAGAGCGGGGAGAAGCCCCTGGCTGTGGCGGTAAGCGTATACAATCCCGGCGCAAGAGCGCGGAACTCGTAGCGGCCGTCGGCGCCGGAGGTGGTGGACAGAGCGCGGCTGCCGAGCGACAAAGTGATGCTGGCTCCGGGAATATCGGCTCCGCTGGGATCGACGACCGCGCCGCGCAGCGCGCCGGTTTGCGCGACGGCGCACTGGGACAACAGCAGGCAAAACAGCACGAGGAGCAACGGGCACAGCAGGCGCAGCCTGGTCTTCAAGAGATCACCATTTGAGTTTTCGAGAGCGGTGTGAGGGTTGGCGGTTAAGGGTGGAAAGCTGCCTGCCTGACAGACGATCGGAAAGCGAGAACTGCTTGCTTGTGTCATAGACGGATGAGGGGGCGATCCGGCTCATGGCGAATTGTGCTACTTCCTGTAACGCTACGTAGCGTAACATTACTGCCCTTCGGCCGTCAATCCATGCTGCCATCCGTTTGGATCAAGTACGAGATTGCGGCTCGCATGGTTCCCGTTGGCGGGCCGATGGCCGCGAGAATGGGGAGAGGAATGCGCCGGGTCGGCACGGCTGAAGCCGTGCCCTGACACGGACATCCGGGGCTAAATCCTGGATCATTGGTGGGCTGCATTCAGGGGCCTGAAAGCCCCTGTTCCCGTTGCTCGATGCACTACTTGTGCTTCTTAACGGGGTTGTTCTCGGCCGTCTCCTTTTCGAGGGCATGGTCGAGCTTGATGGGCGCCATATCGGGGCCGACGCGCTTGACCGCGGTATCGATCATCTCGTAGCGGATGGTCCGCTCGGAGGACGGACGGGAGATGCCGGTGGCCGGATCGGTGGATACGTCGGGGCCCGTGCCGAGCTGGAAGCTGAAGGCCGGCACGCTGCCCGAGGGCGTCTCCTGGTTGTAGATGTGGACCGGCAGGAAGCCGTCGATGGGATGCAGACGGAAACCGGTTTCGTAGCGATGGTGATTCTTGCTCCAGGTGAAGACGCGAATCTGGTCGAAGTCAAAGGGAAGGCCCGATTGGGGCGGGGCAAGCGCGGTGAGATATTCGGGCGCTTCGTGTCCGGGCGCATTGGACGCGGGGTCGTAGACCTTGGCCAGCAGCCACGCGCCGACGAAGCGCTGGCCTTCGCCATACTGGGCGATGTCATCGGGGACATCGACGTCCAAGCGGCTCCCCAGAAGCCAACCCGTATGACCCTGGCTGTCCCGGGCAAGCCACCAGTCTTCCATCACCGGCGGCGGAGCTTCCGGCTCAGGCGATTTGGGAGAACCGGGTTTCTCCGGCGCGGCGAGCCGCGCCAGCGGCCCATAGCCGGGCGCTTCCGCACGGGCAATGGAAGCGCGCTCGAGGAGCTGCACCTTGGCGTTGCCGGGAATCAGGTAGAAATGTTCCGTCTCGCGGCCGGGCAGAAGGTGCATGTACAGGTCGTCGCGGAGGGTCGCGGTTGCAGTGACGGGGTCCTGCTTGTGCCGACCGGCGAGCTGGACAAAGGAATCGTAGGTTTTGGCGTCGACGACGGCGTGATCTTCGATCCAGCCAACTTCGTCTTTGGCGGTCTTCACCTTGAGAAACCTGTGGCCGTGCTCGACGACTTCGAGCGGTTCGCCGTTGACCACCTCGGCCACGCGATTGGAGACGGGCGCGACGCGGTCGTGCAGGTACATCTCCTGCGCCGAAACATACACCATTTCAGGCGGAGGCTGATGGAAGCGGCTGCAAGCGGAGGCGAAGAGGTTGAGCGCCAGAAAAGACGGGACGAACAGGAGCCTGAAGCGGCACAAAATTGGAGCAGAACCTGTTGGAGGACGTGTGCGCACAGCCGGGGGCGTTCTAACTGAGGATAGCACTTGAGGCCGGGCAAGGGCTGACGGTTGCGGCAGCCGGCTCATGGAGCTGCGACGATGCCGACAGCCGTGACCGGATCAGTACCCGTGGCGCTTGTCAACACCGAGGTCAGCGTCCCACCGCTCATGGTGTAGGCTTCGAGGTCGGGATTGCCGCCTGAGTCCGTGACAAGCACGAACTGGTCCAGGCTGTCCTCGGCCAGCCCGGAGGGCAGGTCTCCGCAATTGATACTGCTTCCGGAAGCGATGGTGTAGGTGGGCGAAGTTGTGCCTGAGGCGGTGATGGAAAAGCTCTCGATGGCGCCGGCCGTAACGCCCACGGCGTTGGCCACAAAGACGTAGTCGCCGGTGGAATCGGGGAGGATTGCGGCGGGCTGTCCTCCGCCGCTGGCGATGGGCGAGCCCGTGGCCTGGGTGAGGGTTCCGCCCAGCGAGCTGTAATTGAAGACGCGCAGACCGCCGGTGGTGCCGCCGGAGGCGAGGGTTTCGCCGATGTAAAAGAGGCGCGGGGTGGTGGAGGGATCGACGGCGACGGAGAGCGCTTCACCGCCGGAGTTCACCAGCGGGATAAGCGTGTAAGTGGAGGCGAGCGGATTGGAAGTGCTGGCGGCGGCGGCGTTGAACGGCACCACGATGGAACCACCCGGGCCCATGGCGGCGAAGACGTGGCCATCGTCGCCTGAAACGGCAATCTGTTCTATTTTTGCGTTGGCGATGTTGTAGCCCTGGGATGCCGGCGACGCGCCCACCTGCGGTATTCCGGAGGCGAGGGGCAAGGCGTCCAACTGCGGCTCGCCATAGACGGCGGCGAGGAGCCAGGCGCCGCTGGGATCGACCGCCAAAGAAGAGGCCACAACGCCGGCGGGTTGCCCGTTATCGGCGATAGACAGTGCGCCGTCCGAAGCGATGCTGTAGGTATAAATTCCGCTGACGGTGCTTACGTAGAGAAAGCCGCCGCCGGGAGCAACGGCAGCGGCAATGGGAGACGCGGCCATAGCGTAGGGGCTGTTGGGGACCGCAGTCAATGCGCCGGACTGAATGGAGTAACCGGCGATCTGGAGGGTTGCGCTGTTCAGGACGTAAAAATAACCGCTGGAATCGGTCGTGGTGGATGTGGTGGTGGAGGTGGAACTCGGAGCCTGCCAGAAATCGCCGCACCCGGCCAGCAGCGGGGTCACAGCAAGCAACAGCCTCGCGTACCTTGCGGTCTTCATGGTCGCTCCTCGGACACTGCCCATGCGGGCCAGCTTGTCTGCCGGTACCGGGGTCTCGCTCTGGTGCGCGAGCCGGTGCATTCCTCATTTTAGAAAATCCGGCACGCACAGTTTCACGGGACCTGCATCTACCCCGATTCCGGTTCCAACCGTCGGCTCCGGGATGCGGCTGAGTCTGTGAAACGGTCCCTTTCCTTGCATTCGCTGTGCAACTGTGACGTTAGACGCAACCTGGGCGGAGTCCGCTCGCGGCCGCCCGGGGACGGGATCGGGCAGCTCAAAGAAAAGACGCTATTGGCCGCCGATTTCGCGAGCGGCCCAGACCAGGCGCGCCGCGACCAGATCTTCGATGGCCATGCCGACGGATTTGAAGACCATGCGCCGGCCCGCGGGCGGTGGCGTGGCGCCGGCAAGAATCCGGCCGATCTCGGCGTAGACCTGCGCACCGGAAAGGCGGACATCCCCCGACTCGCGCTCAAGCGAGGCGCGGGACTCGGCGATGAGGCAGCTCGAGAGCATGGCTTCGTCATCGAGCTCGCGAAGTTCGGCGCCCACGGCGCCTACAGCGAGTACGAGCGCGTGCGGCGCGAGCCAGCGGCCCTCAAGGACCGGCAGGGGCGAGGAGGTGACGGTGAGAACGACGTCGGCGGCGGCGGCCTCTTCAATGGAGACGGCGCGGGCGGCGGTTTCAGCGGCCAGCGTTCCGGCGTGGGCGGGCGTGCGGCTCCAGATGCGGATCTCTTCGAGTGCGGGACGCACGAGGCGCAGCGCCTGGATGTGGGCGCGGGCCTGCACGCCACTGCCGAGAATGCCGAGGGTGCGGACACCCGCGGGTGCGAGGGCGTCAAGAGCGACGGCGGAGACGGCGGCGGTGCGCATCTCGGTGACGAGACGGCCGTCGAGGATGGCCAGGAGCTCGCCCGTGGCGCGGCGCAGAAGGGTGATGACGGCGAGATGCGTGGGAAGGCCGAGCGCCGCGTTGCCGGGAAAGAAGGTGACGGTTTTCACGCCCATCATGTCGCCGGCGATGACGGGCATGACGGCGAACCAGCCATTGCTGCCGCCTTCGGCGTTGCCGGCGCGCAGGATGGTGCGCGGCGGCTGGATGACTTCCCTCTCCGCGCCCCCGGTGGAGCAGTCGATCAGCGCCTGGCGGATGGCAGGGATGAGGGCGTCATAGGTGAGAAGGGAGCGAACTTCAGGCTCGGAGATGTACATGGGCACTGCGCCTCGCGCAGAAAGGTGGTGCGGATTCCGGGGACGCTTGCGTTGCGAGAAATTCTATTGCGGCGAGGAGGCGAGGCGCGAGTCTAGTTGGGACGGCCGGTTGGGCCGTTGCGGCGGCGAAAGCGCTCATCGAGAGGCTGGCGGCCCTTGAAGCCGGCCTCGAGCGTATGCCAGTGCTCGATCGAGGGCTCGCCCAGGCGCCAGCAGAGGAGAACCACCTGGTCGTCGAGGCGGCAGGGAAAATCGAGCAGGCCGGAATCGAGATCCTTGACCTGCACGCCGATGGAGTCGATTTCGGCAATGCTCTCGCGCACGCGCTTGAGGTGATCTTCCATCTCGGCACGCTGCTTGGCCACCATGGTTGAGTTCACGCGCATGCCTCCCGCAAGATGGATGCGCTGCGCCAGGCCGGAGAGATCGCTCTCCACCTCCTCGGCAATGCGCTTGCCATCGATCGCGCGTTTGAGCAGCGATTCGAGCACGGGCAGCAGAGACTGGGCTTCGTCGAGAGTGAAGGTTTTCATGGATTCTGCCTGACTCTAAGATACGACGAAACGCCGGAAGGGGAATATGGCACAACTGTGCAATACCGGGCGGCCCGAGGGTGGCATTTTAACCCGCTTGACAACCAGCTCGAGCAAAGGCTGCGCGTTGGTCGCAGCGGGGTTCAGATTTCAAGTGTGCCGTCAAATTTCCAACATGCGGTCAAATTTCCAACATGCGGTCGAGGGCCACGCGCGCCCAGTGCTTGACGCCGGCGCGCACCTGGATGCGGTTAACGACGCGGCCCTCCACCAGATTTTCGAGCGCCCAGGCCAGATGCTGCGGACTGATGCGGTACATGGTGGTGCACAGGCAGCCGGTGGAATCGAGGGTAATGATTTTTTTGCCCTGGGGCGCGAAGCGGCGGGCGAGGCGGTTGACGAGATGAATCTCCGTGCCGATGGCAAAGGTTGTGCCCGCTTGCGCCTGCTCGACGATGCGGATGAGCCCTTCCGTTGAGCCTATCGCGTCGGCCTTCTGGCAGACTTCAAAGCGGCACTCGGGGTGCACGATGACCTGAATGCCCGGGTATTTGGCGCGCACCTGATCGACGTGGCCGGGAAGAAAACGCTGATGCACAGCGCAGTGGCCTTTCCAGAGAAGAACGCGCGCTGCGGCCAGGCGCTCACGGGTTTGGCCGCCGGCGAACGATCCGAGCTGAACGGCCCAGGGATCCCAGACGGCCATCTCTTCGAGGGGAATGCCCATGGCAAAGCCGGTATTGCGGCCCAGGTGCTGATCGGGCAGAAAGAGGATTCTCCTGTCACCCCAACGACGAGGACCTGTCGTTGGGGACCCCGTGCGGCCACGCGCGAAGGCCCACTCGAAGGCGGCGCGCGCGTTCGAGGAGGTGCAGACAAGCCCGCCGTGCTCGCCGCAGAAGGCCTTGATGGCGGCGGTCGAGTTCATGTAGGTGAGCGGAATGGTTTCGGCGGCGAGGCCTGCGTGCTCAAGCGCGTCCCAGCAATCCTCAACCTGCGAGATCTCGGCCATATCGGCCATGGAGCAGCCGGCGTTCAGGTCGGGCAGGATGACTTGCTGGCCGGCGCGCGCGAGCAGATCGGCGCTCTCGGCCATGAAATGGACGCCGCAGAAAACGATGAATTGCGCATCCGTCTCCGCGGCGGCCTTGGAGAGCTTGTAGCTGTCGCCGGTGAAATCGGCGAAGCGGATGACTTCATCGCGCTGGTAGTGATGGCCGAGGAGAATGGTAGAGGAGCCGAGCGCGGCGCGCGCCCGGGCGACGCGCTGATCCATGGAGTGGTCAGGAAGAGCGAGGTAATTTTCAAGAGAGCATGCATTTGAGGCCTCCGGCGAGGCCGCAGTTTCAGGGTCAAGAATCAGAGTCACCGTATTCCGCCTTCAGCCCTGACGGTCCCATGCGGGATACGGCGGGCGGGGATGTTGAAAGCACGCAAAGCTGCAGTGGACGCGCCGCTCGCGCGAAGACCTGACCGGCAACGGCGCTCGCATTTGAGCGCGCGCAGGCTGATCGATTCGCTCGAACCCCATCCACGGGGTTGTTGCAGCCCTTTCACTCAAGTTGGACGCGGCCGCGAGCCGATGGATTCCGAAATCCGATGGGCCGAGCCGAATCCGTCTTTCCTTCAGTTTAACGCACAGAGTGTTGCCGGCATGAATCTGGCCTTTGCGGCCCGGCTAAAGCCGTGCCCTGATTACAAAGCCCGGTTGTGGGCAGAGTGCGGAGTGGCTGGACTATCTTCGAGATGGGTGCAGGCCTGGGAGCACTCCGAGAGAGGGGCGGGCATGACGGAATTGGAGCAGATTTTGAGCGGCGATGGGGCGGCGGCTCCGCCCTCCCATATCCTCGACGGACTTTCGCAGGAGATTGCGCATCGCCTGCCTGAAAATGCTCCGCACTCGATTTATGAAGAGCTCTGGCACATCGTGTTCTGGCAGCAGATCTCGCTGGACTGGATTGCAGAAGTGGAAACGCCGTTTCCGGCGAGTCCGAGAGATGGCTTCCCGACGGTGCTCGACGCGGAGCGCGAGTATTGGGAGCAGCTTGTTGCGCGTTTCCTTCAAGGCAACGCGGAGGCGAGCGCTGCGGCACGCGAGGCATCGCGCCTGGAGAAGCCGGTGCGCTGCCCTTCGCGGCCGGGAGAACCGGTGCGCGTGATGACGGTGCGGGAGCAGCTCGAAAACCTGGGCGCGCACAATGCCTATCACTTCGGGCGCATCGTGCTGCTGCGGCAGCTTCTGGGCGCGTGGCCGCCGCGTTCCGGAGGATACACGTGGTGAGGCGTGGCCGTTGCGATGGTTTTGGTGTGCACGCACGCAGGCAGGTATCATAGTGCTTCATGGTAGCTCCGCCGCCAATTCTTGAGGCGAACATCAGCATGGGCGATTCCCTGCTCCTGATGGTGCTGGCGCTGGTGGTGTTCGGGCCGCGAAGGCTGCCGCAGATCGGGCGGCAGATCGGCAAACTGATGTACGAGTTCCGGAAGGCTTCCAACGACTTCAAGTTCCAGATGGAAGAAGAGCTGCGCAACGCCGAGGAAGCCGACCGGCGCAAGCGCGAAGAGGCAGAGCGGCAACAGCGGCTGGCTCTGACCGCGCAGACGCAGAGTGCAGAGGCGAAGACAGAGTTGCAGGCTCCGCAGCCGGAAGCGGCCGCGCCGGTTGCCGATGCGCCGAGCGCAAGCGCCCCTGAAACGCCTACGGAGCCGAGTGCTCCGCGGATCTTGCCGCCCTCGACCGGCGAGATCGTGGGTGCGACGCGCGCGGGCCGCGCGCAGGCGAGAGACAGCGAGACCGATGGGGCTCGCGCCCAAGCGGCGCCGGAGACGGAGCCGGCGCAGGAAGAACCTCGAGACATGACGGAGCAAGCAAGCCGCCATGGTTGATCCTGGGGACGCCATCAGCAAGGCGCGCAAGGCTGTAACCGAACGCGCGGAACTCCCGGGCATGAGCCTGATGGAGCACTTGGAGGAGCTGCGCCGGCGCATCATCCACTCGGCGGTTTACCTGGTGCTCGGATCGATCGTTGCCTACATCTTTCATGTGAAGCTGTACAGCCTAGTGCAGGAGCCGCTCGACCAGCTGCACATCAAGCTGAATTACACGCACCCGATGGACCCGCTGAACCTGTATCTGCAGGTGTCGCTGATCGGCGGGGCGATTCTGGCGTCGCCCTTGATTCTTTACCAAGTGTGGCTTTTCATTGCGCCGGGGCTTTACCACAGAGAAAAACGGTTTGTGATTCCGTTCATGGCGGCCACGGTAGGTCTGTTCCTGGCGGGAGCGGCCTTCGGCTACTTTTTCGTGCTGCCCGGCGCACTGAAGATTCTGATTGTGAACTTCGGGAAAAACTTCAACCCCATGGTCACCATCGAGGAGTACACAGGGTTCTTCCTTTCGATCATTCTGGGGCTGGGCATCAGCTTCGAGATGCCGATTTTGATTTTCTTCCTGGCCATGTTCGGCATCGTGAGCCCGCGGTTCCTGTGGAAGAACATCCGCTATGCGATTCTGGCAGTGTTTTTTGTGGCCGCCATCATCTGCCCCAGTCCCGATATCTGGACCATGTGCATCTACGCGGTGCCCATGCTCTCGCTCTACCTCATCGGCATCGGCGTAGCGTGGTGGGTGCATCCCTCGCGCAAGAAGGCGCGGGAGGCTGCCGGATGATCTTTTCTTGGTTTTGGACGAGGGCCGCGGCAGCACTGGCTTTGGCCGCACCGCTTGCGCTGCCGGCGCAGCATTTCGATGGCGCGAAGGCCTATGAGTATGCGCGGGAATTTGTGGCCATCGGGCCGCGCTGGCCGACGGGAGCGGGCCATGTGAAGGCCGAGGAGTTCCTGCGCGGCCATTTTCTGAACGAGCATCTTGCCTTCGAGGAGGACGCGTTTACCGCGGATACGCCGATTGGGCCGGTGCCGATGCGCAATTTCATCGTGCGCTTCGCGGGCACGAAGAAGGGCATCATCGTGCTGGCCACGCATTACGAAACCAACTACCCGCTGCGCGACATCGACTTTGTGGGCGCGAACGACGGCGGATCGACCACCGGGCTGCTGATGGCGATCGGCGACCGGCTGCGCGCGGAGACCGCGGGCGGGAAGAAGCTCGACGGATATTCCGTCTGGCTGGTTTTCTTCGACGGCGAAGAAGCGATCGAATCGTGGTCTGAGACCGACTCGACTTATGGCAGCCGGCATCTGGCGGCGCGCTGGGAGCGCGACGGAACTCTCAGCCAGATCAAGGCGTTCCTTCTCACGGATATGATTGGGGACAAGGATCTCGACATTCAGCGCGAAACGAATTCAACGCCGTGGCTGCAGGCGCTGGTTGCGCAGGCAGCGAAGAAGTTCGGGGACGAGCGCTACTTTTTTCAAAAAGACATGGCGGTCGAGGACGATCATCTGCCGTTTGTGCGGCGCGGCGTGCCCTCGATCGACATCATCGATCTCGACTATGGACCGAACAACAGCTATCACCACACCGGGCAGGACACGATGGACAAAATCAGCGCGCATAGTTTGACGATTGACGGAGACGTGATTCTGGAGACGATAAGGCTGATCGATGAGAGGTGAGACAGGGACCGAGGGACTAGGGGTCAGGGATCAGAGGTCAGTGAATAAAAGGAGCCCGTAAGTGGCGGAAGCGGAGATTGGCATTATCGGGGGCAGCGGTTTGTACTCCATGCCCGGATTCAGCAACGTGCAGGAAGAGCGCGTGGAGACGCCGTTTGGCCAGCCTTCCGACGCGTTTGTGCTGGGCGAGCTGGAGGGGCGCAAGGTGGCCTTTCTGGCGCGGCACGGGCACGGGCACCGCATTCTGCCTTCGGAGCTGAATTTTCGCGCCAACATTTTCGCGTTCAAGAAGCTGGGCGTGGAGCGCATCGTTTCGGTTTCGGCGGTGGGCTCGCTCAAGGAAGAACACAGGCCCATGGAATTCGTGATTCCCGACCAGTTCATCGACCGGACGGTTCATCGCACCGCGACATTTTTCGGAGATGGGATTGTGGGGCACGTGGCGTTCGGCGATCCGGTATGCGCGACGGTGGCCCAAGCTGCGGCGGATGCGTGCGCGTGCGCCGGCGTGGTGGGCAAGCTGGGGGGCACGTACGTGTGCATGGAGGGCCCGCAGTTTTCGACGCGCGCGGAATCGAATTTGTATCGCAGCTGGGGCGCGGACGTGATCGGGATGACCAATCTGCAGGAGGCGAAGCTGGCGCGCGAGGCGGAGATTTGCTACGCGACGGTGGCCATGGTGACCGATTATGACTGCTGGCGCGAGGGGCACGACGCGGTGACGGTGGAGGAGATTGTGGCCGTGCTCCACAAGAACGCCGAGAATGCGTGCAAGGTGGTGAAGGCGGCGGTGGCGGCGATGCCGCGCGAACGCAACTGCGCGTGCGCCACGGCGGCAAAGTTTGCCGTTCTGACGCAGCCGGATGCGATTCCCGCGGCGGCGAAGGAAAGGCTGAAGCCGCTGTTCGGGAAGTACATGGGCTGGTAAATCACTCGAGAGAACAAGGAGCTGAATGTCGATTACCGTGGTGGGCAGCGTTGCCTACGATTCGATTGAAACCCCGTCGGGCCGGCGCGAGCGCTGCCTGGGCGGCGCAGCCACGTATTTTGCGCTGGCGGCGAGCTTTTTTTGCGATGTGCGCGTGATTGCCGTGGTGGGCGAGGATTTCGGGCCGGAACAGGAAACCGTATTCGAGCGGCACCACATCGACACGCGCGGCATTGAGCGCGCCGCCGGCAAAAGTTTTTTCTGGGAGGGCTCGTATCTCGAGAACCTGAACGAGGCCAAGACGCGCAACACGGAGCTCAATGTTTTTGCCACATTCGAGCCCAAGATTCCCGAGGCGTACCGCGACTCCGAATTCCTTTTTCTGGCCAACATCGATCCGGTGCTGCAGCGGCGCGTGCGCGAGGCCATGCCACAGGTGAAGCTTGTCGCCGGCGACACGATGAATTACTGGATCAACGACTATCGGCCCGCGCTGCTCGAGGTGTTGAAGGGCCTGGACATTCTCCTGATCAACGACGCTGAGACACGTGTTCTGGGTGAGAACCAAAACCTGGTGAAGGCGGCGAAGGCGGTGATGTCCATGGGGCCACGCATCCTGGTAGCCAAGCACGGCGAGTACGGCGCGACGCTGTTCCACTCGCAGCGCAATGGCGCTATGGGCGAGCGCACCTTTCGGGCGCCGGCGTTGCCGCTCGAGGAGGTAGTGGACCCGACGGGCG
Source organism: Acidobacteriaceae bacterium (assembly GCA_030040425.1). GTDB lineage: Bacteria > Acidobacteriota > Terriglobia > Terriglobales > Acidobacteriaceae > Telmatobacter. The sequence goes on along the minus strand of JASHTS010000099.1, from coordinate 1,593 downwards.
CGGGCGACAGCTTTGCCGGCGGATTTTTCGGCTATCTTGCCGCGCAGAAAGAGCTCACGCCGGGGGTTTTCCGGCGCGCCATGTTTTACGGCAGCGTGATGGGCTCGTTTGCCGTGGAACGGTTCGGCACCGAGCGGCTGGAACAGCTCACGCGTGCAGAGATCGACGAGCGATTCGTCCGGTTCCGGGAGTTGACGCATCTCGACTGAGGACGCCATGCGCCCGCACTCAAGCCAAAGCGATCGGCAGAAGGAGACCTGTACGCGCGCGGAATATTGGCCGGTCCTGGCATTCAGCGCGGCGTCGTCGCTGATCGCGATTGGCTGGAGCTGGCGCCATCATGCGCTGCTCAACTACGGCGACGCGATCGCCCATTTGCACATTGCGCGCCGGTTCCTCGACTGCCGGTTTCACTCGATCGCGGAGCTGGGTTCGGTGTGGCTGCCGCTGCCGCATCTGCTGATGATTCCGTTCGTCCAGGTCTACGCCTGGTGGGCCAATGGAATCGCGGGCCTGATCCCTTCGGCGCTGGCCTACCTGGCTGCGTGCGCGGGCATTTACCGGCTGGCGCGGCAGTGGCTGGAACCGGCCGCGGCCGCATTGGTGCTCGCCTTTTTTGCATGGAATCCGAATCTGCTCTATCTGCAAACCACGGCCATGACCGAGCCGCTGTTTGTTTGCGAGATGATCTGGATCGCCTTGCTGCTGGTGGAGTGGCGCACGCGCCTGAGCACCGATTCCGGTCAGGCGAACCGCCTGCTGGGCTGGATTGCGGCGGTACTGGTTGCAGCCGTTTATACGCGCTACGACGGATGGGTGATCGCGTTGCTCGCGTGGGCGGCGATCGGAATCACGCTGGCAAGGAATGGCGATTTGCGCTCGCGCGGTTACTGGATATGGAGCGCGGTGCTGGCTGCGGCCCCGCTGGCGTGGTTTGTTTATAACGCGGCCTCGTTTGGAGACTGGCTGGATTTTGCGCGCGGGCCTTACTCCGCACGCGCGATCGAACTGCGCACGGCGCACGGTTCCGGCCCGCTGCATCCCGGCTGGCACAATCCCTGGGTGGCGCTGGAGTTTTTTCTGAAGGTCTCCGCGATGGACGCGGCGGTGTGGGGCAATCTGGCGCTAGCGCTGGCGGCGCTGGGCGCCGCAGGCGCGCTGATCGCGCGGCGCGCAGCATTTGCGTGGACGCTGCTGCTGTGGGCGCCTGTGCCTTTTTATGCCTATGCCGTCGCGTACGGGTCGGTGCCGATCTTCATTCCTGCATGGTGGCCACACTCGTGGTACAACACGCGCTACGGCGTGGAACTGCTGCCTGCGCTGGCGCTGGGGCTGGGGTTCGTTGCGCAATTGGTTGTCAGCTTGACGCGGGCGTTCAAACCTTCATGGGTCAGAATTGCCGCCGCCGCGCTGGCCGCGCTGGTGGCGTGGAACGCGTGGAAGATGGCGCGCTTGCGGCCGCTGGTTTACGTGGAGGGGATCAAGAACAGCGAAGCGCGGCAGCCGTTTGACCAGAACATTCCGCCGGAGCTGCGCAAGCTGACGGCAGAACGGCCCGGCGCCCCTGTCCTGATGAACACGTCGGTTTACCCG